>DAHWNZ010000019.1:0-38779 GCA_027339635.1 Candidatus Dormiibacterota bacterium
CTTCGGCACTCAGGTTATGCCCCGGGACGGTAGCGACGATCCAGACAACGCCGCCACGCACGCCCCGATCGGCACCTCGCCGTCAGAGCCGGGAGCTGGTGAGCTCCCGTGCCTCAAGACTCGTCAGGGCGGTGGCCCCTGAAAGGTTGCCAGGTGCGGTCTTGTCAGCCCCATCGCCACTCCCAACGTGCGCCAGAAGTCAGGTGAGCGAGCGACCCACCTCTCCGCCCCCAGTACTCGGACAACTTGACAGCCAGTCGCCCCAACGGTGATGGCCCCAAACTCCATGCCCCCGGCCCAGAAGGTCAGGTGGTAGGCGATCCCGAGGTCCATTGGGCAGGAGAACGTGCCGGAAGGCATGCGGGGAAGGGCACAGACGGCGTCAGCCACCATGCGCGCCTGGGTCGAGCTAGCCACCGTGAGGTCCGCCGGGAAGTTGAACCTGATGTGGTTCTGGGGGAACTCGTCGGTGCGGCGGACAGTCAGAAGAGTGACTGCAACTCCCGGATCGCAGAGCGCCGACGCCGGTGTCAAGGTCAAAGAAGGCACCGTTGGAGGCGGCCCAAACGGCGGTGCTGAGCGGCTCACGGTATCAACGATCACCGTAGTCCCCGCCACATCCAGAATCAGGTAGCGGTAGTAGGGTTCTGGTGGGGGAGTGCTCCCAGGCACTGGCGGCGGTTCCGGGAACCCAATGAAGGAGCCGCTGTAGTAGCAAACGGCGATTGGGGTGTTGCCAGCCAAACGCGTTATTGCACTGGACGCTGTCCCCATATGGTTCGGCAGCCTGCTGTCCTGCCATAGAGCGACAGCGGCGGCGCTACTGGCATACGCCGCGGTGAGCTCTGCCACGCCACCTCGACTGTGTGACTCGGCCGCTACCTGACCAGTGGTTGTGCACGGACCACTGCCTTGCTGCGAAGCACTTTTATTGTCGTGCGCCCTTGGGAAGACGAACCGTGGCAGCAGTATCGCGGCGGACACAAGGGCTGCGACCACGACTCCCACCAGGACCAAACTGCCTACGCGCCTCCCGCGACCGGTTGGACGAGGCGTAAATCCAAGTCCGGGGCTGTGCCGGCGGCGGATCTCCGCCAGGGCATCCGCCAGCCACCTCTCTTCCGGGGTGAGGTCATCGTTCATCGGTTTGCCTCCACTGCCATGCGTAGTCGTTGCAGTGCTCGATGAGTGGCGACCCGAGCCGAGTTCTCGTTCATGTTCATCAGGGCCGCGATTTCCGAAAAGGGAAGCCCGGCCCCAGCTCGAAGACCGACCAGATGGCGCTCCCGAGAAGCAAGGCCGGCGAGGGCGTCAAGCATTCCCTGGAGCTCGACACTGAGCATCGCCTGCGCTTCCGGATCTTGCTCCGGGCGCACGGACCCGACCAGGGCGGCGAATAGGCGCCTGCGCCGCGACTGACTGCGATGATGGTCCTTGAACACGTTCGTAGCAATTCGAAAGAGCCAGAGTCGGACGCCGTCGGAGGCCGACCCAACTCGCGAGTAGGCGGAGAAGGCCTTCATGAAGGTGTTGGCGGTTGCGTCCTCTGCGGCGGCCGGATCAGCCAGCCTGGCGAGGCAGTAGCGATAGACGTCAGGGCTGTGCTGCTCGTAGATCTCCTCAAAGGGGACCGGTGACAGCCGTCCCGGATTGGTGCTCCGTGACGAGGCATGGTCTTGCTCCTCCACCGGTCTCGGACGATCCATCTGTACCAACAACGCCGGAGGGGGCGATAACCGTACGACCCCGGCGCCTGGGTTGGTATCGAGTCCAGCGATGACACCGGGACGGATGGAGTCCAGAAACGGTGGACCATGGATCGTCGTAAAGGCAGAGAGCTCGCCGATCCTGACCCCAAATTTGACCCGAACCCAGGCCGACTTCTGCGGCCACTGGCGCACATCCGCGGTCGCCCAGTTTTGTTTTGATCTCAGGGCGGACGATGGCGGACGCTCCCGGACGAATCCGGGGGACCTGCCAAGCCGTGGTCGCCGGGTGGAATCCAGGAGGCGCCTCCAGGTTTTCACCTGCGCAGGTGTCGCCCAGCGTCAGCGTTCACCATCCGGGCTGCTACAAGCCTTGCGGCCGCGACGGCCATCTCAACGAGTCCGGGGCGACCAGAGCCACTGGAGGTCGGAGTCCGACGGCCTCGACCCGCTGACTGTAGCGCCGACTGCAACAACGATCCGGTTGCGGCGGCCATCGCTGCGGTCCTGAGTCACGGTGCTGAGGGTCAGGATGAACGGAACCAATTTCCGGGGCCTCGCAGCTGCCTTGGAAGCAGCACTCCTGGGCCGGGAGACGCCTGAGAGAAACTCACTGACCAGCGTCACTTCTCCCTGTGCTGAGAGCTGAACTGATACCTCTCGCAACCCCTGATATCCTGGCGAGCATGGCGTGCCGCATCAGTGAATTGGTTGTCGCCGCCGCCGACGCCAATCTGCTGGCCTCTTTCTGGAGCGAGGTCCTCGGCTACATCGAGCTTGGCCGGGAGGACGACGGCAGCATAGAGATCGGGCCGGCCGAAGCGGGCTTTGGCGGGTCGCAGCCCACCATGGTCTTCAGCCCCAGCAGCGACCCCCGCGCCGGCAAGTTCCGCCTGCACATCGACGTCAACCCTACGGATCGCGACCAGGAAGCCGAGCTGCGACGTCTGCTTGCGCTCGGTGCCCGGCCCGCGGATGTTGGGCAAACGGGAACTGAGAGCTGGCATGTCCTGGCAGACCCAGAAGGCAACGAATTCTGTCTCCTGCGAGCGCGGCTCAAGCCACTCTGACCAGAGAGCTCGATAAGGCCGAAGAATCTCCCAGGGATCAGGCGGCTTGCTCGGCACGATCAGGGGCTCATCTGGAGCCGATCCATGGGAGCGGTCGGGGGCGGGAGCAGGGAATGCCGCGACTGTTAAGACAACCTCGCTGGCGCTGGCTGGGGGGGCCCAGAGCGCGCCTCCTGTGTCTGCGCGATGCTGCAAGGCACCGGCCCGGTCTGGCCTCGGTACCATCGGGCCATGAGCAAGCAGATCGCCGTCCGCCTGCCGGACGAAGTCGTCGAATTCATGGATCAAATGGTCGCTGCTGGCAGTGCTCGAAGCAGAGCGGATCTGGCGGCCCGAGCCCTGCGCCGCGAGCAGCGCCGTGAGGCGGCCCTCCGGGACGTCGCCATCCTTGCCGCCATCGAGCCAGACCCCGATCTCGAGACGCTGGCATCCAGCCAGGACACGACTGGCACCCGTGCGCCGGACTCATGAGGCCCATCCATGCCGTTCATCTGTGGGGCGCTCGCCCCGCGGTCGTGCTGACCAGGGAGCTGGTGCGTCCCTACCTGAGTTGGGTGACCGTAGCCCCGATCAGCCGCACCATCCGCGGACTTTCGACGGAGGTGCCGGTCGGTCCTCGGAACGGCCTGCCGGAAGAAGCGGTGGTCAGCTGTGACCGCGTGACAACCATACCCGCATCGGCCCTGGGAGAGCGGCTTGGAGTGCTCGGACCCTCGCAGGAGGCGCAGCTGGCGGCCGCGATCCGGGCGGCGTTTGACATGGATTGATCGACGTGGCGCAGGTTGCCGATCGTTTGAGGATCTGGTCCCTACCCTAGCCGGGCGGCCGGTCATGTGCTGAGGGGACCGCCAGGGCCATGAGGGATGCCGCACTCGTCTTGGGCTCGATCAAAACAACTCCCCGCCTGGCTGTTCGCGGCCGCGGCCATCGGGGTCATAGAGCAACCTGGCTATCGGCGCTGCCCATAGTCGGGTCAGAGCTGCAACCGGCATGGGACGATGGCGCATCACCCGCCCGGGAGGGTGTGGCCCGATCCCGCCTTCGGCGTGCCACGAGGCAACCTGCTGCCCGGCTTCAGACCAGAGGGCGGCGGCGTGGTCGAGGTCGCTCAGCTCGGGCGCGTCGATGGCCAAGCCCAGGTGTTCTGCCCACAGCTGCCGCCGCAGTGATCGAGGAAAGCCCGTTCCATCCAGGGCCCTGTCGAGCACCGCGCAGGACAACTCGGAGTCATGGGTAAGGGAACGCAAGTTGAGGTTGGCCGATCCAACCATCGCCCAGATGTCGTCGATTATGCAAACCTTTGCATGCACATAGGTGGGACAGCCCTGGTCATTCTCCAAGTCATAGACGCCAACACGGTCGCCTCCCGCTTCTCGGAGCTTGGCCAAGGCCGAGATTTGATTGACCCGGGCCAAGGGGCCAGTCACCGCCCCGTCTGCGCTCGGCCAGCGGGGCAGCAGCAGGACTACCTGCAGCGTGGGGCACTCGGAGAGCCTTCTGGCTAGCGGTTGCACCGAGAGCTCCGACCAGAGGTACTGCTCTTCGATATAGACCAGTCGCTGGGCCTGGCCGATCGCCTTTGCCAGGCCGCGGGCCACGCTGAACTCGCCGGCCCTGGCGAAGGGATAGCTAGGGCGCCGGACCGGGTACGTCCGCAAGATCTGAACCAGCTGGGTGCCGACCTCAGGCGGTGGCTCGCCGGCGAAGCCGATCAGCGTGGAAGCTGCCGGTTCGGCCGCCAGGTGGGCCATTACGGCGCGCACCGGCGTCGGGAATCCGCGCCGGTGGGGATCCGACCATCGCTCTCGAAAGCTGATGGCAAGCTGGGAGATCGCGGGGCCCTTCACGGCCAGCTGGACGTCGTGCCAGGGTGCTTGGGGCCCGTAGCGGCGGTCCATCCTCTTGGTTTGCGGATCACCCTCATGCCGCGGGCTGTCGCGACGCGCGTGGCAGATGTCTATCCCGCCGACGAAGGCGACACTCTCCTGGGGTCTACCCCTCCGCAGGATGATCACGTACTTCTGATGGTGGGAGCCGAACGGCAGCACTCGCTGGTCTAGAAGCACCTGACCGCCCCGGCGGTTGATCTCGGCCTCTAGGCGCAGGTTGCCCACCTCCCCGAAGGACATGCTCTGAGGTCTTGACCGCCACACCAGGCCCCGCACGTCCACGCCGTCGTGGGCCAGCTCCGCCAGCAGGTCACCAATCGTCGGCCCCTGGCTCGTGAGAAGCTCATCTCGGTCACACTCCCACTCGGAGAACCAGACCGAGTCCCCCCGCGACAGCTGGCGCAGCTCGTCCAGGAGCCTGCTGAAATATGCCTCGCCGTCCACCAGAGCCGACACCTCATTGCCAGCGGTCCAGGCCGCACCACGGTCGAGCAGCGCATCAATTGTGGTATCCGCGTTCCCGCGTTCTGTTCGCTCCAGGAACCACCTGGTCACGTCGGCGGAAGAGGACACTCCTGGCGTTCTCCTGGAATGGTCGGCCGATGAAATCTTGGCCGAGCCCGCTGACACGCTGGGCACCGGACGGCCGTCCCACCACGGCTGAAAGTTGCGGCGCGAGGGTTTCGACAGACGGCGCACCACCACGCTTGGTCATTCTGACGGGTGGCCCTCCCGGTACATCCGCGCCGCCTTCGGAGGTGTTGCCCTAGGGGGTCCTGCCCTCCCTGGCGGGCAGGCGGGCGCACGCCACGCAGACCTCCTGGGGTATCACTCCCCAGCGCATCAGCAGGCCGAAAACGCGGCACCCGATGCAGAACGCGAAGGCCGCCTCGAGGGCGGCAGCCAGAGCCAGGAGCCCGAGAAGGGCGTAGGTGACAATCACCAGATGGCCCAGGAAGAAGCACAGCGTCGCCGCACAGCTGACCGTTGCGCCGATCCCCTGGGCGAATCGCTTCGGGGGCCCTGGCACCAACTTCGGCGCCTTGGTGAGCCTGGGCGCCACCACTCGGGTAGCCAACTGTCCGAGTGGGCTCATGGTGGGTCCGGTGGCCACCCTGGCGAGGAAGCCGTAGGCCAGGACCGCGCTCAGCCAGGGCTGCTGGGTGGCTATGGCGGCACACGCGATGAGCGCGACCGCGCCCGCCACAAGCCGACTGGCCGGCTCGTTGACCGGGTTGGGGAAGCCAAACAGGCCGCTGGGCATGGGATCTCCGGGGCAAGGGCCCCAGCCATACAACCGTCGTCAGTTGTATGGGGAGATTCTAGACCGATCCGACCAGCATGGGGGGATGCCCATCACGCTCTCGCTTCAACTCGAAGAGGTAAGGCCTCCTCGCCATCCGGGCCACATCCACCAGAAGAGCTTTGGCTTCCTCATCGCCGGGAACCTCGGTCACGATCGGCCCGAAGATGCCAGGGCCATCCCCGCCGTCGAAGACCAATGTGGGTACCCCGAAGGCCTGGCAGGCGCCGACGGCGGCCTCGTGGTCGGACACGACCGCCTGCCACAGGGACTGGTCAGCAAGCGCGGCCTCACGCCTCTGGGGGTCCATCCCAGATGCCTCCATGGCTGAGGCCAGGACACGGTCAGCGTCCTCCGGACCCGGCCTCACCTCCGCGGCGTGGATGAGGCGGCCGAGCTCCGCGTAGAGGCGAGCAACCTGCTCGTTGCCTCCCTCCCGGCGCGCCAAGGCCAAGATCTGGAGGGCTGGGCCGCTGTATCCGACAGGCCCACGAGATGCGTCCTCACCATCCGGCAGGTGGACGATCCCCAAGGAGAAGAATCTCCAATTCACCTCTGCCTCACCCAGCTCATGGAGCCGGGTCGCCCAGCGGGAGGTCAGCCATGCCCAGGGACAGATCGGGTCAAAATGAAAGTTGATTCGCTCCAAAGCCTCTCCCGCAAATTACTGGTCTGGTGGCCGCCGGACCGGCACCGGCCGACCCAGCGGTAGCACCGGCCAGCCTCTACTTCTTGGTTTCCCAGAACATCCGCGCGAACTCATCGACCAGGCGACGCAGCTCGGCAGCCTTCTCCGCGTCGATCGACTGCTTGCAGGCGGAGGCCGCCTTGAGGGTCTTCCAGACGTGCTGATGCAGCTCCGGAAACTTCTCCAAGTGCTCGGGCTTGAAGTAGTCCGACCAGATCACCTGCACCTCACGCTTGACTTTCTCCGCGTGCAGCTCTTTGACCTCGACCATCCGCACGAAGGAGTTTCGGCTGGCCTCGGAGGTTGAGTCGGGCAGCTGGTGAATCTTTGTCACCATCGTCTCCACCGTCTGAGCCGCGAGCTGTGCCTCATGGGGGTCGTAGATTCCGCAGGGGATATCGCAATGGGCGTGCACCACCCGCCGGGGACCGCCCCAGTCCTTGAGACCACCGAACATAGCTGACTCCCTCCTGAACGCGTTCGAGGAGCCCTTGGCTGGCTCCACCGCTCGCCTCAAACTACCATCACATGGTGTTCACCGGCAAACTCGCTCATCTCTCATGGCCGCGCCTGCCCCAGTTGGTGGCGGTGGACGGGCCCAGCATGGAGCCACTCTTGGCGGATGGCGCTTGGGCGCTGCTGCTGCCGTGGCCGGGCAGGATGCCTCGGTTGGGGCAGGTGGTGGTGGCGGAGCACCCGGCTCGGGAGGGTTTTGAGGTCATCAAGAGGGTAGCCGCGGTCAGCCGCGAGGGGGATCTGGTATGGCTCGCCGGGGACAACCGAGAGCGCAGCTCCGACAGCGACCAGTTCGGCCCCATATCGAGGCGCCAGGTGGTGGGGCCGGTGGTAGCGGTCCTGCGGCCCGGACGGCCGCGGCTCATCCGGGTCGAGCCAGCCAGGTTGTGGGGATGACCGATGCCCCGTTGGGGGACCAAAGCTGGCACCATTAGGGCATGAGCGAATCTGAGCTACCAAGCCCGCCGCCGCGCAGTTCCGAACCAACCCGCGACCTGCTCACGCCCGTGCCGCAACCGAAACAGAAGAAGCACAAGAAGAAGACCTCCAGAGAACCTCCGCGCGGGCGGGGTCGAGGGGGTCGTTGAGCGCCTGTCGTCCATTTTTCTGGTGCCGCTGATGGATTCTGCGGCGGAGGTGGATCTGGATCTCGCCCTGGCCACGGCTCGCTACGCTGCCCAGGCTGGAGGGGGCGTGGTTAGGGCGGCAGGCCTAGGTCGCCACGAGGCGGAGTCCAAGGGGCCAGGGGATTATGTGACCGCGGTCGACCGCCAGAGTGAGGAGGTGATCGTCCGAGTCGTGCGGGCCGCGTTTCCTGACCTTCCAATCCTGGCCGAGGAGGGAGGGGGAGAGAGACGTCCGACCGGCTGGGTCATCGACCCCGTGGACGGAACCACCAACTTCAGTAGGGGCTTCCCCATGGTCGGGGTATCGGTGGCCTTGCTGGTGGACGGCTACCCTGCTGTGGGATGCGTCCACGCACCATTTCTGAACTGGACCTACAGTGCCCGGGCTGGCCAGGGGGCGTATGACGAGCGCGGCAACCGGCTCAGGCTCTCGGACCCGGAGCCAGCTTCAGCCGTGGTGACGACGGGGTTCCCATTCAAGGCGCCGGAACGGATTCCCCGATTGATCGGAACCTTGGAGATGGTGCTGCGCAAGTTCGAGGACGTGCGTCGCCCCGGGGCCGCCAGCCTCGATCTCGCCTACACCGCGGCAGGCGTGTTCAGCGGGTACTTCGAGATGGGCCTCAAGGTATGGGACATAGCCGCGGGGGCGCTGCTGGTGACTGAGGCGGGAGGGATCGTGACCGACTGGGAGGGCAACCAGGGCCACCTGGTGTCCGGTGACATCGTGGCCGGCCCACCCAGGGTCCATGCCGCCCTTCTCAGCGCCGTCCGCTCCTGGTCAGGGGCGGACTGACACCAGGCCGCTGACCACGTCGCCGACGCGTTTGCGGAGCACCTTGGGTGCGACGCTCACGGTGAAGTCCCCGGGGTGCAGCGGCACCAGGTAGATGACGATGGGGATCGTTGAATTGGACTCCAGGATGCCCCCGCAGGACTCGTCGTGGCGCCATGCTGATCCCCGGGAGCCGAGGAAGGTCACCTCGACCACCCTAAACTCTGGGGTGAGGTTGCCGCCGATGCAGGTGGGGGACATGGCTCCTCCAGAGGCCAAATAGAGCCCGAAGGCCAGCCGTGACTCCTTGCCGACGGTCATCACCGCACCACCGATGGCGCCTCCCATCTGGGCCTTGGGGGGGCCGGAGCTCTTGCCCAGCGACCCGGCGCTGGTGATCACATCGACGAAAGCCGAGATTGCCAAGAACGCGATAACACCGATGGCAAGAAGCTGCCCGGCGCTTAATCTTGGTACCCAGTGAGGAGCGGTCTTCAAGCTTCTCTGAGATTAGCGCCTCGCCGGTCTCAACCCGACCAGCGGGATCACGGAGGTGGCCATGACCTTCATCGAGCAGGTGGCAGCTGAGGAGATCCTGGACTCGCGGGGCAACCCCACAGTGGCGGTTGAGGTGACGCTCATCGGCGGCGAGATGGGTCGGGCGGCGGTCCCCTCCGGCGCGTCGACGGGAACCCGGGAAGCGGTGGAGCTGCGGGATCACGATGACAGCCGATTTTCCGGCAAGGGGGTTCGCAAGGCGGTGGAGAACGTCAACGAGGTCCTGGGTCCGGCGGTCCTGGGCATGGATGCGCTCGACCAGCGCAGCCTGGATCAGCGACTGATAGAGGTGGACGGGACCCCGAACAAAGCCCGCCTGGGGGCCAACGCCATCCTCGGAGTAAGCTTGGCTGCCGCCCAGGCTGCCGCCATCGCCGAGGAGCTGCCCTTGTTCCGCCACCTTGGTGGGTTGCGGGCTCGGCTACTACCCGTGCCTCAGTTCAACATCCTCAACGGCGGGCTTCACGCCAACTCCTCGGTGGACTTCCAGGAGTTCATGGTTATGCCGGTTGGGATGCCCAATTTCCAGGAGGCGCTGAGAGCCGGGTCGGAGATCTTCCACAGCCTGCGGCAGGTACTCGCTGACCGGCATCTGGCCGTGGGTCAGGGGGACGAGGGTGGCTTCGCACCCAATCTCCAGAGCAACGTCGAAGCCGTGGAATTGGTGCTGGAGGCGATCCAGAGGGCAGGGTACTCGGCGCCGGGAGAGGTGGCGATAGCCCTTGACCCTGCCCCAAGCCACCTGTTCCGTGACGGCCAGTACGTCTTGCCCGGTGAAGGGCGCAGCTTCAGCTCATCCCAGCTCACGGATCTGTGGGAGAGCTGGATCAGTCAGTACCCCATCGTCTCCTTGGAGGATGGCATGGCCGAGGACGACTGGCAGGGATGGGCGGAGCTCACAGGGCGGCTCGGAGCGAAGGTCCAACTGGTGGGCGACGATAACTTCGTCACCAATCCTGAGTATCTGGAGCGGGGCATCCGAGAAGGGGTTGCCAATGCGATCCTGATCAAGCTCAACCAGATCGGGACCTTGACAGAGACGATGGACGTGGTGGACTTGGCACAGCGCCACGGGTACGCGACCGTCGTCAGCCATCGCTCAGGAGAGACCGAGGACACAGCCATTGCGGACTTGGCGGTGGCCCTGGGCGCGGGGCAGATCAAGTCCGGCGCCCCCTCCCGCAGTGAGAGGGTGGCGAAGTACAACCGGCTGCTCCGAATCGAACGGGAGCTGGGAGCTGGCGGCTGCTTCAGAGGGGCTGCGGTCCTCAGCCGCAACCGTGGCCAGCTCGGGAAACCCGACTGATACAGTAGGGATTGTGCGGTGCACTTCCGAGCCAGGCCTGCGGATCCTAAGGGGTCTGCCAGAGGCGACCGTCTGCGATCTCGTGGGTGGGACGCCCCTGCTGGAGGTCCGCATCTTTGAGGATCTCGCGCCTGATCTCCGCATTCTCCTGAAGGCCGAGTTTCTCAATCCAGGCGGGTCGGTGAAGGACAGGGCGGCCCTCTGGATGCTGCGAGCGGGCCTGGATGGGGGGCAGCTGGCTCCGGGCAAGACGATCATGGACAGCACCAGCGGCAACACCGGTGTCGCCTACGCCATGCTCGGGGCGGCCCTGGGGTATCCGGTCCGGCTGGTCGTGCCCGCCAACGTCAGCCGGGAGCGCCGGGCGCTGATCCGAGCCTACGGGGCAGAACTCGTCCTAAGTGACCCCCAGGAGGGGTCAGATGGCGCTATTCGTGTCTGCCGAGAGATCGTCGAGCGCGATCCGGAGCGCTACTTCTACCCGGATCAGTACAACAATCCCGCCAACTGGCGGGCGCACTACGACAGCACCGGACCGGAGATCTGGGAGCAGACCGGGGGCCAGGTGACCCACTTCCTCGCTGGTCTCGGCACCAGTGGGACCTTTGTGGGGACCTCACTGCGGCTCAAGGAGTTCAACGCGGATGTGGTCTGCGTCAGCCTGGAACCGAACGACCCGTTCCACGGGCTGGAGGGGCTCAAGCACATGGAATCCTCAATCATCCCCGGGATATACCGCCCGGAGATCGCTGATCAGCACCTGCAGGGGCCAACCGATGCCGCCTATGATCTGGGCAGCAGGATCGCCCGCGAGCAGGGCATCCTCGTCGGGCACTCGACTGGTCTGGCGCTCTGGGGGGTAGCGCAACTCATCCACGACGGCTTACGAGAAGGAGTGGTGGTGCTGATCTCCCCAGATGGCGGGGCGCGATATCTCAGCTCAGGCGTTTACTCTGACTCGGGAGCTTGGTGAACTTGTCCGTCCTCAGCATGTCCGTTCAACAGTTCGAATACATGCGGACTCTGGCTGAGGCCGCATACCCCTATGAGGGGTGCGGGGTCTTGGTCGGGATCCCTGGGGAGGACCACACGGCCGTCACGGAGGTCCTGGAGGGGCGAAATCTGGTCACAGACCGCAGGCATGACCGGTACGAGTTGGATCCGCGGGACATCATCCGCGCCGAGAAGCAGGCACGTGCAAGGGGAGAGGAGGTCGTGGGTTTCTTCCACACCCATCCCGATCACCCGGCTCGTCCGAGCCAGTTCGACGCGGACCACGCCTGGGCGGGATATCAGTACGTGGTGATAGCGGTGCACGGCGGGCGTCAAGTCAGGGCGACAGCCTGGCGGCTCGCTGAGGCGAATGAGCCCAAGAGCTTTGTGGAGACCGAGTTGCAGATTCCCGGGGGCCCGGCGGCGCACTATAATCCGCCCGATCTTGTGGCGGAGGAAAGGTGAAGACCGCGGTAACGACCCTGGAGGTGGTGCTGGCAATCCTGCTGGTGATCACGATTCTGCTGCAGACCCCGAAGTCCAGCGGCCTTGGAGGCACCATCGGGGGCGGGACGGACATGGGTGGGGGCTATCGCACACGGCGCGGCCTGGAGAGGGTGCTTTTCCGAACCTCAATCTGGCTGACCGTGCTCTTCGCCCTGGTGGCGATCATCCAGATCCGGGTCAACTAGCCCAGGCTGCCAGGGGGCGGCGGGGCGCCAGCCGGCATCACCTGAGGTTCGCGGCCCTCGGCGGCAGCATCGCCGTGCTGCTTCTGGGCGCAGGATTGGTGGGCCTCTCGGCTCACTCCATGGTCACCCATCAGGTGTATCAGGAGGCGATCGTGGCACCCACCGGGCCGTCGCCCCTCAACGCACTGCTCGCGTCCTCGAACCCGATTGCCGAGACCGTGGGGGCGCTCTCCCAACCTGGGCTGCTCAAGGCGGGAAATCAGGGCACGGCCGTGCTGGGGTTGGCCTCCAGCTGGCACGTGCTCGACGGCGGGGCCAAATACTCGTTCACCCTGCCCCGCGGTGGACGCTGGTCCAACGGCGAGCCCATCACCACCAGGGATGTCGGGTTCACCCTGGCCGTGCTGCAGTCGGCGGCCTTCCCCGACCCAGCGCTGGCCGCTCCCTGGCGGGGCATCTCCCTTTACGCCACCTCCTTCTGGGCGGGGACCTTCGTGCTGCCCGAACCGGCTCCCAACTTCTCCCTGACGGCGGAGGTCCCCATCGTCCCCGAGGCGCCATACCATGACCGTCCCCAGCTGTATCTGCGCTCCGATCAGCGCCCGACGGCGCGATTCCCGCCCTGTTCGGGGCCGTTCTTCGTGGCGGCGAACACGCCCGACCAGATATCGCTGGTACGGAATCCGTACTTCCGTCCGGCGCCGCTGCTGGCGGGGTTCGATTTGGACCTCGAGCCGAGCCCGTCCGCGGTTGGGGCCCTGCTCAGCAAGGGTGCGGTGGACGGGTGGCTGGCGGCCACCCCGCAGGATCTGGCGGCGCTGCCCAAGGGTGTGGTGCGCCAGCGGATCACGTCCTACTCCTTCGTCGAGCTGCTCATGAACGAGGCGGCCGGCCCCCTCTCCGATCCGATCGTGCGCCGGGCCCTGGCTGCGGCCATTGACCGCCGGCAGCTGGTGGCAGCCGGGGTCGCGGGGATGGGCGTTCCCCAATATGGGCCCCTACCGCAGTCCATCCCCTGGGCTAGGCTGGGCCGTGCCGCGGTGGGAACAGGACCCAGTGCCACCTCCTTGCTGGCAACGGATGGATACTTGCGGCCGCCCCCCCTTGGAGTATTCGAGAAGGGCGGTCGCAGGCTCAGCCTCACGATCAGCGTGCCAGGCCTTGACCCGCTCCCGCAGGCGGCTGAGGCGCTGGCCAAGATGTTGGATTCCCAGGGCTTCGCCGTGACCGTGGTGGAGGGCAAGGCCTCGTCCTTCATGTCCACGGTGCTGGCATCCGAGTCATTCCAACTTGCGCTGGTCGGCTTCGACAACGGCCCGGACCCGGACCTCGTGCCATTTTGGGGCTCAGGGCTGAGCTCGAGCCAGTCCCTCAACTTCAGCCAGGCACCCCCGGACCCCATCCTCAATCACGAGCTGGACCAACTCGCCACCGCGACCACGACCGCCGCCAAGGCCACGGCCTATCGGGAGGTCGCGCAGAGGTTGGCCCAGGACATGCCGGCCGTCTTCCTGTACACCCCGGTTGACGTGTACGCCCACCTCAGCTCGGTCCACGTTCCCGGCATACCCAGGGATGGCGATCCCCTGCAACGGTTCGGGGACGTTGGGCTGTGGACCACCTGAGGCAACGGCTCTAAGGACGGGACCGTGCCGTTGAGGTAGCATTCTCACTCTTGGGCCGGGATGGTGAAATGGTAGACACGCAGCGTTCAGGGCGCTGTGCAGGTCACTGCGTGCGGGTTCGAGTCCCGCTCCCGGCACCATGGATGGGTACCCCCTCGGACCGGTGGGGGAGCTCCTCTTCGGAGTGGGCCGCCGACGCATGCGTCCCGTACGGCTCGACAGTGTGTGCCCGGTGCGGGCGGTCGCCGCGCCCGAGTGACTCGCCGTTGAACGATACCGACCGTCGCGGGCTATGCTGGTTGCGGGTGGCTGCGGGTCCAGATGGACGCGGTGACATTCAGCTCGCCACCGTCAAGGAGTTGAGGCGACGCCAGACCAGCCACCCCTAGGCCACCAACGCGAAGGCGGCAGAGAGCCATTGCCATGGATCCCACCGGCACAGGAGCCGCCCCAATGGGGGGGCGGGCCCGAGCCAGCCGCCCAATGGACGGCCACGGACTGGGGGACCCCCATCAGGCGGGCCTCGACCGGTCGTCGCTGGAGGGCGTTGGCCGCGGCGCTGGTGATCGTCGGGCTGTCCATCGGTGCTGGCTCCCTGGCGGCGGTGCGGCTCAGCCCAACTCCTGCTCATCAGACCAAGACCCAGGGTTCGTTCGCACCCTCCCCGGGCGCCTCTCCGGCGAGCAGCGACCAGGACCTGGCCGCGGTTGCCACCAGCGATCTCCCGGAGATTGTGACGATAGTGGCGATCGGCCGCCAGAGCGACGAGCTTGGCACCGGGTGGCCGATCGACGGTTCCGGTGACTTCATCACCAACGACCATGTGGTCCATGCCGGCATCAGCTTCTACGCCGTGACTCAGACCGGGGCCGAGTACCCGGCTTCAGTGATCAACGCGGACCCTGCGCTCGACCTGGCTGAGGTGAAGGTGATCGGCCTGCGCGAGCAGCCGTTCGAGATCGACCCCAACCCCGCGGCCCTCGGAGAGCCTGTTGTCGTGCTGGCGTCTGAGGGGGCCACGAGCCATCCTCCTGTCACCGAGTCCGTCGTCGACGGTCTCGGTGAGCGTGCCACTGTCGAGCACGCGGAACCGGGTGAGCTCAGCAACTACTCGGACCTGATTCGCATTCCGGCCAAGATTTTCCCGGGCAACAGTGGAGGCCCTGTGCTGACCACCGCGGGGCAGGTGGTGGGGGTCCTGACCCTGGCCGCCGAAGACGGCCCAGGAGCTTTCGCCATGCCTCTGCAGGAGCTGTCGCCTGTGATCCACCGCTGGCTGGAAGGCTAGGAATCGGCTGAGACTTCCGCTCTGGAACTGAGCTTCCGTTTGACGCCCGGGCCGTGCATCTGCCAACATCGCTCCGGGGGACGGCGTAGACGGGCATGACCGAGCATTGTGGCCCGATCCGAACCTCAACAGGAGACCACAAGAATGAGCGGCAAAAACGGGCGCGCAGGGCTGACGATCCTGGTCCTGGGGGCCGACGGCTACATCGGCTGGCCGATGGCGATGCACCTGTCCCGGCTGGGCCATAGGGTGGTGGCAGTCGACAACCTGGCCCGGCGCAAGTGGGACCGAGAGGGTGGCACCTACAGCTTGCTGCCGCTTCGGACAATGCCCCAGAGGGTCGACCGTTGGCAGCAGGTCTCCGGGCATCAGGTCGAGTGGCGCCGCGTCGACCTGCGCGACGGCGCGGTGGTCGACGCCCTCTTCGCGGAATTCGCGCCCCAGGCGGTCATCCACTTTGCCGAGCAGCGCAGCGCGCCGTTCTCCATGGTCGATCGCGCGCACGCGGAGATGACCCAGGTCAACAATGTGGTGGGGACCCTCAATGTCCTTTTCGCGATCCGCGATCGGGCCCCGGACTGCCACCTGATCAAGCTTGGGACCATGGGGGAGTACGGCACGCCCAACATCGACATCGAAGAGGGCTACATCGACATCGAGCACAACGGACGCCGCGATCGGCTGCCCTTCCCGAAGGTACCGGGCAGTTTCTACCACCTCTCCAAGGTCCACGACAGCAACAACATCCACTTCGCCACCAGGGCTTGGGGGGTGCGCGCGACCGATCTCAACCAGGGCGTGGTGTACGGCTTTGAGACAGAGGAGACCGCGCTCCATGAGGACCTGCACACTCGTTTTGACTTTGACTCCATCTGGGGGACCGCGCTGAACCGCTTCTGTGTCCAGGCGGCGGTCGGGCAGCCCCTCACCGTTTACGGTAAGGGCGGTCAGACCCGCGGGTTTCTTGACATTCGCGATACCATGGCATGCATCACCCTGGCCCTGGAGAACCCCGCGGAGAAGGGCGAGTGCCGGGTGTTCAATCAGTTCACAGAGCAGTTCAGCGTGCTCCAACTGGCGGAGCTGGTGGCCAAAGTGCGTGGCGAACATGGGCTGGAGACCACCATCGCCCACGTCCCCAACCCGAGGGTGGAGGCCGAGGAGCATTACTACAACGCCAAGCACCAGCGGCTGCTGGACCTTGGGTTGCAGCCACACCTGCTCGGCGACACCCTGTTGGAGAGCATGATCGAGATGGTCGAGCGGCATGCCACCCGGGTCGATCCGATCCTGCTGGAGCAGCCCAGCGTAAATTGGAAGTCGGGCGGCAACGAGGTCTGGGAGCGATACTCGAAGGCTGCGCCTCCCCTGTCGCGCAAGCAGCCCGCCCCAGTAGCAGGACCGGCCCGCAGCTGACGAGCGGGCGCCCTGTTGCTTGGGGCGGGCTCGCATCAGGCTGGGTAGACTCGAAGTGAGTACAGCCGTCAAGCAGGGGGTTCACCGTGGATTCGCGACAGTATGAGATTGCCATAGTCGGCGCCGGGCCCGCGGGGCTGACGGCGGCCCTCTATGCCGGCCGGGCGATGAAGCGGACGGTCCTGCTGGAGGCCGGGGTGCCGGGCGGTGAGTTGCTCAATACCGAGGCCATCGAGGACTACCCTGGATTCGCTTCAATAACAGGACCGGACCTGGCCACCAAGATGGCGGATCATGCGCTGAGTTTCGGCGCCGAGATGGTGTCGGCCCGGGTGGTGGCCGTGACCCCTCAGGCTGATGGTGGCCACCGGCTGGAAGTTGAGGACGGGGATCCGTACTTCGCCCGAGCGGTGATTCTGACCGCAGGCGGGCAGCCGCGCAAGCTCGAGGTGCCCGGCGAGCAGGAGTATTCCGGCAAGGGGGTATCCTACTGCGCCGTCTGTGACGGGGCCTTCTTCAAGGGGGAGCACCTGGCGGTCGTCGGAGGGGGGGACGCCGCCATGGAGGAGGCCGCTTTCCTAACCCGCTACGCGTCTCGGGTCACCTTGATCCACAGGCGCCGGGAGTTTAGGGCCCAGCCCGTTTTGGTGGATCGGGCGCGCCGGAATCCCAAGATGGAGTTCCTCCTCGACGCCGTGGTGGATGAGGTGGTGGGTGACGGGCGGAGGGTCGAGGCTCTCCGGCTCAGCCATCTCCGGGATGGCTCGACCAGTGAGCTTCCCGTGGGCGGGGTATTCATCTTTGTCGGCTTCCTGCCCAACAGCGGCCTGCTCACCGTCCATGCTGACCACGACTCCCAGGGTTACTACCTGACCGACACCAACATGCAAACCTCCGTCCCCGGCGTCTTCGCGGCGGGAGACGTGCGGGCACAGTTGACCCGGCAGGTCACCACCGCGGTGGGGGATGCGACCACGGCCGCCATGGCGGCCACGAAACTGGTGGAGGAGGCCCCGAGCCTGGTGGGCGCTTCTTGAGCAGCATTGTCACCAAGGGCGGTGACCAGGGCCAGACGAGCCTGCTCTACGGAGGGCGCGTCGCCAAGGACGATCTGCACACCGAGGCCTATGGCGCTCTCGATGAGGCGATCTCAGCCATGGGGCTGGCCAGGTCCATGTGCCGCCACCAGGGGGTCGCGGCCACCCTGCTCGGGCTGGAGCGGGAATGCTTCACCGTGGGGGCTGAGCTGGCGACGGCCGGCAGCGACCGGGCCAAGCTGGAGAAGCACTTTCCGGTCCTCGAGGCCCAGGCGGTCGACCGCCTCGAGGATGAGGTGCACAGGCTTGAGGAGTTGATCGGTTTGCCGTCCGGCTTCGTTCTGCCCGGCGGCACCCCGGCTGCAGCGGCCATCGACCTCGCCCGCACCATGGTCCGCCGGGCCGAGAGGCGCACGGTGGCGCTGGCGCGTCAGGACGGGTCCATCAACCCCGAGGTACTGCGCTACTTGAACCGACTGTCGGATCTGCTCTTCATGCTGGCCCGCGAGGAAGAGGCCGGGTCGACCACCCTCAAGTGACAGGGCCGGTGCTCGCTACCCTGGAGTCATGTCTGAGCCCACGGCGCAGCCCGAGCAGGTAGCAGTCCGCTGCCGCATCGGGGGGAGGGTGCAGATGGTGGGCTTTCGAGCCTTCACCGTCACCTGGGCGAGCCGACTCGGGGTCACTGGCTGGGTGCGGAATGTTCCCGATGGCACGGTCGAGCTGTGGGCGCAGGGACAGCAGCCGGCGGTGGAAGAGCTGCTGCTCCACGTTCGCGTCGGGCCGGCGGCGGCATCCGTCGAGGTCGTTCAGGAGATGCGTGAGCAGCCCCGTCCGGGTCTCACCGGGTTTTCCGATGTCGGCTGAGGCGTTGGGCCCGATCGCTAGGGTTGGGCTCGAGTCCGTGCCGGCTCGGGAGACGGCATGACGGTTCGAGTTCTGGAGCCGATTCTGGCCCGCTCCCTGGTCCGGGCGCAGACCCTGGCGCGGGGTGGCCTGGACCCACTGCGCCGGGCTGCCGAGGGGGCCAGGCCCGCGCGCAGCCTCATCGAAGCCCTCGGCGGTCCCCGCATCACAGTGATTGCGGAGATGAAGCGCAGCTCGCCGTCGGCCGGCTTACTGAGGCCGGAGCTTGACCCGCAGGATATGGCGCTGCGGTTTGCCGCCGGTGGGGCGGCCGCGATTTCCGTCCTCACCGAGCCGGTGTCTTTTGGGGGCAGCCTGGACGATCTGCGTCAGGCTGCCTCGGCCACCGAACTGCCCGTCTTGCGCAAGGACTTCGTCGTCGATCCGGTGCAGATCCTGGAAGCCAGGTCAGCGGGCGCGGACGCCGTCCTGCTGATCGTCAGAGCATTGCCCGGGGAGATGCTGGCAAGGTGTCTCGAGACCGCTCTGGAGCTCGGCATGGACGCATTGGTCGAGGTTCATGACGAGTCCGACATGGAGGCAGCCCTGAGCTCAGGAGCGACCCTGATCGGGATCAACAACCGCGATCTGGACACCCTTGTCACCGACCTCAGAACCACGGAGCGGCTGGCGCCGATGGCCGGCGCCGGCTGCCTGGTGGTTTCCGAGTCCGGGATCCGCGACGCCCGCGACGTTGAGCGGGTCCGAGGCGCCGGCGCGAGTGCCATCCTGGTGGGCGAGGCGCTCATGCGAGCCACGGTCGTCGGTGTTGCCTTGAGGGGTTTGACGGGGCATCCTGAGATCGTCGGGTGATGCGTGTCAAGGTGTGCGGCATCACCAGCCCCGAGGACGCCAGCGTGGCGATCTCGGTTGGCGCTGATGCGCTGGGGATGGTATTCCATAACGCCAGCCCGCGACGGGTCGGGGCTCGCAGCGCCCACCAGATCGCTGAAGTCACCCTGGGCAGGGCGGATCTGGTGGGAGTAGTGGTGGATGCCACTCCGGTGGAGCTGGCCGAGCTGGTTGACGAGTTTTGCCTGACCATGGTCCAGGTCCACATCCGCAGCTGTCACCCCGGCTTGGCTGGTGAGCTGGGGGTGCCGGTGCTGCCTTATGTCGCCAGCAGCGAGCCAGCTGCCGCCATCCGCGCTGATTGGTGGGCGGACCTGCCCATAATGCTCGACAGCCTGGGTGGGGATGGGGCTGGTGGGACGGGGATGGTCGGAGATCTCGAGATCGCCAGGGCGGTTTCGGCGCACAGGCCAGTCTGGCTGGCCGGTGGACTCGGTCCTGGCAATGTGGCAGCGGCAGTGGCCCGGGTCAGGCCGTACGGAGTGGACGCCAGTTCCGGCCTGGAGCGCAGGCCGGGGGTAAAGGACCCGCGCCTTGTCGAGGCATATGTTCAAGCCGCTCGGGAGGCCGCCGCCATGGTGCACAATGAGGTCAACTCGTGAGAACCCCGGGCCGCCCCATAACCACCCCTCCGCCGCGGGCGGGAAGGTATGGAGACTTTGGGGGGAGCTTCGTCCCGGAGACGGTGATGCCAGCTCTCGAGGAGCTGGAGGAGCAGGCCTCCCTGGCGTTCCGCGACCAGGCGTTCAGCGATTCCCTAAACGGCCTGCTCCGAGATTACGCGGGGCGCCCCACCCCCTGTTACCTCGCCAAGCGGCTCTCGGATCGGGCCGGTTTTCCCATCTGGCTCAAGCGGGAGGACCTGCTGCACACCGGCGCCCACAAGATCAATAACGCCCTGGGCCAGCTGCTGCTGGCCCAGAGAATGGGTAAGCGACGCATCGTCGCCGAGACCGGGGCCGGCCAGCACGGCCTGGCCACCGCGACCGCCTGCGCGCTGATGGGGATGCCCTGCGTGGTCTACATGGGCTCAGAGGACATCCGGCGCCAGGCCGTGAATGTCGCCAAGATGAAGCTTCTCGGCGCCACCGTCGAAGCAGTCGACAGCGGATCGAGGACGCTCAAGGACGCAACCTCAGAGGCGATCCGGGACTGGGTCACCAACGTTCGCGACACCCACTACGTGATTGGGTCCGTGGTCGGGCCCCACCCGTACCCATGGCTGGTCCGCACTCTCCAGTCAGTTATCGGGGTCGAAGCACGCCAGCAGATGCTGGAACAGGCTGGGAGGCTGCCGTCCCGGGTGATCGCGTGCGTCGGAGGCGGGAGCAACGCCATCGGGATCTTCTCCGCTTTTCTGGACGACCCGGAGGTGGCGCTGGTCGGCGTGGAGGCTGGGGGCAGGGGCCGCGGCCGAGGGGAGCATGGAGCGACGCTCAGCCTTGGAAGCCCAGGAGTGCTGCATGGAGCCAGGTCATACCTCCTCCAGGACGAGGACGGGCAGGTGGAGTCAACCCACAGCATCTCGGCCGGCCTGGACTACCCCGGAGTTGGCCCCGAGCACGCCTGGCTCAAGAGCACCGGACGGGTCTGGTACACGGTGGTCGAGGACGGGCAGGCCCTAGAGGGTCTTCACCTGCTCGCCCGCCTGGAAGGCATCATCCCCGCGCTCGAGTCATCGCACGCGGTCTACCACGCGGTCCACCTGGGGCCGCCGGAGGCGGGTCCGGTTGTGGTCTGTCTCAGCGGGCGTGGCGACAAGGACATGGCCACGGTGCTCGATGGAGGCGATGCCCAATGAGCGCGGACCAGGCCGTCCGGCGGATCAGGTTGACCCTGAGCGGCCATCCCGTTCCCGCCGTCCTTATCTCGTACGTGATGGCGGGCTTTCCACGGGTCGATGACACCGTGCCCATGCTGCTGGCGGCGGAGGCAGCTGGAGTCAAGATGGTGGAGTTGGGATTGCCATACTCTGACCCGCTTGCGGATGGTCCGGTCGTGCAATCGGCGGGCCAGCGTGCGCTTGGCAACGGGATGACGGTCGCCAGAGCCCTGGCCCAGGTTCAGGAGGCGAGGGAGGGCGGGTTGGCCATCCCGCTCGTGGTGATGACGTACCTGAATCCCCTGCTCCGAATGGGACTTGGGCACTTCTGCGAGCTGGCTGCCCGGTCGGGAGTGGACGGGATCCTGGTGCCAGACCTGCCCCTGGAAGAGATGGCGGAGCTGGCGGGCCTGGCCGAAGACCACGGGATCGCCATGAACACCATGGTCGCACCCACCACCCCAAGCTCCAGGATCGCCAGAGCGGGAGGCCTCAGCACCGGCTTCATCTACTGCGTTTCCAGGACCGGCGTGACTGGCGCGGCAGCCTCTGCCCGTGACGAGGGGACCTCCCTCCTGCAGAGGGCCAGGCAGAATACGGACGCTCCGCTGGTGCTGGGGTTCGGCGTTCGTTCCGCGGAGCAGGTGCGAGCAGTCACGGGTCTGGCGGATGGGGTGGTGGTGGCGAGCCTGCTGCTGGAGGAAGCCGCCGCTGCTGCTGATCCGGTGGAGGCGGTTGCCCGCAAGATCCGCGAGCTGCGGGCCTGAGTCAGGCGCTGAGGCCCCCGTCGACCACCAGCACCTCTCCGGTGATGAAGGAGGCGGCGGGGCTGCAAAGGAAGGCGACCGCCGCCGCGATCTCCGCTGCCGTTCCCGCACGCCGCACGGGCGTCATCCGGATCAGCTCCCGCAGCATCTCCTCGGATACCGACGACGAGGTGAGTTCGGTCAGAACGTAGCCGGGAGCGACCGCATTGCAGGTGATGGAGCGCGACCCCAGCTCCTTGGCCACCGACTTGGTCAGGCCGATCAGCCCGGCCTTGGCCGCCGCGTAGTTGGCCTGGCCGGGGTTCCCGCCCAGTCCCACGATCGAGCTCACGTTGACGATGCGCCCAAAGCGCTGGCGCATCATGTGGGGCACCGCCGCCTTGATCACGTGGAAGGCCGCGCTCAGGTCGGTGCCCAGAACCTGGTCCCAGTCCTCCTTGGTCATCCGTAAGAGGAGCCGATCGCGCAGTACACCGGCGTTGTTCACGACCACGTCGAACGGACCCTTGGCCGCGAACATGTCGCCGACCTCGCCCGGGTCGCTGACATCCGCCTGGTGCAGGCTGACCCCCTTCAGGCCCTGAGCCGTGGATTCGGCGCTGGTCCTGTCCGAACGGAAGTTGATCACCACCTCCGCTCCCATCTCCACCAGCTGCGAGCTGATCGCCGCTCCGATTCCCTTGCCCCCCCCGGTCACCAGGGCGCGCCGTCCGGACAGGTCCATGTCCATGTTCAGCTCCCCATTTCTTCGATCAGAAGCTCGTCGGCGTTCCATGTGACCACCCCGGCCATGTGTTTGGCCGCAAGGCTGGCCAGCACCCTCCCCGGCCCCAGCTCCACCACGGTTGCCACGTGCAGCCGTTGCATGGCAGCCATGGTCCTGGCCCACAAAACAGGGCGCAGCAAATGCCCAATGAGCTCGGAGCGGACCGCCACCACGGAATGCAGCACAAAGCCGCTGCCGTTGGCGATCAGGGGGATTTGCGGGGCCCGAAGAGGAAGCGCCCTCACCGTTTCCGCGAGCTTAGCCGCTGCTCGACTCATCAGGGGCGAGTGGGCGCCCAGCGGTATGTCCAGGAGCACAACGCGACGTGCTCCGGCCCTGTTCGAAAGGTTCTCGGCGACTTCGATCGCCGCCGCCTCGCCACTGAGGATGAATTGATTGCTGGAGTTCAGGTTCGCCAGCCAGATCCCGCCGGCCCGGCTTGCCTCCTGGCGGATCTCTTCGATCCGCTCCTGGGAGAGGCCCACGACCGCCAGCATCCGTCCGGGGTTGGAGGTGGCCACGTCCGCCATGAGGCGGCCACGCTCTCTGACCAGGAGGAGAGCATCCTCCCAGGTGATCGTTCCAGACGCGGCGCAGGCGCTGATCTCCCCCAGGCTATGGCCCGCCACCGCCGCGATGGAGCCTGTATCGAACCTGGTTCGGTAGGCTTCGAACGCGGCATAGGAGACTGCCACCAGGCAGGGCTGAATGTTCTCGGTCAGGAGCAACTGCTCGGCCGGTCCCTCAAAGCAGAGCCGGCGAACGGGCATCTCCAGCACCTCCTCCGCGTGGCTGATCGCCCGGTCGGCCTCGGGGAAGCGCCTGGTGAGGTCCAGGCCCATGCCGGGTCGCTGGACTCCCTGCCCGGGGAAGAGGAGGGCCACCGGAGGGAGCAGACCGACCGGGTCAGCTGCGGGATAGGCGGTCATCGCTGGGGCTTGTGCTCCAGCAGGTAGTCCCAGAGTTGCCCGACGCGCTTCATCTGTTCTAGCTCCTCGGGAGGCAGCGTGACCGAGTAGCGATCCTCGATCGCCATGATCAGCTCCACAAGGTCCAATGAGTCAGCCGCCAGGTCGCGGGCGAAGCTGACGTCCATCTGAACTCGATCGGGCTCGACACCGAGGATCTCGGACGCTAACTTCTGCAGCTCGCTGAAGTCCAGGGGCTGGTCTGAGGGGGGCTGTTGGTCGGGCAAGCGGGTTTCTCCTTGAATCGATTGCTAGGCCTCGCCCGGTCCGAGGACCAGACAGGCGTTGTGCCCGCCGAACCCGAACGAGTTCGAAAGGGCAACTCTAACCGGGGCGACCCGGGCCGAGTTCGGCACGTAATCGAGGTCGCAACGAGGATCCTGATCTGCCAGGTTGATGGTCGGCGGGATCAGTCCCCTTTGAATTGCAAGCACGCAGGCGGCAGCTTCCATGGCGCCCGCGGCGCCCAGCAGATGTCCTGTCATCGACTTGGTCGAGCTGACCGCGACACGGTTCGCATGTTCCCCGAGGACCTGGCGGATGGCCAGGGTCTCCGCGATGTCCCCGAGGGAGGTTGAGGTGCCGTGGGCGTTGACGTAGTCCACCTGCTCCGGGGCGATTCCTGAGTGTCGCAGCGCGGCGCTCATCGCCCGCGCCGCCCCGCGTCCCTCGGGGTCTGGTGCGGTGAAGTGGTACATGTCGGCGCTGGACCCGGACCCCAGCAGCTCCGCCCATATGTGGGCGTTGCGCGCCCGGGCGTGCTCCATCTCCTCCAAGACCATGATCACCGCCCCCTCCGACATGACGAAGCCGTCCCGCCCCAGGTCGAAGGGCCGGCAGGCCGCCTGGGGCTGATCATTGCGCCTGCTCATGGCACTCATCTGACAGAAGGCCCCTATCAGCAGCGGCGTGATAGCGGCCTCCGCTCCGCCCGCGATCATTGCCACCGCGTCGCCCCGCCGGATCACCTCCGTCGCGTCGGCCAAGGCGTGGGAACCGCTGGCGCACGCCGATACGACTGCATAGTTCGGCCCTCCCGCCTTGAGTTCGATGGCGATGAGCCCGGCGGCCATGTCGGTGATCATCATCGGCGCCATGAACGGGCTGATCCTGCTCACGCCACGCTCCATCAGGGTCTGATGAGCCCTCTCGATCTCCTCCATGCCCCCGGCGGCCGAGCTGACCACCACCCCTACCGCATCCGCGTCAAGAGTCTCGGGCTTGAGCCCGGAATCGTCCACCGCCATCCTGGCGGCCGCCAGCGCCAGCTGGCAGTAGCGCGCCACGTGGCGCGCGGTCTTGCGATCCATGTACAGCTCGGGGTCGAAGTCTCGTACCTCGCCAGCGATCCTGGTCGGAAAGCCCGTGGCGTCGAAGTGGGAGATCGGACCGACTCCGGATCGGCCATGGACCAGCCCATCCCAGACTTCCTCTACGCCCGTGCCGAGGGGGGTGACCATTCCCATCCCGGTGATCGCCACCCGCACGCCCACCCTGCCGCTCACTCTTAACCTAGCTTACGGACAAAGTGTGCCTATTGCATCGGCCTGGCCGCATGAGTTCGAAGTAACTCCCCTGGACCGCATGTCCAAAAAGTGCTGCTTGACGCCCGGTCAAGAACGGGCGATGTCCCCCAGGTCTGCTCCGGGCTTGCGCAGCTGGTCAGGATCCACGGCACGCCCCGCCTCGATCAGCCGGCGAGCTGCGGAGAGGTCACGAAAACGGTTGACCGCAAGACAGGCATGGATGCGTCCTCCCCGCAGCAGAACCACGGAGAAGCTATCCCCGGCAGGATCCCCAAGTTGGATCGCCTCCTCACCGGGCAGCTGGAGTCCCACCTGCTGTACCAGGTTGCCGAACTGCTCCGTCCAGAAGTATGGGGTTGGGCGGTAGGGCTCGCCGCCGCCGAGCACGGTCGTGGCCACATGGGCCCCTTGCCGTTGGGCGTTGTCCCAGTGCTCAAGGCGCAGCCTTTGCCCCAGGCCAGGGTGCCAGAAGCTGGCCACGTCCCCGGCGGCGAAGATCCGGGGGTCCGAGGTCCGACCTCGCCGGCTCACCAGGATCCCCGGGGAATGGCCTCCTCCCACCGAAAGCCCTGAGCGCCTGGCCAAGTCGACCCTGGGGGAAGAGCCCACGCACACCAGCACCAGGTCGCAACTTGCGGACTGGCCGGAGCTGAGATCGGCGGACTCGACGTGATCACCACCCAGCAGACGCGTGACCGAGGTCTGCAGCCGAATATCGACCCCGTGCTCTCGACCCCAGCGAGCGGCCGCCCGCCCCGCCGCAGGCACCAATGACTGAAGCAGGGATTCGCCAGCCTCAACCAGGACCACCGCGCAGCCGGCTTCGCGGGCTGCGGCAGCCAGCTCACACCCGAGGAAACCTCCGCCTATCACCAGGACTCTGGGCTTGGCCGCAAGGTTGCCGCGCAGCCTAGTCGCATCGGCCAGTGAGTAGACCGACATGACCCCACCTAGGTCGATGCCAGGTACCTCCAGAGACCGGGGCCCCGACCCCGTCGTCAAGATCAAATTGGCGTACGCGACCTGCTCGCCGCTAGCCAGCTCGAGGCGGCGCTCACGCCGGTCAAGCGCCACGACCTTGGTGGTGCCCAACCACTCGACCTCCCGTTCCTGCCAGGCCCTCTCCGAGAGTGGGAAGAGCTTGTCGCGACCGAGGCGTCCGGTGAGGTAGTCCTTGGAGAGTGGGGGGCGTTCGTAGGGCGGCTCAGGCTCATCGCCGAGCAGCAGGATCCGGCCGTCGAAGCCCAGCTGACGAAGCGTCATGGCCGCCCTGGCACCGGCCAGACCCGCTCCGACGATCGCCACGGACCCCGACTTTGGCACCGCTTCAGCTTAGGGGCCACTCCTGCGGTGGGGACTTCTCTATGCTTGCAGGCCATGCCAATTGCGGCGGTGGCCCGCGATGCCGGGCGTGAGCGGGTGCTGGTCCTCCCGCGGGAAGCGGCCATTCCCGGGCCGGCCTGGCATGGACTTCGCCTTGGCGGGGTGACGGAGCTGCTGGCTCGGGTCCGAAGCCAGGGGGAGTTTCGTCCCCGAGCGGAGGTCGAGAGCCTGCCGGAATGGCAGCAGATCATCCCCCACATGGTGGTGCGTGGCGATTCGGGAGTGCTCGCCATGCGCCGGCTCAAGGGCGGCAGCGAGCGTCGCCTCCGGGGGCAGATAAGCCTCGGTGTGGGCGGGCACATCAACTCTGGCGACGGGGACCGGAGTC
Organism: Candidatus Dormiibacterota bacterium; assembly: GCA_027339635.1. Taxonomy (GTDB): domain Bacteria; phylum Chloroflexota; class Dormibacteria; order Aeolococcales; family Bog-877; genus AG-12. Next base: position 26,807 of record DAHWNZ010000019.1, read on the forward strand.
AGTGCTGGGAGCGCGGCTGCCTGCGTGAGTGGAGCGAGGAGGTGATCTGCGACACGGCCCTGACCGGTCGGCCCCTGGGGTTGTTGAAAGACGACTCCGGCGCGGTTGGTCAGGTTCATCTCGGAGTGCTCATCGTGGTGCGGGCGGACGGGGGGCGCGTATCCCTGCGCGAGGTGGAGAAGTCGAGCGGGGCCATGACCTCACTGGCGGACCTCGGGGTCAGCTATCTGGAGATGGAGACATGGTCCCAGTACGTCTACGACGCTCTGCTGGAAGGGGCCCTGGAAGGAGACTGCCCGCCCAGCCTGGAACTGCGCTTGCCCGCGTCTCCCGGTCGGGGGCCGGAGCACTGCTAGACTCGCGCCGTGAGCTACCAGCCAGAGCCTGACACGGGGCGCAAGCCTCCCCCACTCTGGGTCACCACGGGCACCGGGTTCGACGGCTACCGGGTGGTGCGCCAGTTGGGGGTTGTGAGGGGCCTCATGATCCGCTCCAGGTCGGTGGTGGGCAATATCGGTGCCGGCTTCCAGCAGTTCGTGGGCGGGCGCCAGACCGTCTACATGACCATGAGTGACCATGCCCGCCAGGAGGCGTACGACCTGATGGTCGAGCATGCGGCGGCGCTGGGTGCCAATGCGGTGATCGCGATGCGCTACGACTCCAACGAACTGTCCCCGGGCGTGAGCGAGATCTTGGCCTACGGTACGGCGGTGGTCATCGTGGCGGTGGACGATGACACTGCTACCGCCTCACCGCCCGCGCCGGCCAGCTGAGGCCATAGGGCTCCTCGGCTGCTGCCTGTGCCCAGGGTGGTGGTCGTCGGAGCTGGGATCGCCGGTCTGGTAGCCGCCAGGGTTCTGGCCGAAGCCTCGTGTGAGGTGGTAGTGGTGGAGAAGGAGCTGCGCCTGGGAGGGCGGGTCCTGAGCTTGGATCTCGGAGGAGATGTTGTCGATGCAGGCGCCAGTCACGTCTGGAGCTTCTACCGGGCCACCAGGTCCTGGATGAACCTTCTGGGGCTACGCTCGCAGCTCCTGCCCGTCCCTGGGGGTCGGGGTGCGCTCCATGCCGGGGACGTGCCCGGGATCCTGGGGTCGGCAGCTCGCGTAGCCCGCAACTGGCGAAGGCTGAACTACGCCCACCCGGAGTTGGCGGCCCCACTGGACTCGGATTCCATCGCGGGCTACGCCAACCGGCATCTGAGTCCCGCGTTCACCGAGCTCGCCATCCGACCGGCATTCGAATGGAACGCCTTCTGCGAACTGGAACAGCTGAGCCAGGCGCTTCTGCTCCAGTCGGGCAGGCTCTTCCTCGGGGCCCGACCGCAGGTCTTACGCGGGGGGCTGCAACGTCTGGTCCAGGGCCTGGCGAGCGGCCTCATCGTGCGTCGCGGCAAGGCCGGTGAAGCTGTTGCCGTGGTTGCCGAGGAGTCACGGGTGACAGTGGCCACGGCCTCAGGGGAGGCGCTGGAGGCGACGGCGGCCGTGATCTCAACCGACGCTGGCGCGGCTGCTGGTCTGATCGGCGGCGGAGGAGCGCACGCCACGTTCCTGTCAGGCGTGCGCCATTCGGAGGTTGCCCGGGGTTGGTGGGAGTTTCCCCCAGATCCGAGCGAGCCGCCGTTGGGCGTGGTGGCCGGGCCCAGGGGCAGCGGGGCGGTGTTGGCCAGCCGCCAGGCTAGGGGCAGGCTCAGGGTCGCAGTCGCGCTGTACCGCAGAGGTGATGGCCTCCTCGAAGGGGGGCGGCTGGGGGCAAGTCTGCGCGACCGTGGCCTCGCTCTTAATCCCAGGCTGCTGGATCGGCCGCCGGGGGCTTTCGCCAGCCACGTGTGGCCCAAAGCGGTGACGATCTTCTCTCCCGGACATTTCCGCCGGCTGGCCGGTCTTGACCCTGCGGAACTCGGCCCAAGGGTTTGGCTGGCCGGAGACTACCTGGTCAGTCCAACCGTCGAAGGGGCGATCTTGAGCGGACAGTCCGCAGCGAAGGGAATTCTGCGGTCGCATATACTTGGAGGCGGATGAGGACGATGGTTTGAGCGTGAAGGTAAGGGTCCCCAGCCCGCTCAGGCAGCTCACGTCGGGGGCTGCCGAGGTCGAGGTCGACGGAGGTACCGTGCGGGAGGCACTCCAGCATCTGGAGTCACGGTACCCCGGCTTCGAGTCACGACTTTTCGAGGGGTCGGGTGGGCTGCGCCACTTCGTCAACGTCTATCGCAACGATGAGGACATCCGAGGGGCGGGAGGGCTCGACGCCACCCTCAGTCCGGGAGATGATCTGAGCATCGTGCCCGCAGTCGCGGGTGGCCGGGTAGACCCTTCGATTCGCTGATTCACCGTTTGCGTGTGCCGCCAACCACCGCTTCAGGCTCGACCGTGCCGCGCCTGACCAAGCTCGGGCGCTGAACTGGCCGCCGCTCCCGCGGTCCAGCGGTCGGCGGCGATGCCGACATCGGTCTTGGCGGTGGCCAAGTCCCTGACGGCCGCTGCCCCCTCCGGCTGCTCGGTGGCGGTGGCGATGAGCGGTGGAGTTGACAGCTCGGTGGCGGCCGCCATCAGCGTGGCGGCCGGTCTGGACACCTTTGGGGTGACCATGCGACTGTGGGGGGCCGAGGAGGCGGAGCGTGGTGAGGGCGGCTGCTGCTCACTGGACGCCGTAGAGGACGCCAGGCGGGTGTGCTCCCGGCTCGGGATACCGCATTACGTGCTCAATATGCGCGACCACTTTCGAGCGACAGTGATCGCCGACTTCCTGGCGGAATACCAGAGCGGGCGCACCCCTAACCCATGTATCCGCTGCAATGAGAAGGTCAAATTCGCGGAGCTCATCAGGCGGGTCGCAGCAGTGGGGGCGACCCATGTTGCGACCGGCCACTACGCGGTTGTGGAACGCGCCCCTGACGGGTGCTTCACCCTGAGTCGGGCCTCTGACCTGCGCAAGGACCAGTCGTACACGCTCTACCGGTGTGACCAGGAGGTGTTGAGCCGGACCCTCTTACCCTTGGGCCGCTTGCAGAAGGCCCAGGTGAGGGCACTGGCAGGGGAGCTCGGCTTGCCGGTGGCGCACAAGCCGGACAGTCAGGATCTCTGCTTCGTCGGAGGGGGCGACCATCGGGTGGTGCTGGAGCGCGAGTTGGCGGGGCGGTTCAGCCCGGGGCCGATGGTGGCGACGGATGGCGCCGAGGTCGGGGTCCATCGGGGAATACCGTTCTACACCGTCGGCCAGCGCCAGGGTCTCGGAGTGGGTGCGGCCCAACCCAACGCCGCTCCTCACTACGTGGTCGAGCTTGACGTCGCTCACAACCGGGTGGTGGTCGGCCCCCGCGAGGCTCTAAACGTCAGCTCCTGCATGGTTTCTCGCGCCGCGTATCCTGGCGGTCGCCCGCCTCAGAAGGTGGTCTTAGGTGAGGCCCAGACCAGGGCCCATGCCAAGCCGGTGCCGGCCTCATGGTTCGTGCTGCAGGACGGATACGCGAAGGTTGAGTTCACCAGTCCTCAGATCGGAATTGCCGTCGGCCAGTCCGTGGTCCTCTACGATGGGGACAGAGTGGTGGCCGGGGGAGATGTGCAGGCGGTGGTGAGGCAAGGGGGGGCTTGATGGCCTGGCCGGTGGAGGCAATGCTGCTCTTGCTGGCCCTGGCCGGGTGCTGGGCCGCGGCCGCCGCCATTCAAGCGGCGCTGTCCTCGCGCAGTCTGCCGTTGTTGGTGTCAGGCCTCGCGATCATCGGCAGCCTTCTCGCAGAGGTGGCAACCCTGAATGGGAATCTCGGCGGCTCGCTGGGCAGTGGGGTCGGGGTCCCGGTCATCATCTTGGCCGGGATCGCGCTGGGGGCCCTGGCGCTATATCTCCTGCTGCCCCCACCCGAGCCAGCCCCGCCGGCTCCGCCCCAGCGGACCGGCCCCGCAGCCAATCCTGACAGTGAGGCCTGAGAGGTGGTGATTGCTGTCGTGGTTGCTGGCGTGGTTGCCATAGCGGTCGCCGGACTCGGAGCCTTCGTTGGGGCGCCGGCCCTGCCGCGCGCGCTCAGCCCGCTCAGCGCTCCCCGGTCGATCTTCGGCCTCGGGCTGCTGGTGGGGGTAACCCTGCTGGTGGCCGGTGTGCTCGGGGCAGGCGCGCGCGGGGCTCAGGGGATGCTGGTGCTGATCGTTGCCCTGCTTGTGGTCGCGATCGGCGCGGCCGCCGGCTGGGCCGCCCTGCGGCTGCGGACTTCCGACTGATGGCGGCGGGTCGGGGCCAGCTGGCCCTCGAGTCGACGGCAGAGCCGGTCCGGCCCGGACGCATGGCGGACCTGCCAAGAGCGGAAAGGCAGGCCGTCCAAGTTCTAAACGAGCTCGGTTGGGGCGGCGCCGTGAGCAAGGAATCGGAGGCGCTGGGCTTACCGGCGCGTGTCACGCTTCGAGCCGCCACCTTCCGCCAGGGCGACGGTTTGTCCGCGGTCCGGGCAGCGGCGGCCGCTGAGCTCACCCAGCGGGCGCTGGAGTGGCACGATGCCGCGGCCGCCGGTAGCCGTCCCGTGGGGCTTGGGACCCTGGCCGGAGACTACTGCCTGGCCCAGGCGGCCTCGGCCCTGGCCCGCTACTCGGATGTCGACATGGAGGCTGCTCTGGCGGACGGGCTGACCGAGGCTGGCCTTGCCCTCCTGATGACGGGGAGCGTGAAGTCGGCCGAACGGCAGCTGCTCCCTGCCTGTGGGCTGGCGGGATCACGGGCCGCTCGGCTCTCGGCGGTCGATCAGGCTCGCTGGTGGCGGGCCGGAAGATTCCTTGCCAGAGGACCAGCCAACTCTCTCGGAGAGAGGCACGCTGCAGTTGGGCGCCTCGTCGCAGCACCAGACCCGGTTGAGGAGCGGCTGGGCCGGATCCTGGCAACCGATCCCGCGGTCGTTGCCGGTCCCATGGCGACCCTGCTGAACGCGGGAGGGAAACGCATCCGAGCCCGCCTGGTTTTGCTCACAGGCGAGATAGGGGGTCGGTTTCGCCCGGATCGCTTGCTGCAGGCAGCAGCGGCCATGGAACTGCTCCATGCCGCCACTCTCTGCCACGACGATCTGGTGGACGGAGCTAGCTCGCGCCGGGGCGCTCCCACAGTCGCTTCGCAATCTGGGCCCCTGGTCGCGCTGGGCGTTGGTGACTTCTACCTGGGGCGGGCCTCGGGGCTGATTGCTCGGCTGGGGGACCCCCGGATTTCCCGCCACTTCGCCGACGCCCTCGTGCAGATAGCCGATGGGCAGCTGCGGGAGCTGGAGCGCCGCTCTGTCTGGTCTGGAGAGCTGGCTCCCTATGTCAAGGTGGCCCAGCTCAAGACGGGCGCCCTGCTGTCGGCCTGCTGTGCGATTGGGGCTGTAGTGGGGGGCGCGTCCGCGCGGGAGGTCCAGGCCGTCACCAGGTTTGCGCGAAAGCTCGGATTGGCATTCCAGGGGATCGACGACTGCTTGGACTTCAGCGACCCCGACCGTACCGGCAAGCCGGCCGGGACCGACCTTGCCCAGGGCATCTGCGGTCTGCCTCTCGTGTGCGCTCTTCGTGGGCCCAAGAGAAAGCCGGTACTCTCGCGACTTCAGGCCATGGACCGATCTGAGCCGGAGGCTGCCGGGCCCATCCGGGAGAGCGTGCTGGATCTGGTTCGCGACACGGGGGCCCTCGCCACCGCCCACACCCTCGCCGACGGCTGGAGCTCGGAGGCCCTGGCCAGTCTGGCAGCACTGCCTCCTGCGGTGCGCTCCAGGATGGAGGCATTCGCTGATCGCCTGATCTTGCGCGACCGCTGACGGTCGCCTCTGGCGCAAGCGGGAGATGGCAGTCCCATAAAATGACCGCCCGTGCCCTCTTCGTTCCGTCAGCTGCTCGCCAACCAACCATCCTGCTTGGCTGAGAATGTCACCGCGGGGGAGGCCCTGTGATCGGGGTCGCGGTCCTGACCGGGATCGCCGTGGGTGCCGCGCTCCTGATTGTCCTGCGGCCACCGCGGCCCACCAAGGTGCTGGCGCTGGCGCTGATGACGGTCGCCCTGGCCGCGGCCTTCGCTCTGGCGGGAGCTCTCCTACCGGGCCTGGGGATGCTCCTGCTAGGCGCGCTGGCGGGGCCAGCCGTCCTCGCCCCTTTGAATCGAAGGCAGGCGCTCCCGACCACACCGGCGGGGGCCTCCTCAACATGGCGAGGCGTCGTGCTGGGGGCGGATGCCGTCCTTGCGGTGGCAGTCGCCGCGCTGCTTGTCGCGACCGGGATAGCCGCACGCTCCGGTTTCCGCCACCCTGAGGGCCAGGCCCCGAGCCTGTCCCTTGTCGGTCAGCACGTGCTCCTGGGGATGGGAGTGCCGGTGCTGGGGCTCGTGGTCCTAACCGCCGCCACGATGGTGGGAGCGGCCGCTCTGGTGGCCCGCGACCAGAGGGAGGTGGCTGAGGACCAGGCGGAAGCGCAAAGACGCAGGCGAGCCGAGGAGCAGGCTCGGCGGGCCCGTCAGAGGGCGGCGGCCAGGGCCGCGGCTCGGCAGGCCAGGCGGGGAGCGTCGAGATGAGTGCTACGTCCGCCATTCTGCTGCTGTCGGCGGCAGCCATCTTCGCGGTGGCGGCGTTTGCGGCAATTCACCGCCGCGATGCGTTTGGGGCCAACCTTGGCATTCTGATGGGTTTCAGTGCCGTGGCTGAGTCCCTGGTGGCGTTTTCCGCTTCTGCGGCCACTCCGGGCGCCGCCGCCCAGTTGCAGGCATACGCCCTGGTCGTGGAGGTCCTTGGGGTGCTGCTCGCGGGCGTCGGTTCCTCGCTGGCGGTGGTTCTCTGGCGCCGCGCGAACTCCGATCATGTGTTCGAAGTTCGGGTGGCGGCCCAGGCGGCGCCAGGTGAGCGCCCGGAACCCCCGTATGCGGAGGAGCCCTTGCCCGGCTCCGATGAGGGCTCGAACACATCCGAGCCAGAGCGGGCGGGGGACGAGACGGCACCCGCCGCCGGCTCTGACGATGGCCCAGGTGAGGCTGGCTGAGATGCATCTCTTCGCGGCCAGTTGGGCGGTACTGTTGCTTCCGGTGGCGGGCCTGGGGGTCAGCTATCTGGCCGAGACCAGGCGCGGCTCGGCGGTCGCGGTTGTGGCCGCATCGGGGCTCACCCTGCTCGCGGCCCTGGTGGTGCTCTTCGCCACCGTCGAGGCTCTACCGGCCCTGCACCAGTCGTCGCTGACCTTCTGGACGTTCCCGGTCACTCAGACGCCGTTCAACTCGGCCGCGTCGACCCTGCTTTCGCCCAACTTTCAGGTCGGGGTCGGCTACTGGGACACTCCGGCCGCCACCGTTCTCGCGGTTGCCGTGGTCATAGCCGTGCTGGTCGCCCAGACCCAGATGATGAGCCAGCTGAGATCGGACCAGCGCTTGGCCGGGTTGATGCGCCTGACCGAAATCCTGCTGTTCGGTGCTTTGACTCTAATCCTGGCACCGGGGCTGTTCCAGGTTCTGGTCGGCTTCGAACTCTGCGGGTTTGCCGCGGCCTTGATCTTGGGCTCCGGTCTTGGAGCTCAGGCAGGAATGGTCGCCCGGAGGACCTATGTCGCCTGGAGAGTTGGGGCAATGTCCCTTCTTCTGGGAGTGGTGTTCCTCTACGTCAAGTTCTCTGGAGCGGTTGAGGTGGCATCTACCAGCGCCAAGCATCCCGCCAAGGCGCTGAGCCCCAACGGACTTAACCTGGCGTCGCTGACCGCGATTTGGACCGCCGCCACCCGTGGGCAGGTGCATGGAGTCGGGGGCCGCACCCTGACCGTCGCCGCCGTTCTGATCGTGGTAGCGGTTGTTTGCACTGCCGGCCTCGTACCCTTTCACGGCCTCTGGCGCGGCCTGGTCGGTGCTCCCGGCGGCGCTGCGGGCGCCCTCCTGGCCGTTCTCGGGGTCGGGGTTGCAGGGGCATTGGCCAACCAGGTGTTCCCGTTGATGCGGCTGGCACCCGGGGTGCTGCCTGCTCTCACGGTGCTGGCCTCGATCAGCGCGGTGGTGATGTCCGCCCTGGCCGTGCGCGAGCCCGATCTGCGCCGTTTCGGAGCTTTCGTCTCCGCCAGCCTGTCCGCCTCGGTGCTGGTCGGGTTCGGCCTGGGATCCCCCAGCGCCGCCGTCGCCATGGCGGTGTCGTCCATTGTCACCATCGGTGCCCTCATGGGCGCAGTTGGCCACCTGAGCCGTGACCTTCGGATCCCGACGGTGCGACGCCTCAGGCCCGCCTGGGACCAGGCGCGGGGCACCGTCTGGATTCTGATGGGCGCCCTGGCGGCGGCTGTTGGCCTCGTTGGAGGCGGGACATTCTTCGGAAGAGCAGCCGTCCTCGCGGCCTCGATCTCGGGCTCCGGCCGAGGTCTGCCGACCGAGGACGTGATGGTGCGGCTGGTGGGAGGTGGCGGGGAACTGTTGTCGTCTCTACTGGTCGCCTGGGCCTGCGGCAGGGTGGCCGCGGCAGCCGTGCGCGGCCCGGGCCTCACCGATCCGAGGGAGGCGAGAGCTGCCCGCCGTCACCTGAACCAGGCTCGCCCCGGATCCCAGCTGGCGGTCCTCAGGGCTCTGGTGGTGGTGGCGCTCCTGAGTGGCCTGGTGAGCATTCCTGCGCTCCACTTTGGGATTGGCAACATTCTTGCGTCGGCTAAGGGGAAGAACCTCCTGCCCTTCGACTGGGCGGCCCTGGGCGCCACTCTGATCCTGCCCGTGCTGGTGGCGGCGGCCGCGCTGGCGACCACCCATGACCCTGCCAGGGCGACGGCCGGCGAGGGGAACTGGTTGGCCTGGGTCGACGGAACTGGCCTGGCCAGCGGGTTGGAGCGGGCTTTGATAGGTTGGCCCGGGCGAGTTCTGGCCATGCTCACGGTCCGGGTCCTGGACCCCCTGTCTGACTCGGCTGTTCGCGCCCTGGAGGACGGCACCTCGCTGCCGACCGCGGAGACCTCTCGTTTGGGTGGCTGGAGGCTTGGGGTACCTGCCGCCACTCTCGGGCTCGTGATCGTGGCCGTGGGGATACTGGTGTGGGTGGGCGCGGTCCATCCCGCCTCCGTGGGGGGGCCCTAGGTGCCGTCCGACATCAGCCTTACCCTGATCGTCTTCCTGCCGGCGGTGGGGGCCTTTGTGGTCCTCGCCCTGCCGGTGCGCACCGACCTGCAGCGCTTCAGGGTCCGCACCACAGCGTTGTTCGCGACCCTGCTGCCTCTCTTCATCGCCATCTTTGACCTCCTCGGCGAGGTGGGCAACCCATCCCAGGGTGCCCTGCCACAGCCGTCCTTCGACGCCCCCTGGCTGCGCCACTTCTTCTTCCAGATGGACTATCACCTGGGGACGGATGGCCTCAACCTGATGCTGCTGTTCGCGATCACGGCCATCTTTCCGGCCCTGGTGTTGGCGAGCTGGCGGATCCGGGAGCGTTACCGCTCCTACTTCGCCCTGCTGCTGATCACAGAGGTTTCCCTGACCGGTGCCTTCGCCACTCAGGACCTCCTGCTATTCCTGGTGTTCTTCGCCATGCCCGTGGTCCCTTTGGCGATCCTTGTCTCGTTCGGTGAGCAGGGTGCGAGCGCCGGCCGCCGGGTGCTGGTGACCCAGGGTTTAGCGACGGCCGCGCTGCTCGCCGCCATCCTGCTGATGCTGTTGCGGTCGGGCAATTTGAGTTTCGACTTTCTCACCCTCTCCACCGTCAACCCTGTCACGGGCGCACCGGCCCTGATCGTGGGTGTGCTTCTGCTCTTCGCGTTCGGAAGCCGCATGGCCATATTTCCACTGCAGCGATGGCTGGTCGACGGGGTCGCGGCGGCCCCGACCCCGGTGGCGATGCTGCTGACGATCTCGTCGCTGCCGGTGGGGGCATACGGGCTGGTGCGCGTCCTCCTGGACATGGATCCCCAGGCCTCGCTCCAACTGGTGCGCCCACTTCTCGCGCTGGCCCTGGTCACCCTCTTCTGGGGTGCCCTGGCAGCGCGGGGCAGCGGCGACGCCCGGCGCGTCGTCGCCTACTGGCTAGTTGCGGTGGGCGGCCCCGTCCTTCTGGGCGTGACCGCCTTCTCCGAGACTTCCATCGCCGGTGCCCTGGGCCTGGCCTTCGCATACGTCTTCTTCGCCCCCCTGATGGTGCTTGCCGTGGGCGCGGTCTGCGACCGCAGCGGTGCCCAGGTGATGACGTCTCTCCGAGGGGCTGCGGCCGCGGCTCCGCGGCTGCGGCTCCTGTTCGCGGTGGGACTCGCCGGCTTGCTCGGGATCCCCCTTGTCGCCGGGTTCCCAGCCCTCTTCCAACTGCTGGTGGGGAGCTTCGTGGCGCATCGGTTCGTCACCGCGCTGACCTGTCTCGGGCTGCTCTTGCTCGCGGCCGCAGCCTGGAGGCTCACCGGGTCCGTGTTCTGGACCTCTCCTGCGGAGGAGGTTCAGGCGGTCGCCGACTCGCATGGCTCCGAGTTCTATGCGGGCTGGGTAATGGCCGGCCTGCTGATCGCCTTTGGGGTGTCGGCGGGCTACTTCGTGCCCTACACGGTGCACGGAACTGATCTGGTCGCGGCCCGGGTATCCAGCTACGCGCCCGCGGTAGCTCCGGCCAAGAAGGGAGGCCACTCGTGAACCTGGCATTCACCCAGGATTTCGGGCCGATGGGCCTGCTGCTCTTGGGGGCCGCAGTCTGCGCCTTCATCGACCTGCGCCCCATGGATCACCGCAACCAGGCCGGCACGCTCACACGCTGGGTGGCCCTGACGGCCCTGGTTCTGGCCTTTTTGGCCAGCATCGGCTTCTGGCGGTCCTCGTACGGGCTGGTCCCTCCCGACATAGAGCACGGCAGCTTCGTCATCGACCGCTTCGCTCTATTCTTCTACGCTGCGGGACTGGCGGCGGCTGGCGCCGTGGTGGTGTGCGGCGCGGACTCCGAGTCTGAGGTCGCTCCGCACCTCGGGGTCTATCACGCTCTGCTCCTGGTGGCGACCGCCGGGGTGCTGTTCACCGCGTCCGCTGCCGATCTGGCCAGTCTGGCGGTCGGCCTCGCGATGACCGTGCTGCCCTTGAACATGGCCATGGGCCTGCGCAAGACCAGCGCCGCCGCTGTCCGCTCCGCAGCCAGGTCATTGCTTGTCAGCGCGGGGCTGATCGCTCTCTTCGTGGGAGGGGAGGCGATCATCGCGGGCGTCAGCGGGTCGACCTCGCTCGGCGCCATTGCGCGCCAGTCGATTCCCGTGAACCCCCTGATGGCTCTGGCGGCACTCCTGATTCTGGTCGGTGCGCTGGGCCAGATCGGGATCTTTCCCACGGGGGTTTGGAGGGCGATGGAGATACTCACGGTCCCGGCGGGTGCGGCCACCGCCAGGACCGCCCTGGTGTCCCTGGCGGTCCTGGCGGCGCTGCTCAGAATTTTTCCAGGGGCTCTCGGCTCTGAGCCCAGGGATTGGACGGTCACCGTGGGGGTCCTGGCAGGGCTGACCCTGCTCGCCGCTCCCCTGCAGGCACTGCGGCAGCGGCGAATGCTGGCTGCCATCCAACACCTGCTCATCGCGCAGCTGGCGCTGCCCCTGCTGGCCCTGACCGAAGTTTCACAACCCGCCACCGCGACCATTCTGTACGCCCTCTTGGCCATAATCCCACTGGCGGCGGCGGCCCTCGGGCTTCTGGGCCCGCTGCGCCAGTATGGCCAGGATGACGGCACCACCTCCCTGCGCGGGCTCTGGGCCCGGTCTCCGGTCGTGGCGGGAATGCTGGCGCTGCTCATGGCGGCGGCGGCGGGCCTGCCACCTCTGGTCGGGTTCTTCGTCCGCGTCTTCGCCATCGAGGCGGCGGCCCAGGCCGGTTTCGGCTGGCTGCTGTGGATTGCCCTGCTATCCGGATTGCTTTGCGCCCTGGTCGCCTACCGCTGGATCATGGTCCTCTTCGACTCCCGCGTCGACGGCCCCGAGATGGACCTTCCGGGACGGGTGAGCATGGTGGGAATAATCCTCTGCGGTGCCTCATCCCTGGGGTTCGTCGTCGTGCTCGGACCGCTGCTGGGGATCGCGGCCCGGG
>DAHWNZ010000001.1:0-93221 GCA_027339635.1 Candidatus Dormiibacterota bacterium
GTGCGTCGGGTACGGCCCACTCCAGGGAGCCAATTGGCGCTTTTCGCTGAGTTCCGCTACCACGCCTTGGTGACGGATCGAGAGGGAACGACTTTGGAGTTGGAGGCGGACCACCGCTGCCACGCGGAGGTGGAGGCCGTCACTCGCGATCTCAAGGAAGAGGCTGGTTTGGCCCATCTGCCTTCTGGGCAATTCGCCGCCAACGCTGCCTGGCTGGCCTTTTCAACCATGGCCCACAACCTGGCCAGATGGGTGGTGGACATCGGCCTGCCTGAGCAGCTGCCAGCTCGCACTACCACCGGTCGACTGCGCCTCTGCCTATTCTCAGTCCCGGGGCGACGCACCCGCTCCGCCCGCCGCGTGACCGTGCATCTGTCCCAACGCTGGCCCTGGCAGCAACTGTTCCTCAACGCCCTTAGCCAAATCCGCGCTGCTACCTGAGCGCCTTCTCCCGCCCACTCCTCGCGGACCTCCAACCGGCGTCAGCATGCCCGGAATCTCCATGTTGTGCCCCATTTCAGGCAGTTCTGCAGCTTCGACGGCCGCCCCACTCCTGTCATGACCCTGCGGCGACGGCCCGGCCAACCATTTCCCCGCCTTCGATGCCTCGCCAGCCCTCCCGCGCCCCTTCCCCTGAACCCGGTCGGTGGATTGAGGCTTAGTATCGCACTCGAAAGTTGGGTTTGGAGCGGGAGACCGGGTTCGAACCGGCGACCTTCTGCTTGGGAAGCAGACGCTCTGCCAACTGAGCTACTCCCGCCCGACGAGCCGAGTATATCGCTGTACTCTGGTGCTTCAGTTACCCGCGACCGCCAAGGAGCACTCCCCATGATCACCGCCTTCCTGCTCGTCAACGCGGATCGAGAGTCCCTGGGGAACGTGGGCCCCAAGCTCGCCGCCTGCCCAGGGGTGATCGAGACCTACACCACTACCGGGGACGTCGACTTCATAGCCAAGGTCCATCTGACCGACCTGGAGGCACTGGCGGAGCTGGTCCAGAGTCACCTCACCAAGATCGACGGCATCACCAGCACCAGGACTCATCTGGCCATGCGCCGTTACAACTTGGACGAGATCTCCGCCGCCTATGACCTGGGGGTCGACTGAGCCGATCCCCGAGGGCAGGACAGTAGAGATCAGAGGTTGGCGGCCCCGACCAGGTGGCCGATCCCAGCCGTCACCACCATAGCCGCAGCGCCACCGACCAGGACTCGGAGCGCTCCTCTGCGCCAGTTCGCCCCCCCGGCCATGGCTCCGAGCGAGCCCAGAATCGCGAGCGCTACCAGCGCGACAGCAGCCAGGGTGGCGGCGCGTGCTCCAACCGGGACCAGGAGCGCACCCAGAATGGGCAGGATGGCTCCGCTGGCAAAGGCTCCCGCTGATGAGAGGCCCGCCTGAACCGGTCGGGCGCGTCCCTGATCGGTGATCCCGAGCTCGTCTCTGGCGTGGGCTCCGAGCGGGTCACGCTGCATGAGTTGGGCGGCGACTCTGCGGGCCAGATCCGGTTCGACTCCGCGAGTCACGTAGATCTGCGCGAGCTCCTCCAGCTCACCCTTGGGATCCTCGCGAAGCTCGACCCGCTCCCTCTGCAGATCCGCCTGCTCGGCGTCCCGCTGAGTCGACACCGAGACGTATTCACCCGCCGCCATCGACATGGCCCCGGCCACCAGCCCGGCGATTCCGGCGGCCAGCACCTGATGGGCGTCGGCGTTCGCGGTCGCCACCCCGAGCATGAGGCTAGCCGTCGACACGATCCCGTCGTCAGCACCGAGCACGGCGGCCCTGAGCCAACCGGTGCCGCCTGAGTGGTGTTCACCAGTAGGGATGGCCGGGCCTCTCACCGCGGACGAAAGCCCGTCGGCCGGGCCTGGCCCGACCAAGCTCTAAGCGGAGCGAGGGTCACCGGACTGCGCTCTGGACCGTGCCCTGGACCAATTCGCTGAATCGATGGAGCTGGAGGTCCACCTCGGCGGAGTCCGCTCCCGACACCACGACTCGATAGTGGGGGGTGTCCGCATCCGGCAGGACCAGTGCGTAGCCCCTGTCGAATAGCACCTTCAAGCCATCGGTGAGATCAACTCGCTCCCCCTGATGCCCCTCCACCAGGCGGCGCATCACCTCTCCCTTGACATCCCACGGACAGGGGACCGTGGTTTCCCTGTGAAACCCCATGGGGAGCTGGCGCCGGATCTCTGAGAGGGAGGCCCCTGCGGCGACGGTCAGCTGTACAGCCGCCAACAGGGTGAAGATGGCATCGTAGGCAGCCAGATGTTCCGGCCAAATGAAACCGCCCAGGCCATCGGCTCCCAGCACTGCCTTGTTGCGAGCCGAAGCTCGCACGACTGAGCTGATGTCCGCCCGGCAGCGGATCAACCGGCCGGCGCCCTCCGAGACCACATCATCCAACCGCCAGCAGGCCGAGACAGGGGCCACGACGGTGCCCCCAGGGTGGGCGGCGAGCGCCAGCTTGGCCATGAGGCAGATGGCCTCCTGGTGGGAGAAGATCTCTCCCTGATCGTCGATCAGGTAGAGCCGCTGGCCGGGAGGGTCGACCCTCGCCCCCACATTGGCGGAGACGGTCTTGGTGATGCTGGCCGCCTGCTGCAACTCCTCGTCGGGGTCCCGCGGAACTGGGGAGGCATACGACTCCTCCTCGAAGCCAGACCGCAGCGAGACCGTCTGAATCTGGGCTTCGTGGAGGAGATGGGGCAGCACCACAGAGGAGCTTCCAAAGCCGAAGTCGACCAGAACTCGAGGATGGCCCTTGCGAACCTGATCCAGCTCCAGACCGCTCAAGACATCCTGGACGTAGGCTGCCAGGACTCCCTCCGGATACCCGATCTCCTGGATCTCCCTGGGCACCACCCGGCGAAAGTCCTCGCGGAAGAAGGTGTTCTCAAGCTTGCGCTCCTGGCGCCTGTCCAGGGCCATCCCCAACTCGTCGAGGACCTCGATGTCGGCGGACCGGCTGTCCAGCGGTGAGGCCACGATGTGCACCGCCCCCGCGGCTTGGGAATCCCTGGTGAAGTGGCAGGTTAGGGGAACCGGAAGCTCGCTCAGGTCCAGCACCCTGGCGCCAGCCGAGAGCATGCCCGAGATCATGGCGCGCTTGATCATTCTGGATCCCGGGCTGCGATCGCGGGATATGGCCAGCTGAGCGCCCCTGGGATTGGTTGCGGCCCAGGCCGCTCCCAGCCTGGCGCACCACTCGGGCGTCAGCTGGACATTGATCAAGCCGGTGAGCCCGGCGGAACCAAACAGAGCCGATCGCCACGTGCCCGCCCAGATCACCGACTCGTGGACCAGCGAGCCCGGCTCGATCTCTTTGCCGGGCCAGATCCGAACGCCCTGCTCGACCACGGATCCCGCCCCGATGGTGCAGTCGTCACCGATCACGCTCCCGTCGTCCAGGAGGACCTCCGGCTTGATGGTCGCCGCCCCGCAGACCACGGTCTGGCGCAGACGGCTGCGCTCTCCCACATAGACCTGGGGCCATATGACCGAGTTGCTGAGCTTCGCCCCCTGATCCACCCGGGCGAACCTGTCCAATACGACCGGCCCGTTGAGGAACACGTCCTCGCCGACCACGCAGTCGCGCCCTATGAACGCGGGGCCCACGATCTGTGCCGAGGTTGCGATCTCTGCCCCCTCGCTCACCCACTGGGAGTCGCCGATCCGGTGGCCGGCGATCTCGCACTGCACCCGGCCCTCCAGCGCGTCCCAATTGGCCTGGAGGTAGCTCGGGATGCTGCCGATGTCGCACCAGTAACCCCGTCCGACGACCGCCCAGAGCGAATCCTGGCGGCTCAGCATCTCCGGGAAGACGTCCTGGGACCAGTCACAAGGCTTGTCCTGCGGGATGTAGTCGAGCACCTCGGGCTCGATGACATAGATTCCAGTGTTCACCTGGTCGCTGAACACCTCACCCCAGGAGGGCTTCTCCAAGAACCGGTCGATGCGACCATCGGAGCTGGTGACGACGACCCCGTACTCCAAGGGATTGGCGACCTTGGAGAGGACGATCGTGGCCCGCGACCGGCGGTCCTGGTGAAACGCCAGGGCCTGGCTGAGGTCGATGTCAGTGAGGGCGTCGCCGCTGATCACCAGAAAGGTCCCGTCCAGCATCGCGGCGGCGTTCTTCACGCTCCCGGCGGTTCCAAGGGGCCGGTCCTCCACGGCGTATTCCAGGTGCATGCCCAGCTCTTGGCCGTCGCCGAAGTAGTTGCGGATGGACGCCCCCAGGTACTGCAGGGTTATGACCACCTCGGTGATCCCATGCCGGCGCAGAAGCCGCAGCACGTGCTCCAAACAAGGGCGCCCCACGACCGGCACCAGGGGCTTGGGACGGCGGCTGGTCAGAGGTCGCAGGCGGCTTCCCTCGCCACCCGCCATCACGACCGCTTTCACATGCGCCCTCCTTGGTCTGGATTCTCGCGGTGGAGCACACTCAGTCCGTGCTGCAGATCATACGAAGAGGCGGCGCCGACGGCGGCGCGTGATAGCCCAGAGCCCCGCTATCGCGAGGATGGCCGCGACCGCGGTCACGGCGGCTGTGCCGAGCAGCTGAGCTGTCTCAGCGGACCCGGCGTACGTCGGCGGGGCGGGAAGCGTCTGGAGGTGGTGGATGAAGAGGCCCCGGGGCGTCGCCGCCAGCACCAGGCCACTTGGGTTTCTGGAGTAGATCGGGCCCAGAGCCGCCAGGGCCACCACGTCGGCGCTCGGAGCGGCACGGTACCAGCTGTAACCTCCGTCCGGAGTCAGCAGGGTTCCGAAACCCCGGGTCGCCACGTACGCCGCGTCCGGCCCCACTCCCACCATCGCTGTCAGGTTGGGCACTCCCTGGAGACCGCCCTGAGGGAGGATCTGAAAGATGGGGGTCCAACCTATCGAATACAGGGCGTAGATGGTCCCTCGGTCATCCCCCGCGAAGATGATGCCGTCTCCCAGCTCGGCCACCGCGGCCCCGGCCCCCAAGCGCGGGGAGTTGCGCGACAGGGCGAGGTGCCCATCTGCCGCGAGTAGGTAGATGCCCCGGGTGGTCGCCACGACGAACGGCTGGCCGCGGACGACAGGGCCCGTCAGGGCGAGCAAGCTGGACCCGGCGGGAGGACTCCCGCGCGGGGACAGCCGATCTCCGGCCGGCCCCAGATAGATTCCCTTGCTGGTGACCGCCACCAGGGTGGGGTGCGGGGCAGGCGAGACCGCCAGCCCCAGCGCTCGCCCGGGAAGGCTCTGCAGGAGACGGGCCGGCCCGCCAAGCTGCGAGGAGTAAAGGCTTCCATCACGGTTGAGGATCCAGCCGCGGGTTTCGGAGGCGGCCACGAACGTGGCTGCGCCCTGGTCGCCTGTTGCCAACAGGGAACCCCGCTCGACGTCCAGCCAATAGCTCCTGCCACCGGAGATGCCCAGGGTCGTGGTCGAAGAGTTGGACGCGACATCGGAGAGGTCTCGGGTTGGCCCGGGGGCGCTGACCCACCACGTCGACGCGGCCAGGACGGGTGGCGAAGCCAAGAGGGTGAGCGCAGGCAGGGCAAGCAGGAGGGTGGCACACCGGAGCAAGTGCCGATGGCGGTCAACCACCGTAGAGGCCACTGACCACCACCGCCAGGACGTAGAAGTCGGCCACTATGTGCACCAGCATCGCGGGCAGCAGGCTCTTGCTGCGCACGGTCATCCAGCCCCAGATCCAGCCCAGTGCTATGACTATGGGGATGAAGCTCGCCGCGGGACCCTCGTACTGGATGGCGAGGTGGGACAGGCCGAAGATGAGGCCCTGCACCAGAACCGCCACCCCCTGGCTCTGCTGGCGCTCCAGTGCCGCCAGGAGGATTCCCCGGAACTGAATCTCCTGGGCGATGGCGCTGGTGGCGTTGGCAACCCCGAGGGCCACCGCCGCCGAGCCTCCGAGCGCAAAGAGGGGAACCCCCTCTCGGCCCAGCAGCGAAGCGGGCAGAGCAAAGCCCACGGTCAGAAAGAGCAGGGTCCCGCCGAGCCCGAAGACCAGCATGAGGAGCGTCGGTCGGGCAAGAAGCCGCAGCCGGGGCCGGGGAGCGGGGGTGAGATAGCGAAACGCCACCGCCATCAGCAACACCACGAGCAACTCGGCAGAACCCGCGAAGGCGTTGCGGGCCAGACTGTTCGGACCCCCGATGAGCCCGGGGGCCGGGCCGCCGTAGCCGAGCAGCCAGAGCCATGTGGAAAACGGAAATGCCAGACTCAGGAATGCGAATGAGAGAGGCAGCGAGGAGCGCAGGGCTCTGACCCCGGCGGTGGCGGCGGTCAGCGCGGCGAAGTAGGCGGTGAGGCGCCACCCATCAGGATCGACACCCTGGGGATCCCCGAACAGCCGGGGCAGCAGGAGGACCGCCGCCGCCCCCCCCAGGATCAGAAGCAGTTCGCTCCAGCCGGTGCCCGCCCCCACGGTGGCTGAGCTGGGCCGGCGCAGCCATGCTCTATCCGTCTGAGGGAGCGCCACGGCTCAGCCGACTGTCGTGGGACTCAGTTGTCGGCGGATTCCTCGGGATGTGGGGTCGAGGGTTGGCTACCGTTGGTGGCGGGAGCCGACGGCGCTTGATATCCACCAAGCGGGGTGTCAAGATCCTCGCCGCGCAGGCGGTCCACGAGGTCATACACCTTGTCCTGGACAGTCCCGGAAAAGAGGAAGGCCACCCCTGCGCTGGCGAGGATGCCCGCCGCCAGCCACTTCTTGGATGGTCCCCGCCGCTTCGGCTTGGGGGGCTTGATCCCGGTCTTGGCGAGTGAGGTCTGCACCTTGCGCCGGGTGTCCGGGGGCAGTGACTTAGTGGCCTCGTATGCGGCCTGCACCACCTTCTCGGCCAGGTCAGATGAGCGCTCGCGGGCCTGCTCCACCGCATCCACGGCACGCCTCTGCGCCGAATCTGCGACCGGCTGCATCTGGGCGGCTAGCCTGCCCGCAAACTCCGGGACCTGGTGGGATGCCGCCGCCACCATGGGTGCTACGGCCTCGCCCGCCGATTTGATCCCGGTGCCGAGCACCTCAACCACCGCTCCGGCGGCGTCCGAAGCCGTCGACCCCAGCCTGTCCATCGGCCGCTGCTTACGCAAGAAACCCATTGCGGCTCCTCCAGATTGGTGACTACTCATGTGAGTTTAGCCCGCCCGGCGGAGAACCATCCCCAGCGAAGCCGAATAGGGTAAGCCAGCCATTAAGAGAAGTAGGCTGGCGAGTCTTCTGCCGGTGGGAAGTGCTCCAGGGGGCCGTGCCCTGAGCCGAGCCCCGGAGCGTGGCGGATAGCAGCTGTGACGTAGGCCTTCGCCGCACGGACCGCCTCCAGGGGCGGGGTGCCGAGCGCCAGCCCGGCCGTGATGGCAGCCGAAAAGGTGCACCCGGTGCCATGGGTGTGGCGGGAATCGATCCTTGCGCCCTGAAGGACGGTGACCCCGCTCTCTTCGACGATCAGGTCATCGGGGGCCCCCGGGGCGTGACCACCCTTCACCACGACCATCTCGGCACCCATCTCAAGGATGGCCCGCCCGGCGGCCACCGCGGCCTCATCGGAGTCGACAGCAATTCCTGTAAGCGCCTCCGCCTCGGGCCAGTTGGGGGTCACCACCGCCGCCAAGGGGAGCAGCCTGTCTCGCATCACCGAGATCGCGTCCCTCTCCAAGAGCACATCGCCACTTTTGGCGATCATCACCGGATCAACCACGAGCGGCCCCCAGCGCAGGTGCTGAAGCCTGGCGGCGACGGTCTCGATGTGGGCCGCGGTGAAGAGCATCCCGGTCTTGACCGCCTGCGGCCTGAGGTCCTGGTCTATCGCCTCAAACTGGGCCACCACAAACTCGACAGGGAGGCCGTGGACCGCGAGCACCCCGACCGTGTTCTGAGCGGTCAGGGCGACCGCCACACTGACGCCGAAGACGCCGAGGGCGGCGAAGCTCTTCAGATCCGCCTGGATGCCCGCACCGCCCCCACTGTCGGTGGTGGCCACCGTGGCGGCGATGGTCCGCCTGGGTCCCGCCGCGGAGACGATCATCGAGAGTCGGCCCCGGCGAGCTGAGGCCCGTGGCCTAGGCCTTCCAGCCTGTGAAAGGCGAAGTAGGCGAGAGTGGTGACGGCGACCCCGATGAAGCCGCTGATGTCAGCCGGCTGCCCGAGAAACAGCCAATGCGCGAGCGGCGACACGAAGCCCCACTCGCCCGGCGGTGGAGGCTCGTTGAAGAACGCCACCGTCGCCAGCGTTCCGATCAGGAAAGCGGCCATCATCGGCCAGCGCACACCCTTGGAGAACCAGTACCCGCGTGGGTTCACCAGCTGGCCGGGGTCGGCTCGGCGGATACCCAGGTAGCCGTCCAGAATGACGACCATCGCCCAAGCGGGGAACCACACATAGGTGATGGTGAGGAAGTTCACGTAATTGCCCTGGAATCCGCTGCCCGCGAACAGCACCAGAGCGGCGATGAGCCCACCCAGGACACCCACCACCGTCGCCGCCATCCAGCGGCGCATGCGGATCCCGATGGCGAGCGCGCAGAGGGCGGCGGAGTAGACGTTGAGGTAATTGGAGCTGAGCTCGGCCAGGATGATGAAGCCGGCAAAGCAGTAGGCGAACGCGACCGGCACCGAGGCGACGATCAGGTTGGGGAGCAGCCGCCCAGGGGAGGCGGTTTGAATGGCGGCCCCCAGGAGCCCACAGGCAACCAGGCTGGCGACGCTCCCCCCGCCGCTGGCCCAGGCGACCCTGGCGGGACGCGAGTTGGTGGGAAGGTATCTGGAGTAATCGGCGGCGTAGGTCACCCAGGAAACCACCAGGGCGAACGTAAGCGTGAATCCTAGGGCCATCGCCGCCAGATGCGGCCCCAATGCCAGGTGACTCTGCAGCAGCAGGTCCCAGTGGGGAAAGGTGAAGAGAGCCAGAGCGCCGCACACGATGAGGAAGGCAGGAACCTGGATGTGCTGGAAGACCGAGATCGTGCGGTGCCCGTAGACCGCCACCAGGAACGAAACCAGGGCAATCGCCACCAGAAGCAGTCCCGGGACCCAGTCGGCCGTGCCGCTGAAGACCGGCAGCGCTTTGGTGGTGGTCACCGCGATCGCACAGTCGTAGGCAAACCAGCCGATGGCGATCGCCATGGTGAGGAACCCGCCCACCGTGGCTCCCCTGCGGCCAAACACCATTCTGGACTGAACGATCTGCGGCGCCCCGGTCCTGACGCCGGTCAGGGACAGCAGACCGAGCAGCGCCCCGCCCGCCGCCGCTCCCAGGATGAGCACCAGAGCGGCATCCCAGAACCCAAGGCCGGCAGCAGAGATCAGCAGAGCCCCGGCGAACAGCGAGAAGAAGTCGGACAGCGCTCCCGCCCAGATGAAGAACAGCTCCCTCGGCCGGCCGTGACGGCGCTGCGCCGGGACAGGCTCCAGCCCCCGCAGCTCCACCTTGAGGAACTCATCGTCACTCTCTGGGATGCCTTGACCGGCTTCCAACGCGGCACCAGTCTCGATCGCTTGAGCCATGACTGCCTCCCTGCACCGATGTGGTGGACTGGGCCGACAGGGCAAGGCTTCCCGACGCTGGTACTAACCAGATCCGGTCTTCAGGGTTGGCACGTGCCTCTCAGCGCCCTGTCGGCGCACCCCTAACCTGGGAGTCATCTCCCGAGGCGAGTATAGCCGCCCGTCTTACGGCCTGTGAGCGAACCCGGCTCAGCGCCCCACCTCAAACCGGCCATAGGTTCGGATATATGACTATCATCCATGCGTATGGTTCGGATGCCGAAACTTAGCGACAACCACCCGGAGCCAGAGGACGACCGTCGCGCCAGGCTGGCAGCCGAGTTCACCAGGCTGCAATGGGAGTTGAGCCTGCGGGTGAAGGGATCGGTCGCCGCCCGGTTGCAAGACGCCCCGGCGGGGGTTGCGGCGGCCATCGCCACCGTAACCCCAAACCAGCGAGCGGTGATCATGGCGGTGTTGCACGAGGGGCCGGTCGCCATGAGTGAGCTGGCCCGGAAGCTTTCGATCAGCCCCAGCAGCGCGACCGAGCTGGTGGACCGCCTGGTGGACCACGGCTGGGTTCAGCGTCGCACCGCGCCCAACGACAGGCGGGCCGTGGTGATCGATCTGACGCCGAGGGCACGGTCAATGGCCCAGGAGGTCCGCAGCCTGGTGCAGCGCGGTGTGGCCGAGCTGCTGCGCCCGCTTGGGGACGCCGAGCTCTCGGAGCTGGTCGCCACGCTGCGCCTGCTGGTGGCGGCAGAGCCTTCCCCAGAACGAGAGCCGATGGACCACACCTCAGACGGAGGCCAGCCAACTTGAGATCGTTCTTCGCGAGCCTGGGACGTTTCGCGGTCCGCTTCCGATTTGCTGTCGTGGTCGCATGGATAGTTCTGACGGTGGTTCTGGTGCATGTCCTGCCCAGCTTGGCCTCGGTGAGCAAGGACAGCAACTCCGCCTTCCTGCCCAGCAGTGCCCCGAGCATGAGGGCCGCCCAGCTGGCCAGCCCCTTTCAGAACTCGAACCTGGCAGCTTCCACCCTGGTGGCGGTCAGTGCCCACGGTCCCCTGACCGCTGAGGAGCAGGCTGCGATCACGCGGTTCGAGGCGAAGATTGCCAAGTTGCCCAAGGTCAGGGTGGTGCGGGATCTCGGCACCTCTCCCAATGGCCAGGCCCGGCAGGCCCTCATCGAAGCGGCGGTTCCGGCCTTCGGCGGTGGAGCCGGACCGCAGCTGGTGGCATCCATCCGCGATAGATTCGCGGCCGCCAGCGTCCCTGGGCTCACCTATTACCTGACGGGCGACCTGCCCACCGTCATCGACAGCCAGCAGTCGTCCAAACATTCGCAGAACCTGACTCAGCTCTTCTCCGTCATCTTCATCCTGGCTCTGCTGCTGGTTGCATTCCGCGCCGTCCTGGCGCCCTTCGTGACACTCCTGCCGGCCGCCCTGGTGCTCGCCCTGTCAGGACCGGTGGTGGCCGAGGCCACCCACATCGGCGTCCAGGTGTCGGTGATCACGCAGGTGATCCTGATCGTGCTGGTGCTCGGCGCCGGGACCGACTACGGGCTTTTTCTGGTCTTTCGAGTGCGCGAGGAACTTCGCCGAGGTCTCACGCCGCATGAGGCGGTGGTCACCGCGGTCAGCACCGTGGGTGAGTCCATCACCTTCTCCGCCCTGACGGTCATCGCCGCCTTGCTCAGCCTCCTGCTGGCCCAGTTCGGCCTCTATCAGAGTCTCGGGCCAGCCCTGGCGATTGGGATAGGGCTGATGCTGCTGGCGGGTCTGACCCTGCTCCCGGCACTCCTGGCGATCTTCGGCCGGGCCATCTTCTGGCCCACCAACACCAAGCTGGAGTCCCGGCCCAGGACCGGGATCTATGGCCGCCTGGCAGGAGGAGTCGTCAACCGGCCGCTTTGGATACTGGTGGCGGGCGTGGTCGTCTTTGGGGGTTTGGCACTGGGAAACCTGACGAGCACCACGGCGGGATTCGGCAACACCGCCGCCCCCACTGGCACCGACTCCGCAGCCGGAGCGGCGGTGCTGGCCAAGGACTTCCCCGCCTCCAACGTGCAGTCCTCAGCCGTGCTATTCCGGCTGCCCTACTCCGCTTGGAGCAATCCCCAGGTGCTGGCCGCGGCCGAGCGGGATCTCAAGCGATCTGGAGACTTCAAGTCCGTGATCGGCGCGCTGGAAGCCTCCCACCTGAGCCCAGCGGAGATCGTCAGCCTGCACCAGTCCCTTGGAGCCCCGGGCCTGCTCCCTGAGCTGGAGCCAGCTGGCAGCCCGGTGCCAGCCCAGGAGTACAACGCCTATCGGACCCTCTCCGCATTCATCAGCCCGGGCGGACAGACGGTGCAGTTCTCCACCCTGCTGCTGCACAACAACGACAACTCCGCGTCGGCCCTGGCAGCCGTGCCGGCTATCCGAACCTCAGTCACCGCGGTGGCGAAGCAGGTGGGGGCGACGGCCAGCGGCATCTTCGGCGTGCTGCCGTTCGCCTACGACGTGCAGAACCTCTCCAACAGCGACCTGTTGCACATCATTCCGGTCGTGGCCATCCTGATCGCCCTGCTCCTGGCGGTGGTGATGCGGAGCTTGGTGGCGCCCCTGTATCTGGTCTTCAGCGTGGTCCTCTCGTACCTGGCCGCCCTGGGCCTGGTGGCGGTGATCTTCGTCCACCTCGCCGGTCAGGACGGAATCAACTTCCTCTTGCCGTTCCTGATGTTCGTCTTCCTCATGGCGCTGGGCTCGGACTACAACATCCTGGTAATGACCAGGATCCGGGAGGAGGTGCAGGCGATGCCCCTGCGGACGGCGGTCCGCCGCGCCGTGGGCATGACCGGCACCACCGTCAGCACGGCGGGACTGGTGCTCGGAGGAACCTTCGCCGTCCTGGCGATCGCAGGGGGCGGCTCGGGCGGTGGCTCCGAGATCGAGCAGATCGGCTTCGGCATCGCGGCCGGCGTCTTCATGGACACTTTCGTGATCCGTACCCTGGTCGTCCCCTCAGTGGTCGTGATCCTCGGTCGCTGGAACTGGTGGCCCTCCTCGCTGTACCGGACGCCTGCGCCACCCCCGGCTCCGCCAAAGGCGCCAGAGCCACTGGCCGGGGCAATGGCGGAGCGCTCCACCTGAGATGGGATCCGACTAGGGGCCGGCGGCGCTCCGGGAGAGCCCCGGAGCAGGATTGGAGGCGCGGACGTCGCCCGACGCTGCTCGATCCCGGAAGAGGACCAGGATCGCCACCAGTGCCAGCAGCGGGATCTGGGCCAGATACTCGTCCAGGCTGCGCCAGCTGAGCCAGAAGCCGGCCAGCACCAGCACGGCGGCCCCTATCCGCCAGCGGTAGGAGAACAGCCCCCAAAGAAAGATCACGGCTATAGCGAGCCCTGTCGCCAGCAGCCAGAAGATCCGGGCGGGACCGGTCAGAAAGCCCCCCAGGATCAGCTCCGACGGCCCGGATCCAAGTGGGAATGTGTGGGCTCTCAGGGTGTTGTAGACAGCGGTGATGGAGTCTGGATAGCGCACCACGAAGGGGACCGTGGACACCAGGACGGTCGCCGCCACCGTCACCCCTCTCCTCCACCAGGCGCCGAGGTCAACGCAGAGCAGCACGTATCCGGGTAGGAAGAACCAAGCGAGCTCATTGCTCCCGAGTGCCAACCCGAGGCAGATCGCCGACAGCACCGGTCGACGCGCGAACAGGACGCTCAGCGCCAGCAGGACGTAGGCGAAGGCCTCGCCATTGCCGTTGGCGGCAAAGTTCACGGCCGAGCCATTGAGGAAGTAGGTCAGCAGCAGCAGCCCCCCCGCGGCCGGCCACAGTGGCCCCGCCGCCAGCGCCACCGCCAGCAGCAAGATGAGGATCGGCAGGAGCGTCCACATGGCCCTCACGGCAGCTGGGGACCTGGCGACCGGGACCATGGCCGCGGGATCGAGAGGCGGCTTGCCCAGCGGGGAGAAGAGCCTCTGGCCCCCGTGGTCGGGCGACGCCGCGGCGGCTGCGATCTGGGCTGCGGTCGGGTAGGTGGCGACGCCGGCCAGGGGTCCAACCTTATAGGGGGTTGCGAGTTGGGGCGAGAGATGCAAGCTTGTGAGACAGGGGATCTCATCTACCTTGTAGGGATCGTGGCCGGTGGTGATCGCCCGGGCGCCGCAGACGGCCATCGCGTTGGCGTCATCGATGAGCAGATGGCCCCGGGCGATGGAGTCGCCTATCCCCGACCCGACGACCAAGAGGGCCAGGAGCGCGACCAGCGGGCTCATGTAGAGCAGCCGCCCCGGTTTCAGGCGCCTGATCCACCTCGGCAGGGGACGCCTCAGGGCAATGGCGACCAGAAGGAAGAAGGCCGCAAAGGCCACGTACTGCAGGAGCAAGTTGGCGAGCAGGGCGGCCTTGCCGGGCACCCGGTTTGACAGCCAGAGCCAGTTGGAGAATTTGAAGGCACCGAAGGCGAAAACCAGCACGCCGAGCCGGTCGGCGACGTCCCTGGTCGGGCGCCACTCCGGTATCAACCGCCCCCACCAGTCAGAGGGCCAGCTCAGGTCCGACATTCCAACGACCTCAGTAGAGCTGCTGGCGGTCGCCGGATGGCGGACCGTGCCACCAGGGTACGGAACCGCCGGTGGGGTATTGGGGTGTCGCTTAAGTTGATCGCCGGGTCACCTCTTCGATAATGAGACGGTGTCTGGGGACCCTCTCGTTTACACCGACAGCTGGCCGGTGCGCCAGTATGAGATCGACGCGAACGGTCATGTGAACAACGCGGTCTACCTGAACTACGCGGAGGAGATGGCCGCCCGTCATGCCGAGGCGAGCGGCTTCGGGGTGGAGTGGGCCAGGGCCCATGGAGGGACCTGGGTCATCCGCCGAAGCGAGGTCGATTATCACGCCCCCGCGCGGTATGGCGACCGGCTGAACCTCACAGTCAGGGTAGAGGCGGTCCAGGGCACCAGAGGGCAGCGCCGAACAACCGTCGAGAGGGGGGCGGACTCCCGCCTTCTGGCAGAGATCTTCACCGAGTGGGTGTGGGTCAGACTGAGCGACGGTCGCCCCGCCCCCGTTCCCATGGAGCTGGTCAGGACGGCGGCAGCCGCCACCCGCGCGACCCTGGCTCTTCGATCCCTCAAGCGCCCCCGCTGATGGTGATGTTCGGCCCGGGCCATTGCTATACTTCGGGTCCCTTGTAGCAGAAGCTCCGATCCGGCACGAGCCATCCGTCGGGACGATGGAGGAGCCCTGGGCTCCGGGGCCGTGCCGTGCGCACAAGAAGGGCGGCAGCGACCGCCAAGAACTCACTCTTTGGAGTCCTCTCTTGTCAGCTTCTCAATCAAGCATGGAAGTGCGCGCCCATTCGGAGCTCCGCCGACTTCTGAGCATCTCCTTGGTGATGGCCGCAACCGGCGCCTGTGCCGAGGTCGCCCTGGTGCTTCGGCTGACCTATGCCACCGGGTCAGGGTGGGTGGTGGCCGGACTCTGGCTGGCCACCACCCTTCCCGCCGTACTGTTGGCTCCTTGGATCGGAGCGGCTCTGGACCGGTATGAGACCGTCTTCGTCCTCAGCGGTGCGGCCCTGATCCAAGCCTGCCTCGACCTGGGCTTGGCCCTGGTTCCTGGTGTGGGTCCGGTCCTGGTGCTCTGCGTGGCTCTCGGAGCATCGGCGGCGACGATGGTTCCGGGCCTCTACGCCCTGGCGGGTGCCCTCTTCGCAGAGGAGAAGGCCTCCTCCTTCTCCTTGACCGGTTTCCAGGTGACCCACTGGGCCGGGGCGACCTCCGGCCCAATTCTCGGAGCATCCCTGGTCTTCCTGAGCGGCACTCGGGTGCCCCTGCTCATCGACAGCTGCTCGGTGGCCAGCTGCTTCCTCCTCCTGCGCCGGATGAGGATGAGACGGCCGCCCCAGGCCGGGAGCCGTGAGAACGGGGATTCGGCTTGGGCAGGACTGCGCCTGCTCGCCGAGGCTCCCGGGCTCAGATCTCTTGTGCTCCCGGTATCACTGGTGATCGCCGCGCTGAACCTGGCGGTCGTGGTCGAGGTATTCCTGGCCACGAGGGTCCTCCACGGGGGCAGCCTCGGCTACGGGCTTATGGTGTCGTTCTGGGGCGGCGGCATGATCGCGGGAGCCCTTCTCGCGCCCAGGGTCGCACGGCTCAAGGGCTTGCCGCTGATCGGGGCCGGAGGGCTGCTGGCAGCCGTGGGACTCGCCGTGGCCGGTGCCGGCCCCAGCCTGAGCCTGGTGCTTCCGGCCTACCTCTTGGGTGGCGTCGGCAACGGAGTTGAAGCCAACGCCGCCCGCCAGCTCATCCAGAGCCGCACCCCCACCGCACTGCATGGCCGGGTCTTTGCGGCCTACCTCGCCGTGGGAAGTGGAGCGGCCGCCCTGGGCACCGTCGCTGGAGGTGCGGTGTTCGGCCCGCTCGGCGCCCGCGGCGGGATGGAGTTGGCGGCCTGCCTATGCGGGATAGGCGGGATCTGGCTCTGCCTGCCCCGCTCAGGACCGGCAGGAGGGGGCTGACGGACTCCGTCAGCCCCCTCCTTCACCAGGCGTAAGCCTCGGGAGCGGCCCCTCCTGGACCTGGAAAGATGGCGTCCAGCTTGGTCAGAGCCTCCTGGTTCAGCTGGATCTCCAGGGACCGCATGGCGCCCCGGAACTGGTCCATGGTCCTGGGTCCGATGATGGGGGCGGTGACGCCGGGCTGATGCAGCAACCAGGCCAGCGCCACGTCTGCGGGCTGCTCGTTGAGCTCGCGGCAGAGGCTCTCGTAGGCCTCCAGCTGCGGCCGGTACTTCTCGATCCTCTCCTGATTGTGCTGGTCGGAGCGCCTGCCCTCCTGCTGCTTCTGGAGAGCCCCGCCCAGAATTCCCGACGCCAAGGGGCTCCAGGGGATCAACCCCAAGCCGTAGTCGCGGCAGGCGGGGAGGACTTCGAGCTCGATCTGGCGCGCCATGAGGTTGTAGAGCGATTGCTCGCTCACGAGTCCCAAGAAGTGGCGCTGACGGGCATGCTCCTGGGCCTTGGCGATGTGCCAGCCAGCGAAGTTGGAAGAACCCGCGTAGATGATCTTGCCCTGCAGCCGCAGAGTCTCGAACGCCTCCCAGATCTCCTCCCAGGGCGTCTCGCGATCGATGTGGTGCATCTGATAAAGGTCGAGGTGGTCGGTCTGGAGCCGCCGCAGGGAGGCTTCACAGGCGGCCTTGATGTTGCGGGCGGAGAGGAACGTGTCATTGGGCCAGTCCGTGGTGGAACCGTAGAGCTTGGTGGCGATCACCACCTTCTCCCGGCGGCCGCCTCCCTTGGCGAACCACTTACCGACTATCTCCTCGGTGAGACCCATCCGGACCGACCGACCGTAGACGTTGGCCGTGTCGAAGAAGTTGATTCCCAGCTCGAGGGCGTGATCCATGATCTGGTGAGCGTCGTCCTCCGCCGTCAGGGGACCGAAATTCATGGTCCCGAGGCATAGGGGGCTGACGCGAAGTCCGGATCTACCGAGATGAACGTAATCCATGTGGGCTCTGGAGCCTCCCTGTGCGGTCGGATGGCAAGGATCGGGCGCGCTCATCGCCCTCCCCTTCGCCGATTATCCCGGGCCAGCTTCCCGGCAACGTCCTTTCGTAGTCGCTCTCGACGTGTGATACGGGCGAGCTCGGGTGACCTTGGGCTCCCCCGGGGAACCTTCGTATCTCCACCACGGGCTTCCAGCGGTCCATCCGGTCGAGAGATCGCCAATAATCAAATAGTGAAGTATCTGGAGCTGGACGAAAGCAGGCTATCCGTGGTCGGACTCGGGTGCTGGCAGTTCGGGGAGCGGGGCTGGGGATACGGCGAGGAGTTCGGTCCCAAGGAGTCCTTGGCGATCATCCGTAGGGCCCTGGAGCTCGGGGTAACGGTCCTCGATACTGCGGAGCTCTACGGACACGGCGCCAGCGAGAGCCTGGTGGGATCCGCTCTGCGAGACTGGGACGGCCCGGTCTTCTTGGCCTCAAAGTTCCTCCCGCTGATGCCTCTGCCGGGGGTTCTGGTCTCGCACTGCC
This sequence comes from Candidatus Dormiibacterota bacterium, assembly GCA_027339635.1. Classification (GTDB taxonomy): domain Bacteria; phylum Chloroflexota; class Dormibacteria; order Aeolococcales; family Bog-877; genus AG-12. Next base: position 17,513 of record DAHWNZ010000001.1, read on the forward strand.
ACCGCAGCCTTGAGCGGCTTGGGCGCGAGCGGCTCGACCTCTACCAGCTCCACTTCCCGAACCCGGTGGTGCCCCTGGGAATGCAGATGGAGGGACTGCGTCAGGTCCTGCGGGGTGGCCTCGCCCGGCATGTCGGGGTCAGCAACTTCTCGCTGTCCCGGTGGCGGAGGGCCGAACGTGCCCTGGGATCCCCAATCGTCTCCAACCAGGTCCGCTACAACCTTCTCCAGCGCAAGCCGGAGCGTGAGCTGGTGGCCTACGCACAGCGAACCGGCCATATCGTGATCGCCTACAGCCCGCTGGCCCAGGGAGCGCTGAGCGGGAAATACCACAGTGGGCAGATCCCAGCGGGACTGCGCAGGACAAGCTGGCTCTTCACCGACGAGGGGATGACGGCGGCCCATCCGCTGCTGGAGACCCTGCTGGAGATCGCCGCAGGCAGGTCGGTAACACCCTCCCAGATATCTCTGGCCTACCTCATCGCCCAGCCGCAAGTGATCGTGATCCCCGGCGCCAAATCGGTGGCCCAGTTGGAGGCCAACGTCGCCGCTGCGGAGATCGAGCTGAACGCGGAGGAACTCCTGGCCCTCCGCCGGGCCGCTGATCTCTATCAGCTGTCGAGGAGGCGGGCGGCCATCCAGCTCGCGGGCGGCCTGCTGCGCCGGGACAACCGACCAGCCGCCTGATCCCTGGCCCGGGAGGCCATGGTGACGCATCCGTCAGGCGCCGTCGCATGGTTGCGACCGTGATTCTCGCTCCGCTGAGTCAGAGTTTCACAGGGAGGCGCCGAGCCGTCGTCCCTTCGATCTGGGAAGTGGAGGCGCGTCCATCAACACAGGTGGCACCAAGGCGGCCGCGGATGCGGTCAAGGGCCGGGAGCTGGGCCCACCAGCGGACCTCCTGTCCCTGGTGCGATGGACCTTCCTGGGGATGGCCCTTCTCGCCCTGGCGGTGGCCCTGGTCGCGACCGCGCTGCTCCCGCGCGCCGACCCCTATCAGGCCCTTCTAAGCGCCGGAGGGGCAGCCTGGCTCGGCATTGCCTGGGTGACGGGTTACCGCCGGGGGAAGTTCAGCTGGGTCGTGGAGCTCCTCTGCCTGCCCGCCCTCTTCGCCGTCGCAATGGGCCTGGTAAACCCGGAATATGCGCTGGGCATGATGGGCACCGGCGCCACCATGCGAGCCCTCTACGCCAGCCGCAGGACCGCGTCGCTGGTCTTTCTGGAGTTCGCCGGCCCGTACTTAGCGCTGGTCTGGCTGATGGATGTGCACTACCGGCGCCACCCATTCTGGCCACCGCTCATCCTGGGGGGAGCCGGCCTGCTCCTGGCAGTTGCCGTGGGCCAGCTCCTGCGCTCCGCAGTGGACCGCCATCAGGACGTGCTGACACGAGCTCAGCATCTCAGCGGGTCCGGCCTGCGGCTCGCCTCTTCCCCTACCCCCGAGGCGATTCTGAGGACGGCGGTGCGCGCGGCCCAGGAGCTGGCGTCTGACCTGCCGTCCCTGCAGGTGGCGGTGGCACGGCTCTCCGGCAGTGTCCTCACGATCTGCCCCCCGGTGGGAGTTCGGGGACAGCCCCTGCCACCAGTGAGAGTGGACCCCGCCTCGATCCCCGACTCGGCGCTGAAGGTGATCCTGGGAACGGCGTCGCTTGAACACCGTCCCGAGGCAGCCTTCCAGATCCGGTCGGCGTTGCGCTTCGCGGCAGGTGACGACTGCCTCCTGGTGGTTCCCCTGAGCCCCAGCAGGGAGGCACGCGGTTCCTTCCTGCTGGCCACCCCAAAGCCGCTCTCCGCTGAACTGCGGGACGCATATCGAATCCTGGTCACCCAGGCCTGGATGGCTCTGGCACGGTGTGAGCTGTCGCTCAACATAAGCCAGAGCGAGGCCCGCTTTCGCGCCCTGGTGCAGAACTCGACCGACCTGGTGATAGCCACCAGCGAGAGCGGTGACATCACCTACGTCAGCCCCTCTGTCGAAGCGTTCCTGGGGCGCCCGCTACGTTCCCGGCAACTCGGCGCGGACAGCGAGTCGATGCATCCCCAGGATCTGCGCCGGCTCCATGTGGCGGTCGGGGAAGCCGCCCGGACTTCTGGCACCGTGCCCATGCCGGATCTCAGGGTGAGGCAGGAGGACGGGGCTTGGCGCCTCTTGGAGGTGCAGGCGACCAACCTGCTTCAGGATCCCGACGTACGCGCCATCGTGCTCACCGCGCGGGACGTGACCGAGCGCAAAGCGCTCGAGGACCGCCTGCGCCATCAGGCCCTCCACGACCCCCTCACGGGGTTGGCGAACCGTCTGCTGCTGCGCGACCGGATCGAACACGCCCTCCATGCCAGGCGCAGCCGGCTCCCGCTCGGGCTTCTGGTTCTGGACCTGGACGACTTCAAGAACATCAACGACAGCTACGGCCACGCCGCCGGCGACGCCGCCCTGCTCGAGGTCACCAGGCTGGTGAAGATGTGCCTGCGCCCGGGCGACACGTTCGCCCGGCTCGGGGGCGACGAGTTCGCGATCCTCCTGGAGGAGCTGAACTCGCCCGAACAGGCGCAGGCGATCGCCGCTCGCATCGCGACGGCCCTGCAGGATCCCGTCAAGCTGGAGCACCACGAGGAGGTCAGGGTGACCGCCAGCATCGGCGTGGTCACCTGCGAGGAGGCGACCGACCCGGATGTCCTGCTCCGCAATGCCGACATCGCCCTGTATGCCGCCAAGGGCGATGGCAAGGGCGGCCATGTGGTCTTCGAAGACTTCCTGCACCAGCGCGCGGTGAGAAGGATGCATGTGGAGAGCGGGCTGCGGCGCGCCCTTGAACGCGACGAGCTGCGGCTGCACTACCAGCCCATCGTGGCGGCCAAGGAACAGACCCTGATCGGAGTTGAGGCCCTCCTGCGCTGGGCCGATCCCGAGGAGGGACTGGTATTGCCCGACGCCTTTGTGTCGGTGGCGGAGGCGACCGGGCTAATCATCCCCCTGGGACGCTGGGTGCTCAACGAGGCCTGCCGCCAGCTCGCCAACTGGCACCGCGCCCTCGGCGACTCTCAGCCCCTCACCATGGCCGTGAACCTGTCGGCACGGCAGCTTCAGGAGGACTCTCTGGTGGCGGATGTGGAGGTCGCCCTCAGCGCCGCCGGCCTGGCTCCTGAGCAGCTTGTGCTGGAGGTCACGGAGAGCACCATCGCCAGCGACCCGCGGGCTGCCATCGCCAGGCTGAGCACCCTGCGCCGTCTGGGCGCGCGCATAGCGATCGACGACTTCGGCACGGGCAACTCCTCGCTGGCCCAGCTCCAGCTCCTGCCGGTGGACGTGATCAAGATAGATCAATCCTTCGTGCACCGGCTCACAGTCGATCAGACCGCGGCGGCGGTCGTCCAGAGCGTGATCGACCTGGGCAGGGCGCTCCGCCTGGAGGTGATCGTGGAGGGGGTCGAGACCTCCAAGCAGGCCCGCCTGCTGACCCAGCTGTGCCCGGAGGCACGCCTTCAGGGGCACTTCTTCTCCCCCGCTCTGACCGCCGACCAGCTGCTGGTCGTGGCCGGATCCGAGGGGAGGGTCCGGCCTCTGCGCCGCCTCGGCAGGACCCCACGCCAGGTGGCGGCGGTCAACACCGCGGCCAGTTGACTCCCCATCGGCAAGCCATCCCCGGATCTCAGCGCGGCCCTTCTTGAAGCTCGTCAAGATCTCCCAGCGCCCAGCGCTCCAGGGGTCTACGGAAGAGAAACAGGGCCCCCAGGAACGCGATCACGACCAGCGCGGCGAGCGCGAGGGCGGCGGTTCCAATGGCGCCGCTGAGGCGGCTGTAGGCCCGGCCCAATTCGAAACCCAGTAGACCGTAGGCGGTGGCCCAGGCCATCCCTCCGAGCGCGTTGAAGACCAGGTAGGTGCGGTAGCGCATCCTGCCGGCGCCGGCCAGGATCGCGCCGAAGGTGCGCAGTACCGAGAGGAACCGGGCGACAAATACCGCCAGCGCTCCCCGGCGCGCGAAGAAGCGGTCCACCAGCAGCACGCGCCTGTGGTCGAGCCCGACCCGGCTACCCCAACGCTCGAGCAGGCCCCGTCCGAGCCACCTCCCCACCCCGTAGCCGAAGTTGTCCCCCAGGATTGCGCCCACGGCGGCCAGCGCGATCACGAGGGGAAGGCTGAGACGCCCGGTGTCGGCCGAGTACACGGACGCCAGGATGAGGGTCGTCTCGCCGGGAAAGGGGACACCGGTGCTCTCGACCATGGGGGCAAGCAGGACCGCCGCGTAACCGTAACTGTGGATGAACTGATCCGGGGAGAAGCTCAAGCGCCGGGGCCGGAACGCTCGGGCAGCGGGAGGAGCTGCTGACCAGGGACGGACCGCGGGTAGGCGAGGCCCAGCAGGGCTGCCATCTGCAGTCCGTTGATGACCGCGTAATTGGCCCGGTTGTTGTTGAAGAGGACGTGCAACTGCCCCACCTCCTGGGAGAGCTCCAGAATCGGTGCCCGCCACGCTCGCAACTCATCCTCCCCGTACAGATAGTCGAAGCGGTCAGCCGAGGTCGCGCCGGACCGGTACCAGGTGGTTCGGTTGCGGCCATGGAATCGGATCACGAGCAACCTCGGATCGGTGACCTCGAGCAAGGTCGGAAATGAGCCGCTGCCAATTTCTGGCTCATCCACGACACACAAGGAGAGCCGGGCTTCACGCAGCAGATCGAGGAGCCGTGGCAGGTGCTCGGGGTGGGACCAGCTGCGGTGGCGGAACTCCACCACCACGAGATCCTCGGGGTGCCTATCCCGGAGCAGCGCCAGCCGGTTGACGTTCTCCGGCTCGAAGCGGAACCAGGGAGGGAACTGATAGTGCACCGCGCGCAGCCGCCCCAGCTGCCGCAGCGGTTCGAGACAGCGCAGGAAAGCCTGCTCCTCAGCCGGGGTGGGGTCGCGCGCCACCCCCTGCTCTCTCTCGTGATATGTGAGGGCGCGATAGGCCTTCACGTTGAAGGAGAATTCCGCCGGCGTGGCCTCGACCCAGGACCGGGTTCGCTCCGGTGGGGGGATCGCGTAGTAGCTGCTGTCCACCTCAACCAGCGGGAAGACTCCAGCGTAGAAGGAGAGCCTATCGCGGGCCGGAAGCCCCTTGGGGTAGAAGTCGCGGTGATCGCTCCAGTTGCACGTCCCCACCAGAACTCGCGCCACCATCCGCCCATGGTCGCAGGTGCAAGGTCGGGGTGCGATCCGGTAGGTTGTCTCGGATGAGCAAAAAACTATCTCCCGCCCAGGTCGACTTCCTAAAGCGGCGTCAATTCGCGCACGTGGCGACCACCAACCCCGACGGCAGCCCTCAGGTGACGGCGCTGTGGGTGGACACCGACGGCGAGGCGGTGCTCATAAACACCGCCAAGGGTCGGGTGAAGCACCGCAACCTGCTGCGGGATCCCCGAATTTCAATCTCCATAGTGGACACGGAGAACCCCTACTCCTCCCTCACGGTCAGCGGCCGGGCGGAATTCGTCGACGAGGGGGCAGTCGACCACATCCGCTCCCTGCAACAGAAATACCACGGCAATCGCGACTTCCACCTGGCCCCAGGAGAGGAGCGGGTCATCATCAGGGTCCTGCCAGAGAGGACCGGGGGAAGCGTCTCCTAGGGCCGCGTCGGTCCCGCCCCCGTCAGGCTGGCGGCCTCCGCGATCCGGTCCAGGTCCGAGGAGCTGAGATGCAGGTTGGGGGCATCGATCCACCCCCTCACCTGCTCCTGGGATCGGGCTCCGACGATGGCGGCCGTGACCCCGGGCCAGCTCAGGGTCCAGGCTACGGCGACCGCGGCCACGGTGCTCCCGAGCCGCTCGGCGATCGGCTCCAGCGCCGCCGCGAGTTCAAGGTTGCGGGTCAGACGCTCTCCGTTGAACTCGGGATCGCGAGACCGCCAGTCGTCGGGCCGGAGTGAGGCGGCGCGGTCCCAGGAGAACGCGCCGGAGAGCAAGCCTGCCTGCATGGGACTGTAGACGATGACTCCGGTCGAGTGCTGGGCGCACCAGGGAATCACATCGGCAGCGGCTTCGCGGCGAATCAGCGAGAAGGGTGGCTGGAGAGAGTCAACGTGACCCATCGCCTCGGCACGACCGAGCTGTTCGGGGTCATGGTTTGAGAGCCCGACCGCCCTCACCTTCCCCTCCTTCTTGAGCTCCAAGAGGCAGCCCCAGTACTCCTCCAGCGGCGTCCCGTCCGCGGCGGGCCAGTGCATCTGATACAGGTCGATGACATCCCTCCCGAGCCGGCGCAGGGAAGCCTCCAACTCCTTCCGGATGGACTCGGGGCGGCCAACGAGCTGCGGCTCACTGGTCCGGTCCGCCGCGTCCCACACCATCCCGCACTTGGTGAACACAAAGGGCTGCTGCGACCTGGGAACGCCGGCCAGGGCTCGGGCCACCACCTCCTCGGAGTGCCCCAGTCCGTAGACGGCCGCCGTGTCGATCCAGTTGACCCCGAGCTCCAGCGCGGCCTGGATCGCCCTCACCGAGAGCTCATCGTCCTGGCTGCCCCAGGAGAATGCCCAGTCACCACCGCCCAGAGCCCAGGCTCCGAAGCCGACTCTGGTGAGGCTCATGCCGGTCGTTCCGAATTCCGCTTGGGCAATCTCCATGGTCGACTCCAACTCCCGGGCCTCCAGCCATCACCGTCGAACGATACCGGCAGATCGGTCGCCTCCAGCCTCCTGAGTTCCCCGGTCCGGACCTCGCCCCGTAAGCGTCCGGGATTGGGCGATGGCGAGCTACGATTGCCAGGGAATGCGCAGCTCGCAGGAGGAGGCGACCATGGAAACCGGGGCCGGGCTCGACCTCAACCTTGTCGTGGCCACGGTCAACGGTTCTGGCAGCCAGTCGGCCAATCTCATCCTGACCAGGGCCCTGTTCGCGATGGGGATCCCGGTTGCGCCCAAGAACGTCTTTCCCTCCAACATCGAGGGTCTCCCCACCTGGTTCTTCTTGAGGGCCACGGCCGAGGGGCACCAGGCGGGACGCCGGCTGGCGGACCTCTTGGTCGCCCTCAACCGCGCCACGTTCCAGCAGGACCTGGATCGGCTGGAAGAGGGTGGGGTGCTGATCTACGAGGAGGCGTTCGGCGAGCCCGTGGCCGACCGGGGAATGATCGCCTACCCGGTGCCCTTCGCAAAGCTCGCCAAGCAGGTCGCGCCCTTGCCTGACATGCGCAAGTACCTGGCGAACATGATCTACGTGGGAGTGGTGGCCGAGGACCTGGGCATCCCGGAGGGATTCCTGGAGACTGCCGTGGGACGGCAGTTTCGGACCAAGCCCAGTGCTGTCAGCGCCAATCTGGAAGCCATCAACCTGGGCAGGGCGTATTTTCGCGACCGCCTGACCAAGCGCGACGATCTTGTGGTGAGCCAGCTTGCGCCGATCGAAGGCAAGCTTCTGCTGGAGGGCAATCAGGCGGTGGCCCTCGGGGCGCTGATGGGCGGCTGCACCGTGTTCGGGTGGTATCCCATCACCCCGAGCTCATCGGTGGCCGACCACCTGACGGCGCTGTCAGAGCGGCTCCGGGTCGATCGCGACACGGGGGACCGACGGATCGCGATCGTTCAGGCGGAGGACGAGCTGGCGGCGGCGGGGATGGTCATCGGAGCCGGCTGGGCCGGCGCCCGTGCCATGACCGCCACATCCGGACCGGGGATCTCGCTGATGGCGGAGTTCGTGGGGCTCGCCTATTACGCGGAGATACCCGCCGTGTTTGTCGACATCCAGCGCGTCGGCCCCTCCACCGGCCTGCCCACCCGCACCATGCAGGGTGATCTCTCATTCGTCTACACCCTGTCCCACGGTGACACCCGGCATCCGATCCTCCTGCCCGGAACCGTGCTTGAGGCATACGACTCCACTCAAGAGGCCCTCGACCTTGCCGAGCGGCTTCAGACCCCCATCTTCATCCTGTCGGATCTCGATCTCGGCATGAACCTCTGGATGTCGGACGCGCCGGAGTACCCGGACCGCGGGTTCGACCGCGGCAAGGTGCTGCGGGAAGAGGACCTGCTGAAGATGAGCCGTTTCGAGCGGTACAGGGATGTGGATGGGGACGGGATACCCCACCGCACCCTGCCCGGAACAAGACACCCCCTGGCCGCCTACTTCACCAGGGGCAGCGGCCACGACGAAGCGGCTCGGTACACGGAGAGCGAGGAGGTCTACCCCAGGGTGATGGCGCGCCTTCGCCGCAAGCTCGATGGCGCGGTCGGCCTGCTGCCGGAGCCGGTGGCGGACGGAGATCCCGATGCCGAGGTCGGGATCATCGCCTACGGCAGCTCCGACGCGGCCGTCGCCGAGGCGAGGGCGGAACTGGCCAGGAGGGGAATGTCGACGGCCTACCTCCGCATCAGATCGCTGCCTCCCAGCCCGCAGATAGGCCGATTCCTGGAGCGGCACCCCAGGGTGTATCTGGTCGAACAGAACCGCGACGCGCAGATGCTTCAGGTTCTGCGCGCTGAACTCGACCCTCAGCTCACCGCCAGGATCCGCTCCGTGCTGCACTTCGATGGCTTCCCCCTATTCGCAGCCGACGTGCTTGATCTCATCCTGGCGGACCAGACGACGGTTGCTACCCCCCCGCCGCGCCTTGTCGCTGCGAGCCGCACGGGTGGTGGCTGATGGCGATCGGGGTCAGGACCAACCACCTGGGGCTGTCCAGGGAGGACTACAAGGGACTCGCCACCACTCTCTGCGCGGGCTGTGGCCACAACTCCATAACCAATCACCTGGTCAAGGCCCTCTTCGAGAGTGGGGTCGATCCGTACCGGCTGGCCAAGATGAGCGGGATAGGGTGCTCCTCCAAGGCGACCGCATATTTCATGGAGCGGTCGCACGCGTTCAATGCCGTGCATGGCAGGATGCCGGCGGTGACCACGGGGGCGGCGCTGGCCAATCGCCAGCTGATCTACCTTGGAATCTCCGGTGACGGCGACACCGCGAGTATCGGTTTGGGGCAGTTCTGCCATCTGGTGCGCCGCAACCTCGACTGCACCTATGTGGTCGAGAACAACGGCGTCTATGGCCTGACCAAGGGCCAGTTCTCCGCCACCGCCGACATTGGCTCGGTGCAGAAGCGGGGGGCGGTGAATGAGTTGGAGACCATAGACATTGCGGCTTTGGCGGTGCAGTTGGGGGCCTCCTTCGTGGCCCGCGGCTTCTCCGGCGATGGCGCCCAGCTGGTGCCGCTCCTACGGGCGGCCCTGGCTCACCGCGGTGCCGCCATTCTGGATGTGATCAGCCCCTGCGTCACCTTCAACGATCACCAGGGCTCGACCAAGAGCTACCAATACCTCAAGGACCACGACCGGGTGCTGCAGGAGCTGGACTTCATCCCCCACCAGGAGGAGGTGTCGGTCTCATATGAGCCCGGGGAGGTGGTGGATGTCCCACTCTTCGACGGATCTGTCCTGCGGTTGCGCAAGCTGAATGATGATCACGATCCCACCGACAGGCTGGCCGCGTTGACCATCTTGGATGAGGGGCGGAGGACCGGGGAGGTGGTGACGGGACTGCTCTACATCAATCGGGAGGCGGTCGACTTCTGCACCCGGGAGCGGCTCCCGGAGACGCCCCTCAGAGATCTTGGCGAGGCGGAGCTGCGACCGAACCCAACGGTATTTCAAGATCTGGTCGAGTCCTGGCGGTAGCTGCTCCAGCCATCTCTAAGGCGGATCTAAGGTCCTGGCACCGCGACGCCGGTAAGGTCACCTCGTAAGTTGGCCCGAGTGACCGGGCCTAACAGCAAGGAGGCCATCCATGCGCAAGTTGTACAGCCGCGGTATCGCGGTCGCGGCGGGGGCCGCCCTCGCCAGCGTGGGAGGGGCGGTCGCGGTGTCCGCGGCAAGCTCGAGCCACGCATCCCCCGCAGCCCACAAGCCCAACCGGGCGGGCGCCGCCCGGCGGGCCCTGCTGCGGCTGCCCCATGTCATCGGCGAGGTCGTATCCGACACGTCCAGCGGCGGGAGCTATGGCAAGGGGCAGATCACCATCAAGACGCCTGACGGCGACCAGTTGACCCTGTCGCTAACTCCGAAGGCAAGTGCCTGGAAGTATCAGGGACCGGGGACCAAGCCGGTCAAGGAATCGGCCTCGGCCATCCCCGCCCAAGAGATTGTCCTGGTGTTCGGCCGCGGACTTCACCGGCACGACCTGGCCCGTCACATCGTGGACATGGGCTACCAGGCGGCGTCCTAACACCTCCCCACCGGCCGGCACCGCTCGTTTTGCGGAGCGCGACCGAAAAACAGCCGGGCGGGCTCGCTTGGGCCCGCCCGGTCCCTCCCGGAGCGAGAGTCAGGAGTAGCCGTACCCCGGGGGAAGCGGCACGGGTGGCGTCGGTCCGACGTAGATGGCGGACGGCCGGATCAGACGGTTGTGCTCCGCCTGCTCGCAGATGGCCGCAGTCCAACCGACGGTCCGGCTGCAGGCAAAGGTCGGCGTGAACATCTCCCGGGGAATTCCCGTTGTGTTCATGACCACCCCCGCGTAGAACTCCACGTTGGTGTACAACCGGCGTCCTGGTTTCAGCTCGTTCAGCACCTGCAGGGCCGTCTGCTCGACATGCTGCGCGAATTGCGCCTGTTCGCCGCCCATCTCCAGCGCCACCTGGCGGAGGAGCGTCGAGCGCGGATCGTCAGTCTTGTAAACCCGATGGCCGAAGCCCATCAGGCGCTCCCCGGATTCAACCTTGTCGCGCAGATAGGCGTAGGCTCGCTCCGCGGTCCCGATCTCATCCAGAGTCTGGAGCGCACGGGACGGAGCGCCACCGTGCAACGGCCCGGAGAGAGCGCCGATGGCTCCCACCAGCGCGGAGCCCATGTCGGCCCCGGTGGAAGTGATCACCCGGGCGGTGAAGGTGGACGCGTTGAAGCCGTGATCCATGGTGAGAATCAGGTACTTCTCCAGGGCGCGAGCGTGAGCCTCCGGAGGGCGCTGGCCAGTCAGCATCTGCAGGTAGGCGGCGGCATAGCCGAGGTCGGGATCGGGGCTGACAGGGGCCTTGCCCTGACTCGCGCGCAGCATCCCCATGAGCAGGGTGGGTACGAGGGCGGTCATGCGCAGCGCCTGTTCGCGCACCTCATCCTGGGCGATGTCCAGCACAGGTTGGAGGCGAAGCCGGTCCGCCGTCAACGAGACCGCCGTGCGCAGCGCGTTGAGCGGTACGAAGTCGGCGCCGCCGGCGATCTCCGGGAGCAGGGAGGCGATGCCAGCCGGAAGCTCACGCAGGGCTGCGGTCTGCTTGCGAAAGGAGGCCAACTGGTCCGCACTAGGGAGTACGCCCTTGATAAGGAGATGCCACACCTGCTCGAACGACAGCTCCTCCGCCAGCTCCGCGGCGTTGTAGCCGCGGTAGTGGTAGAAACCCTCCTCTCCCCTCACGTCCCCAATTGCCGTCTCCGCAACCGCCACCCCCTCGAGGCCAGCGGGCGCCAGGTCTGGGGCGGCGACAGGACCCTGCGAACCCACGGTCAGTGGGCCCCCGAATGTTTGACGTTGGAGTGCTGCTTACCCTCGTGCTCGGCCTTTCCGGCACGGCGAAACAGGGCGACCCACGCAACGAGCGATCCGCCCGCCACAATGGTCAAAACGGCTAGCGGCAGAGCAACCTGGATTGGCGTTGTCAACTTGAGCCCTCCTTGTTATCAGTAGTATTGTATTCCTCGTGCTGAGTTAGGCGAGCGTTCCACCGGCGGCCTCAGGCCGCCAAGGTTCCCAGTTGCGGCCCGCGGTCCAACGCACCGCCGAGGCCCGAATCCTGGATCCGTTTGAGGAGCCCCGTTGAACCAGCCCCCGATCGATTTGCGGCGCGCACACCTGGCCCTCTATGGCTTGGTAGCCGCCAGCTTCGCTGACGCCCTGGGTGCGACCATGGTGCTGCCTGTGCTCCCCCTCTTTCTACGCCAAGAGGGAGCTTCGTTCACCGAGATCGGCCTGGTGGCCGCCGCCTTCTGGGCCGCCGGACTTCTAGTCGGCTACCCGATGGGGCGCCTCTCGGACCGCCTGGGCCGCAAGCGGCTGATAGTGGGAAGCCAGGTCGTCTACGCCCTGGCCACCGCCGCGTTCGCGCTAACTCCGTCCCCCCTCTGGTTCCTCATTCTGCGCGCGCTTCAGGGCGCCGCAGCCGGGGCGACCAACGTCCTGGCGATGGCGGCGGTGGCGGATGTGGTGGTGCCGGAACGCCGGGGTCGCGCCTATGGGTCCCTGACGGGTGCCAACATGGCGGGGACGATCGTCGGGCCTCTGATTGGGTCAACTCTATTCGCTATCTCGGTCGGGCTGACATTCCTGGCTTCGGCGGCGGTCGCTCTGATAGTGGCGGCGATCATAGCCGCCACCCTCCCCAACAAGAGTCTCAGCACCGCCCACTCCGCCTCAGTGCGGCTAGGGTCTGCCATCTGGCGCAACCGGGCAATCCTGGGGATTCTGGTGAGCTCCGCCGCCCTCGGTCTCCTGATCGGCATGTACGACACGGTTTGGAGCCTCCTGATGCACGCCCGCCATGCCAGCGACTTTGAGATCGGTCTCTCCTTCACCCTGTTCGGGCTGCCCTTCGCAGTCGGCTCGTGGCCAGCTGGGTGGCTCGCCGATCGCCTCGACAACCGCTGGCTGATCGCGGTGAGCCTGGTGGCGGGAGCAGGTTTCGCCATCGCCTACCCGTTTATTCCCTCACCCGGGTGGCTGATCGCCCTTGGAGTCTTCGAGGGGATCTTCACCGTCACCGGAGCCCCCGCCCGCCTGGCCATGCTGTCACGGCAGGTGAGACCCGAGGTGATGGGTCAGATGCAGGGGATCTACGGCTCCTTTCAGGTGGGCGGCGCCGCGGTTGCGGCGGGATTTGCCGGGGCACTGTTCGGCGCCGGTATACCCCTCCCCTTTGTCGCAACGGCCGCCGTCATGCTGCTCGCCGCCGTCTGTCTGTGGCCACTCTGGCGCGGCGTCGAAGGGCGCCCGCACAGGTCCGGGGCCTCCGTCGCACCGGAGGGTTGAAGGGGGCCCGGCGCCAGCCGGCGCCGGGCCCTCCAAGAGTCGCGAGACGTCAGTTGGTCGGCAGCACCACCCGACGGAACGTCGCGTTGGTCACGTCGGCGAAGGACGTGTATAGGGCGGCGATCGCGGTGAGGATTCCGAGGTAGCCGCCGACCGCGGTCAACCCATGACCAGCAGCTGCGTTCGCCCACGTACCGAAGGCCAGCAGGAAGAAAGTGAGAAACAGCAGGAAAAACACCACCATGACGGCCTTGGTTCCACCCAGAGATGCGACGAACATGTAGAGAGTGAAGACTCCCCACATGAAGAGGTAGAGGCCGATGATCGGGCTGGCGTCAGCAGGGGTGACAGTCTTGGCCCACACCCCGACCAGCAGGTAGTAGCTGAACCAGAACGCTCCGTAGGATGTGAACGCCGTGGCGGCGAAGGTGTTGCCCCGTTTGAACGCCCACATCCCCGCCAGCAGCTGCCCGAACCCCCCATAGGCGGCGGCCATGGGCAGGACGGCGGTGGTCGCCCCGGCGCCGATGATGCCGGCGTTGATGAAGGAAAGCATCATCGTCGTCAGACCAAACCCAGCCAGCCCGAGTGGGGCTGGATCGGCTATTGCAGGAGTCGCTTCCTGCGTATGCATGACCGGCTGGGGGCCGGCCGTCGGATTGTTAGCAGCCATCAGATGACTCTCAAGCCTCCATGAAATTTGGGTGAATTAAGGATCTGTGCCGAGTTGCCCTTCGCTATTGTTCCTTGCCCTCCTCTGAAACTGCCCGTGAGCGCAACTCCTCCACGACCCCCGGGTCGGCCAGGGTGGTGGTGTCACCGAGTGCTCTGTGCTCCGCGACATCCCGCAACAGGCGGCGCATGATCTTGCCCGAGCGGGTCTTGGGTAGCTCCGGGGTGAAGACGATGTTGGCAGGCGCCGCGATCTTTCCGATCTTCTTGCCGACGTGGTCACGCAGTTCAGCAAGCAGTTCCACTGAGGGCTGGTGCGTGGCCTTGAGGGTCACATACGCGACGATGGCCTGGCCTGTCTGGGGATCCTGGCGCCCGGTGACCGCGGCCTCCGCGACCGCGGGGTGGTCCACCAGGGCGGACTCCACCTCGATGGTCGAGATGCGGTGAGCGGAGATGTTCATGACGTCGTCGATCCGACCCATCAACCAGAAGTCGCCGTCCTCGTCCTTGCGGGCGCCGTCACCGACGAAGTAGACATCCTTGAAGCGCGACCAGTAGGTTTGCTGGTAGCGCTCGGGGTCCTTGTAGATGCCCCGCAGCATGGCCGGCCAGGGCTTGCGGATGACCAGATACCCACCCTGGCCAGGGGGCACCTCTTTGCCCTGCTCGTCGAAAACCGCGGCATCGATGGTGGGGAACGGCTTGGTCGCTGAGCCTGGCTTGGTGGTGGTGACGCCCGGCAGCGGAGTGATCAGGATCATTCCCGTCTCCGTCTGCCACCAAGTGTCCACGATCGGCGTCCTGCCCATGCCGACATGGTCCCGGTACCAGATCCAGGCCTCGGGGTTGATCGGCTCGCCCACGGTCCCCAGCAAGCGCAGGCTGCTGAGGTCGTGCTTCTGGGCGTACTGGGGCCCCCACTTCATATGGGTCCTGATGGTGGTCGGCGCGGTGTAGAGAATGTCGACCTTGTAACGTTCGATGATCTCCCACCAGCGCTCCTCGTTGGGATGGTTGGGCACCCCCTCGTAGATGACCCCGGTCGTGCCATTGCAGAGCGGGCCGTACAGGATGTAGCTGTGCCCGGTCACCCAGCCGATGTCCGCAGCGCACCAGTACACCGACTCCGGCTTGACGTCGAAGATGTAGTGGTGGGTGGTGGCAACGCCGACCAGGTAGCCGGCCGTGGTGTGGACTATCCCCTTGGGCTTGGCCGTGGTCCCACTCGTGTAGAGCAGGTACAGCAGGTCCTCGGAATCCATCGGCTCACAGGGACAGGTCGCCGGATCATCGCTGAGACCGGAGAGCAGCTCGTCAGCGTAGACGTCGCGGCCCTCCCTCATGTTGACCGGGTCCCCGGTGCGCCGCACGACAACACAGCTTCGCACCGTTGGTGACAGCTCCATCGCGGCGTCGCAGTTGGCCTTCAGGGGTACCTTGTTGCCCTTGCGCCATCCCTCGTCCTGAGTGATGAGCACCTCGGCACCCATGTCGTTGAGCCGGCCCGCGACCGCCTCCGCGGAGAAGCCACCGAAGACCACGGTATGGAAGGCGCCGAGCCTGGTGCAGGCCAGCATGGCCACGGGAAGCTCGGGGCACATGCCCATGTAGATGCCGACCGGCGTGCCCTTCTTGACGCCCAGCTTCTTCAGCCCGTTGGCGAAGCGGACCACCTCATGCTGGAGGTCCGAGAAGGTGAGGGTGCGCCGCTCGTCTACCGGCTCGCCCTCCCAGTAGAACGCCACCTTGTCGCCGCGGCCCGCCTCCACATGACGGTCTACACAGTTGTAGCAGACGTTCAGCTGCCCGCCGAGGTACCACTTGGCGTAGGGGGGGTTCCACGCGTACAGCTGGTCGTAGGGTCGGAACCAGCTGACCCGGGCCTTCCCCTGCTCGTCCCAGAACTCCTCGAAGCCCTTGCTGTAGATGTCGGCCTTGGCATTGGCCTGAGCCGCGAACTCAGGGGATGGGGGGAACTTTCGGTTCTCCTCCTGCAGCGCGTCGATCCGGTTTCCGTCTACTGTCATATCGCCCTCCTGTCCTGATTGCCAACCGCTTGGCGCCGCCCTGCGAGCCTTCACCCCCCAACTCGGGACGACCTACCTCGGCACTGCCTGGCTGCAGGTTAGAGACTGGATTGGTCGGAGGTGAAAGCCCCCGACACCAGCGGCTCGGATTGCCGGTCCATGCGGCCACAAATGGCTGTTGAACGGTCGGTCACTTGCCAAGCGAGCGCGGCCCAGGGATGATGCGGCCATGCCCTGGCCCTTGCTCCTTCTGGCGGAGGCTGGCTTCACCGCCGTGGCGGCTACCGTGGTCCTGCGGCGGCTCCGCCGCCGCCCCTTCTCGTTCAACACGGTGGAGCAACGAGCAACCCTGCGGACTCTCGCGTTCGCGACCTCTGCGGTCTCGGCTCTGCGCCAGGGGCTGACTGCGAAGACGGCCGGGAAGGTTCTTAGGGCGCTGGTCCCCCAGTCGGGAGGAATGGCGGCGGCGATCTACGACGGCCGCCAGATGCTGGGATACCAAGCCGCCGCCGGGAGCCGCTCGGAGCTTCACCTGAAGCATCTGGAAGAGGATCTCCATCAGATAGTGGCGGCTCTGCACACCGGCCGGGCCCAGCTGGTCCGGATGCACCGGCTCAGGGGGCCCGGCGACTGCCCTCTGCGGGTGGCGGTCGTGGCGCCGCTCGTCTTGGAGGACGGGCCGGTGGCGGCGCTGGTCACCTTCCACGGCGGTGAGGTGGACCCGGCCCAGCTTCGGATCACGAGCGATCTGGCTGAGCTGCTGGCGACCCAGCTCCGACTCCAGCGCGCCGACCAGCAGCAGGCGGCCCTGGTGCGTTCGGAACTGCGGGCCCTGCGGGCGCAGATCTCCCCGCACTTCATCTACAACACCCTGACGACCATTGCCAGTTTTGTGCGAACCGATCCGGAGCGGGCCCGGGAGCTGCTGATTGAATTTTCCGACTTCAGCCGTCGCGCCTTCTCCGGAACGCCGGCTGAGTTCACCACTCTGGCGGACGAGCTCGTCTATGTGAACCAGTACCTCACCCTGGAGCAGGCCCGCTTCGGAGATCGCCTCACGGTGCGGTATCACATAGAGCCCGAGGTGCTGAGCACGGTGGTGCCAACTCTGCTGGTCCAGCCCTTGGTGGAGAACGCGGTCAAGCACGGAATTGAGCGCCGCCGGGGCAAGGGAACCATCGTGATCGAGGCCGACGACCAGGATGACGAATGCCTCATCTCCGTGAGGGACGACGGCAACGGCTTCACCCTCCCCATTGACCTCGGGGAGCATCAGGGAGCACTGGGCAACATCAACCGCCGACTGAACCACATATTCGGCCCGGCCCACGGCCTCGAGATCGAGTCCAGCACCGGCAGGGGCACAGCCGTGCGGGTCAGGATCCCCAAGTATCGACCGGGCGTGAAGGCCTCGTAGGCGGTGGAGCCGCCGTTTCTTGTCCTGGTGGCCGACGACGAGCGGCCCGCTCGCGAAGAGTTGAGCTACCTCCTGCGCCGGTCCTCGCGAGTTCGTGAGGTCCTGGAGGCCGAGGACGCCAGCTCAGCCATGGACATGCTGGCCAAGGATCGCCCCGATGTGGTCTTCTTCGACATCCAGATGCCGGGGCTCGATGGGTTGCAGCTGGCGGGACTCGTGGCATCGATGCCATCCCCCCCACCGGTGGTGTTCGTGACCGCCTTCCAGGAGCATGCTCTGGAGGCCTTCCATCTGGCGGCATTCGACTACCTCCTCAAGCCGGTGCGCGCCGATCGCCTCAACCTCACCCTGGAAAGGCTCACCCTGTGGGCCCGCCAGCCCGGCCCGAACGGTCACACAGAGCACGTGGGAGACGCCCAGGGGCTGGAGAACCGCTTGGCGGTCACCCACCGGGGCAGGATCCTCCTGCTCCCCATCGGCGACATTCGAGCGGCGGAGGTCTCGGGCGACCGCGTGGCCCTGATCACCGCCGAGGGGCGGTTCATCGCGAGGCTGCGCCTTCAGGAGCTGGAGGAGCGCCTCTCCAGGCAGGGCTTCATGCGGGTGCATCGCCACTACCTGGTCAACCTCCGCCACATCGCGGCGGTGGAGAGCTTCTTCAACAACACCTACCTGCTCAGGTTGGAGGGCGTGGACGAACTGACGGTCCCGGTGTCCCGGCGCCACGGACAGCAGTTGCGCTCCACCCTGGGTCTCTGACCGTCCGTGGGAGACGGCATCGGCCCCCACCCTGAGCCGGACCGGGCGGTGCCCAGCCCAACCCGTCTGCTCGAGTTTGAGGAGCAAACCGAGGTGGGAAGCGTCTACCTGCAAGCCCTGATGCGCAGGCAGCTTCGCCTGAGCCTCACGATAGCCGGCACGTTTGTGGCGTTCCTGGCCGTCCAACCCCTGATCTCCACCCTCTGGCCGCAGTGGTCGAGGATCCGCCTGGTGGGGCTGCCGCTGCCCTGGATCGTCCTGGCGATCGGCTCGTACCCCCTGCTGATCTGGCTGGGCAGGGTGTACGTGCGTCGCGCTGAGGAGGTGGATGATGAATTCACCGACCTCCTCAGCTGACCCCAGGCCGTGAGCGCGTCCGCGGCCGCAGTACTCGGTCTGTTCGCCATGGCCGCCGTGAGCCTCGGCGCCGGGCTGTTCGCCCGCCGATTCTCCAGGACCACTTCCGACTTCATGGTGGCGGCCCGGGCGGTGAGGCCACGAGTCAATGCCTCCGCGATCAGCGGCGAATACCTCAGTGCCGCCTCGTTCCTCGGGATTGCCGGGCTGATCATGCAGTACGGGTACGACGTCCTGTGGTACCCCGTCGGCTATGCGGCGGGCTACCTGCTCCTGCTGCTGTTCATAGCCGGCCCGCTGCGCCGATTTGGGGCCTACACAATTCCGGACTTCGCGGAGGGCCGCTTCGACAGCCCCCGCTTCAGGCAGCTGGCAGTCGGCCTGGTCCTGGTGATCGGATTCTTCTACGCCCTGCCCCAGGTGGAGGCGGCCGGGCTGACGGTCCAGACGGCCTCGGGGCTGCCCTACTGGGTTGGGGTGGTGGTCGTGGTGGTAGTCGTGGTCGCCGCCGTGAGCGGAGGCGGGATGCGAGGGATCACCTTGGTCCAGAGCCTGCAGTTCGCGGTGAAGATCTTTGCCATATCCCTGCCCGCGTTTCTGCTCTTGCTCCACTTCGGCGGGCCAGCGCTGGCGTTCCCCCCGGATGGCCACACACCCCATCTGGCCAGACCCACCACATACCAGGTCACCAAGGGCGAGGTCTGGCAGCTGCCCGCCGCCACCATAGTGAATGTCAGCCACCCGACCCCGGTAAAGTGGACCTCGGGCGTGCTGGTGAGGGCTCCCGGCGCCGTGACGGCGGAGGTGTCGACTCCTGCTGCGGGCCCGGGGTTGCCTCATACCCACGTCACCCGCACGCTGTCCCTTGGCAGGAACAGCAGGATCCCCAAAGGCGTGGTGGTCTGGGAGGGGCCGACCACGGTAGCACTGGCGGTGGGCCAGCCCGCACCCTACGGCAGTGCGACCCCGGTCAGCAGCAACCGGAGTTGGGAGGATCCGTTCGGTCCCTTGGCCGGCGGCAGCGGCCACCCTCTCCTGTTCACCTACTCCCTGATCATGGCGATTCTGCTTGGGACCATAGGGCTTCCTCACATCCTGGTCCGGTTCTACACCAACCCTGACGCCCGCGCCTCGCGTCGGACGGCCCTGCTGGTGCTGGTCTTCCTCGGCGCGTTCTACATTTGGCCGCCGGTATATGGCGCCCTGGGTCGAGCCTTGGACCCCTCTCTATTTGGCAGCAACCTCACCGACTCGGTCGTCCTGGTCCTCCCGAGCCTGCTCGGAGGGTTTTTGGGGCAGCTCCTCCTGGCGGTGGTCTCGGCGGGAGCCTTCGCCGCCTTCACCTCCACTCTCAGTGGGCTCCTGGTTTCCCTCTCGGGTGCGCTGGGACATGACGTCTACGGCCGCTGGCTGCGCCCTGCGGCCTCGGCCACCTCGCGGCGGCGGGCATTCCAGCTGGCGGCCGTCCTGGCGGGTGCGGTTTCCGGCGGCCTCGGCCTGCTGGTGGGGCAGTTCAACATCAGCGTCCTGGTAGGGTGGGCTTTCGCCATCGCCGCGAGCTCCTTCTTTCCCTTGCTGGTGTTGGGGATCTGGTGGCCGCGGCTCAGCACCTTGGGCGCCGCCGTCGGGGTCACCCTGGGTGGGACTCTGGCGACGCTGGCGATAGCGACCACCATGGTTGCCACCATCTCCGCTCCCCTGGAGCTGTTCCTGGCCCGCCAGTCGGGGCTGGCTGTGATCCTGGAGCAACCTGCGATCGTGACCGTGCCCCTGGCATTTCTGGCCATGGTCGCCATCTCGCTCGTGCGCCCGGGAGCACCCCCAGGGGTGGCGGCCAAGATGGTGCAGCTGCACGCCCCGGAGCTGTTGGGCCTTCGCCGCGACTACATCCCCGAATGACGAGGTGGAGGGAGGTTGGCGCAGTTGAGCCCGGGGACTTGCGTCGCCGATCCGGTCCAGCATGCATATATCAGAAGCGACCAACAGGACGGAGGCTGGCCGGCTGCCCGCCGGCTACTTGGAGGTGCGGCCAGCCTCATCTGGCGCCACCGACCCAGCCGCCCGGGTGGGCTGGCGGTTTGGAGCCGCCGCCATGGTTCGCTATCTTGCCCAGGGACCGCTCCCGTATGGCTTGGGGTGGTGGGCATTCACCTTCCCGGTCGGCGCCTTCAGCATGGCGACCCTAACCCTCGGGAGCGCGTGGCGCCTGGGCGCGGTCACTGACCTTGGCGTCGGTCTGGTGGCCCTGATGCTCGTGCTCTGGCTCGTAGTGGCGGGAAGAACGCTGTGGGCAACGGCCACCGGCGACGTCTGGAAGCCGGCCAGTCGGACGGGATCGGCCGGGGTGACCCGGGCGGTACCGGCGCCGTGACCGCGCCCAACTTGGCTCAGGTTGCGCGGCCTGTTTCTCATTGCCGAGGCGCGATGCCTCTGCCCGAATGGCACGGATAGCCGATCAGAACAAGGAGGAGACGATGAACACAACAGGTCCCACCGTGGAGCAGGTCTTGGAGTCAATGCAGGCAGGCAGGCATGGGATCCGTTCCTGACGCCATAGACAAGGCCGCCAGAGTCGACCCGGCCATGGTCTGGGAACAGGCTCACGGAAGCGCCTTTGCCATGCCCGCGGACGACGGGGCTCTGAGCCCGAGACCAGGACTTTGGTGTACCTGGCAGCGGCTCTGGCTTCTTCCAACCACGCATGCACCAAGGCGATGGCCAACAAGGCCAAGGTGCAGGGGATAGCAGATGAAAAGCTGCTGGAAGCCTTCCACATCGCTCGCTTCGCCCTGGCGACCCGGGTGGTCGGTAACGCAGAACCGCTCTTCGACATGCTCACCGCGCGACGGAGATGAATTCTTGCGCTGAACTGAGTGACGAGGGGCAGTGTCGCGGCCCCTCTTCGCTCGGACGAAACAGGTCTAGTAGCCGGCTCGAAGATCCACTCGATTCAAGAGTTCGTGCCCCTCGCAGAACCGCCGCAGCTGATCGCCAAACAGCTCGCAGGTTCGGCGTGCGAAGTTGGGAGAGCTCCAGCTGATGTGGGGGGACAGAAATATTCCCGGAGTGGTCCAGAGTGGGGATGATTTGGGCAGGGGCTCCTCGACGAAGGCGTCCAAGTATGCGGTGAGCGTGCCACCCCGCACCGCCGCGAGCAGCTCCGGTTCGTCGATCAGCCCACCTCTGGCGATGTTGATCAAGCATGCGTCCTGATTGAGGGCCGAGAGCACCTCTCGCGAGACGCCCCCTCTGGTCTCGTCGGTCAAGGGCGCCGCCAGCACCAAGGCGTCCGCTCCCAGGCAAGCTTCGGCCAGCCGGTCCGGAGAGCTGACCTCGAGAGCCAGGCCGGCCGCCCCCGTCTGCGGGTGGCGCCGAACCGCGGTGACCTGGCAGCCGAATGGCTGGAGCCGGCGCGCCAGCTGCTGCCCTATGGCTCCGAAGCCGAGGATCACGACCTTGAGGTCGCCCAACTCCCGTAGCTGAAAGGACTTCCAACTCGAGTCACGCTGGGCCGCCCAGATCTCCGCAAGCCGTTTGCAGTGATGCAGGAGGCAGCCCACCACAAATTCAGCGATGGGGATCGCCACGACCCCGGCCGAGTTGGTCAACACGATGTCCGGGCGGCCGGAGAGTGCATCCCCGAAACTGTCGACCCCAGCGCTGACGGAGTGGACCCAGCGGACCTCGGGATGCGCCACCAGGGCGTCTGCCAGGGGATTGCGGCGCACTCCGGCGAGGCGCCCTTCGAAGAGGCGCCAGATGCAATCGAATGGGCCGGGCACCTCCGCCTCCTGCCCCAGGGGCGCGGCGACCAGGTCGATATGTCCACCGCCGGCGCGAGCCAAGACCAGGTCCAGATCCGGCTCCGGTAGCCGCCCGACGATGAGGCAGCGCACGTGTTCCGGGGCGGCGGCGCTGTTCAAGGCCTCCCCTCGGACATCGCTTCTTTCCGAGACCCTGAAGACCTCACCCGGATGCTGGCGTGACGGCCTGGACGGCCGGCGGCGCGCGCTGTGCAGGGGTGGCCGCAGGGCTCTGGGCAGGCTGACCCCGGGGGTGGCGCCGAGGTGAGATTGTGCCGCCCGCTCAGACCACCTCGGCCAAGACGTGCCCGGCCGTCACCGCACGGATCTGCCCGCCGGCTCTGCGCGTATCCCAATCCCACAGCGACCCTGGGCCTCCATAATCTCGAGTTGGTTTCCATTCGTGTCAGGTCCTGCCTGGCCCACCTGCTGCATGATGTCGGAATGGACAGCATGCCAACCCCCACGGTGGCGCCCAGCTGGCTACTGGCTCATCTTGCCAGGCAGGATCTTAGGATCCTCGATGTGCGTTGGGCCCTGCAATCCGGGTCGCAGCGCGCCGCCTACGACGCGGGACACATCCCGGGATCAGTCTTCGTGGATCTGGACTCGGATCTCGCCGGACCTCCTGGGGCCATGGGCCGCCACCCGCTCCCGTCACTCGAGAGGTTCTGTGAAGCGATGCGGGCAGCCGGGGTGAGCTCCGACTCCTCTGTCGTGATCTATGACGAGGTGACCGGCGCGGCGGCCAGAGCGTGGTGGCTGCTGAAGTCGTGCGGCCACGACCGGGTCGCGGTCCTCGACGGAGGGCTGTCCGCGTATCTGGAGGCCGGTGGTGAACTCACCGATGAGCCAACCACGGTGGTCCCGGGCACCCTTTCGGCGTCCCAGTTCGGCCACACGATCCCCGCGGATCTGATCAGGGCCCGCCAGGATCAGGGGCACCTGGTGCTCGACGCCAGAGCCCGGGACCGCTACCGCGGGGCTCCCAACCCCCTGGATCCCCGACCGGGGCACCTGCCGGGCGCCAAGAGCCTTCCGTGGACCGACCTGTACCGGGCCGGAGTCCTACTGGAACGCGAGGAGATCCGGCGGCGCCTGCAAGAGGTGGGGCACGACAAAGAGCAGCCAGTGGTTGCCTACTGTGGCTCCGGGGTCACGGCCTGCGCCCTGCTGCTGGGACTGGCCGCCGCCGGCCTTGACCAGCTCTACCTCTATCCGGGGAGCTGGAGTGAGTGGGCGGCAGACCCGTCCCGCCCGGTCACGACCCAGGACTGAGAGCCGGCCCGCAGGGGCGCTCAGGAGCGCCGAACGACCTTGGTGCTGCTGGCCTGCATGAGTGGGCGCAGCACGATCTGGTCCAGGTTGACGTGGGGTGGACGGGTGATGGCGAATGCCACCACATCGGCCACGTCCTCGGGAGTCAGCGGCTGGAGCCCGGAGTAGACCCCCGCCGCCCGCTCGGCGTCCCCGTCGAAGCGATTGAGTGAAAAGTCGGTCTCCACCATGCCGGGGCACACCTCGGTCACCCGGATCGGCCTTCCAGCCAACTCGAGGCGCAGCGTCTGGGTGATGGCATGCACCGCATGCTTGGCGGAGGTGTACCCAGCACCACCCTCGTACACCTCTATGGCGGCCGTGGACGACAAGTTGACGACGTGTCCCATTCGCGACCTCTCCAGGGCAGGCAGCAGCTGCCTGGTCATGGCCACCAGACCTAACACGTTGACCTCCCACATCCAGCGCCATTTCGCAGGGTCAGCAGCCGACACCGGGTCCAGCCCCCGGGCACCGCCGGCGTTGTTGACCAAGACCCGGACCTCATCCAGGCCGTCGCAGAATGCCCGTACGCTCTCGGGTTCGCTGACGTCCAGCAGACGAGCCTCACCGTCGATCTGGCGGGCGAGAGCCTGCATCAGATCCAGCCGGCGCGCTCCGAGCAGAACCCGGTACCCCTCCTGACTCAGGCGGCGAGCCGTGGCCGCGCCAATGCCGGCCGACGCACCGGTCACCACCGCCAAGGGCCGGGTGTCAGAGGTCATGCCCCCAATCCTCTCATCCTCGCCCACAGGAGCGGCGGGAGTCGTTCGCGAGGCGGTCGACTGCGCCCTCAGGCAGCTCCATGCCCGTCGAGCAACCGCACCATCTCCTGGACATCCGCAGTCGGGCGCAGGCAGGCAAAGTCGCGGCATACGAAAGCCGTTGCGCGTCCGGCCAGAGTGTCCCGGCCGCGCAGCAGGGGGGGCCCAGCGAAGTCGTCGCGGTTGGCTTCGGCCACCCGCCCCGACGCGATGACCAGATCGGGTCGATGGCGCTGGCGGGCAGACCTCACAAGCTCATCCCCTGCGGAGCCCTCGGCCGTCACTACCGCCAGCTCAAGCGGCCCGCCGTCCAGGATCCGGGCACACATGAGCGCGCCGGCCATCCCCTCAGGCATGGCTTCCGACCTGCCGCGCATGGCTGAGAGGGCGGAGGCGGCCCGCTCCAGCCACATGGATTCGAGGGTCAACCCGTGAAGGCGCAGGCAGACCTCGACCATGAGGGAGTTGCCCGAGCGCTGGGCTCCGTCCTCCACTGTGAGAGGGCGGATCCCGAAAAGCTGACTGGCGCCGCCGGCGGTGTCGTACCAAAGAGCGTTGCGCGAGTCCCACAATTCGGCGTCGGCCTGGCGGGCCAGAGCCAGGGACCACGCGAACCACCCGGCCTGTGCCGTCGCCTCGTGCAGCCACAGCCCCGCCAGTGCGCACTGGGCGAGGTCCTCCAGTGACGCTGTCAGCCGCCCTGAATCAAGGTCCAGCAGGTGTGGCAACCCGTGACTTCGCTCCTGGGCCCTCCTCAGCAGCGCCCCGAGGCGTTTGGCGGGGTCGAGATACCTACCCTGCCCGGTCACGATGGCCAGCTCGGACAGAGCCGCGACCATGGAGGCGTTCCAGGCCACGATCACCTTGTCATCTCTGACCGGCTGGGGGCGGCGGCGCCGAACGGCCAGAAGCTGCCGACGGATCCGGTCGTCCCTGGACGGGTCAAGCCCGGAGGGGGCCGGCCCATCCCGCCAGCGCTGCCCACCTTGGAGGACGAAGCGACCATCCACGATCGCCGAAGGATCAACCTTCACCACCTGTTCCAATGCCGCGACATCGTCGGGCGCCACCGCCGCACGGAGCTCATGCTCCTCCCAGAGGTAGGTCGCTCCCTCGACTCCTTCCGTGTCGGCATCCAAGCTGGCGGCAAACGCCCCGGTCGGCAGTTGCATGCGCTGGAGCGCAAAGTCGGCGGTTCGCAGAGCGGTCAGGAGCGCTTCGGGCTGGCCTTGAAGCTGGTACAGGTGCAGGTAGCAGGAGATCAGCTGAGCTTGGTCGTAGAGCATCTTCTCGAAGTGGGGCACCGCCCACCTGGCGTCCGTGGCGTAGCGGTGGAACCCGAACTCTAGCTGGTCCTGGATCCCACCGACCGCCATCGACTCCAGGGTGAAGGCGACCGCCTCCAGCGCGGGGGCATCCCGATCCAGGGCCGCGCGGCAGAGAAGGAATTCCAGCAGCGGCGCCTGGGGGAACTTCGGCGCCCGGCCAAAGCCGCCGTGGCTCCGGTCGGCGCCGGCCACCAGCCGCTTCGCGATCTCACCCAGGGCGACTTCATCCAGCTGGTCGGCCCGAGGACCGTCCAAAGAGACCTGTCGCTCCAGATGTCGGGTGACCGCCCCGGCCAGGTGAGCGGCCTCCTCGCGCCTGGCCCGGTAGGTCTCGGCCACCGCCGCAAGGACCCGCGGGAATCCGGGAAGCCCCTGGCGGTCCTGGGGTGGAAAGTAGGTGCCCGCAAAGAAAGGCCGCCCGTCGGGGAGAAGGAACAAAGTCATAGGCCACCCGCCCGAACCGGTCAGAGCCTGGAGCGCCGCCATGTAGACCCGATCCACATCGGGACGCTCCTCGCGGTCCACCTTGACCGACACGAAAAGCCTGTTCTGGAGGGACGCGATCTCCGGGTTCTCGAAGCACTCGTGGGCCATCACGTGGCACCAGTGGCAGGATGAGTACCCCACGCTCAGAAGAACCGGCCGGTCGTCAGCCCGTGCGGTGGCGAATGCCTCCTCACCCCACGGGTACCAATCAACGGGATTGGATCGGTGCTGGAGCAGATAGAGACTCTTCTCAAGGGAGAGGCGGTTCACGCTCACCACCTTAGTCGAGGCTGGCCGGGCCGCTGGGTTGAACGGCCTGAGACAATCGCGCGGTGGGTGACTCCGACGCCTCTCAGCCTAATCCGATCATGAAGATCGGCCTGACGGCAACGGCGCTTCTCCTGCACCGCCTGGGTGGCAGCCGGTACCTAATCTCCGACCGGCTCGCCGACGCCGCCTTTGCGATTTTGCCGGGCCGCCGCCGGGCCGCGATGGACAACTACGCCGTGGTGTTCCCCAATCTCACCCGGCGCCAGCTGCGGCGCCTGGCCCACAGGAGCTTTCGGGAGTACGGCCGCACCAGCATCGATTTCATCTACATCTGCCGGCTCCCGCGTGGCCAGGTGATGCGGACCTTTCACGGGTACGGCACGGAGAGAGTTCTGCGGCTCCGGGCGGAGGGAAAGCCGGGCATTCTTGTGCTGATGCACCTCGGAGCCTGGGACGCGGGGGGAGCCTTTGCCTCAGCCATGGGACTGCCGCTGACAGCGGTCATGGACGACGCTGGCAATCGCACCCTTCGTGAACTGGTGATCTGGGCCCGGGCAGAGATCGGGCTCCGCGCCGTGGTCGCTTCCCAGGCGGCCAGGCCGATCCTGACGGCCCTCAAGCGCGGGGAGTGGATCGCTCTTCTGGCCGACATTCCAGGGGCCACGCCATCGGTTGAGGTCGAGTTCCTCGGCCATGCCGTCGACTTCTCCACCGCCCCGGCGGTGCTGGCGGCGAGGACGGGTGCGCCCATGGTCGCGGTGGTGGCAGTGCGCTCTCCGTCGGGGGGATACCTGGTCGAGGTGCATCCCCCCGTGCACGTCGCGCCCGACATTGAACCCGGGGAGGCGCTGCGGCCGATCCTTGAGGTTTTCGAGCGGGCCGTGAGGCGCTGGCCGGAGCAGTGGTACCCCTTCGATCGAGGACGCCTCCGTGACCGCGCCCGGTGCTGAGGCGGGGGACGAAGGCCTCCAGCTGGCGTGGCTCGGGCACGCGGCCGGGCGCCGGACTGACGGGCTCACGTCTTACTCAGAACAGGTGACTGTGGGACTGGAGCGAAGGGGTGTCCGAGTTTACTTCCATCACGCCGGCAACGAGGGGAAGGAGGTTCCCGGGAATCCGGCCGAGGTGATTGCCTGGCCGACCCTCAACTTCAAGACCGTGACCCTACCGCGACCCGGCTTCCGCCACCGGATGGGCCAATGGCTCGAAGATCACCGACCTGACATAGTCCACTGCTCTGTGAGCTTCACCCTGGCCGATGGCTGGGTCGGCACCCGGGGGTTGGGACTGGGGAGCGGGACGGTGGCGACCTTCCACCTTCCCTTCGGCAGCTCGGGCACGGGCAGGGCCGCGGTCATGCGAGAGCTGCACCGATTCTGGGCCCGACGCTTGCGCTCCTACGAGCGCGTGATCGTCTTCAGCCAGGAGCACCTGGAACGCCTGAGCAGGGTGGGCTTCTCCGAGGAGCGCCTGCGGGTTGTGCCCAACGCGGTCGACGTCACCCAGTTCAGTCCCGGACCCTCGCGCTTGCGCGCCGGAACGCTGCAGAGCGCGGACCTGGTGATAGGGTACGCGGGCCGGCTGGACCCGGAGAAGGGGATACGCCAGCTGCTCAGGGCCTTCCGGATGGCCGACCCTGGGCCCGGTGCCCGACTGCTGCTTGCCGGCGATGGCGTGCTTCGGCCGATGGTCCAACGGGCCGCCGCAATGGATCCGCGAGTCGTGTATCTGGGGCAGGTCGTGGGGGTCCAGGCGCGGACTGACTTCTGGAGATCGGTCGACGTCTTCTGTCTGCCCTCCAGCGCAGAAGGCCTCTCGATCTCCATGCTGGAGGCGATGGCAACAGGGTGTGCCGTGGCCGTGACCAGGGCGGGCGGGCTCCAGGCGCTCGGGGGCTGCGGCCTAGAGCTGGATGAACACCGTCTGACCGAGTCTCTGGCCGAGAGGATGAGGCAGATGTCGGCAGACCGCGAGGACCTCAGCAGGCTGGGAGCGCTCTGCCGCGCAGAGGCGATCCGTCATCATTCCCTGGAGGCGATGTTGGACCACCTCCTGGACATCTATGCGGAGATCAAGCCCAACCAGGTGAGTCGGACCAGGCCAAAGCCGTGAGCGGAAACGTCCGGACCGCCCTGGTTGTGGACAGCGGCGCGTGCCTTGCCCCACAAATCGCCGGGGCGCCGTTTGTCGAGGTGGTCCCGATGTGGATCGAGCTCGATGGCACAAGTTTGCGGGACGGCCTGGACATCACCAGTGAAGCGCTCTACCGCAGGCTCGGTGGGGAGGGCCCCCTGCCGAGCAGCAGTTCCCCCGCTCCCGGAGACTACCTGCAGGCATTCAAGAACGCGTCCGCTGAGGCCATCGTCTGCCTAACCATCCCGGGCCGATTCTCGACCATGATCAAGTCCGCCAGAATCGCGGCCGACATGCTGCGCGCCGAAGACCCGAAGCGGTCGGTCGAAATTGTCGACACGGGCACCGCCGCCGGGGGCTTCACCCTGGTCGCGGAGGCGGCGGTCCGCGCCTGCGAGGCCGGGCTGGGCATGGCTGCCGTCGCCGCGTACGCCCGCCAGGTGGCCACCACGGCCCGGGTCATCGCCGCCCTCGACACCACGCGGTTCCTGGTGCGAAGCGGCCGAATCCCAGCGCTGGCCGGTTTGGGAAGCGACCTGCTGCACGTGAGGCCGGTGTTCTCCTTCGCGGGTGGCGACGTGCATCGTTTGGCTCTGGTGCGAGGCACCAAGAGGGCGCTGCGCACGGTGGCGGAGCAGTTGCGGGAGCAGATCCCTGGCAATACCGAGGTGAGATTGGCGGTCTTCTGCGGCGACGCGCCGGACGCAGTCCCCATCCTCACCCAGAACCTCTCGGACAGGTTCGGCGCACAACCGATCGAGCGACTCAACCTCACCCCCGTGATAGCACTGCACACCGGGCCAGGGCTGGTGGGGGCGGCTGGGGTCGCGGACCTCCCTCTGCCCTCGTGATAGCGGCGGGGGGACCCTTTCGCGCCCCTGTGGCCGTGGCTCTCCTGTGGGCGGGGGCGTATCTGCTGGGCGGAGTGCCGGTGGGATGGCTGATGGGGCGGGCCGCGGGCGTTGATCTGAGACGAGTGGGGACGGGCAAGATCGGCACCAGCAACCTCTTCCACTCGGTGGGACTGCTGCCGGCAGCCTTCGTGGGCCCACTGCAGTTTGCTCAGGGCCTGGCCCCGGTGGCGGCGGCCGAACTGCTCGCCGCGCCGGCCTGGGTGTCCGCGGGGGCGGGCCTCCTGGCCGTGATCGGCAACGGCTGGCCATTCTACTTCCGCTACAACGGCGGACGCGGGGTGGCGACAGCGACCGGAGCGGTCGCGCTGTGGTCACTGGTGGGGCTGGGCTTCGTGCTCGTGCTGCTGGCTGTCAGCGGCGCCGCGCGGCGCAGCGGGCTGGGCGTGCTGTTCGCCTACGTCTGCCTTCCGGTCGTGCTCCTGCTAGCCCATGACCCCAGGGCCTACCCGATCGCCGCCGTCGGGGTCATCGCGTGCCTGGTGCTGCGCAGGTTCGAAGGCTATCCCCTTCGCCGCAGCCGGAGGGCGGGGTCGGGAGACAGCTGGACCCGGCGCCTCCTGGACGATTGGCGGCCCGGGCCCCAGGCGGATGATCCCGATCAGTCTCTAAACTCAGGAGCGTGAGCGAAGAGCCCCAGCGGTCGGAGCGCGACTCCATGGGCGAACTGGCGGTGCCCGCCCGAGCCTACTACGGCGCTTCCACCCAGAGGGCGGTGGTCAACTTCCCCATCTCCACCCTGCGTCTGCCCCGGCGCATGATCGCTGCCCTCGGAGCCATAAAGCGTGAGGCGGCCCTTGTCAACCTGGAGCTGGGGCTGCTCAGCGAGGATCGCTCCCGCGCCATCGCCGCGGCCGCGGACGAGGTCGTGAAGGGAGTCTTCGACCAGGAGTTCGTGGTCGACGTCTTTCAGACCGGCAGCGGCACCTCGTCGAACATGAACGCTAACGAAGTGATCGCCAATCGGGCCCTGGAGCTGCTCGGAGCCGATCGCGGGGATCGAGCCACCGTCCATCCCAACGACCATGTCAACCTCGGCCAGTCCAGCAACGATGTCTTTCCCACCGCCATCCATCTGGCGGCCCTCGAGGCCCTGGCCACGGATCTCGACCCGGCTCTGGAGCTGCTTCAGGCAGCGCTGGAACGTCAGAGCAGGGCCCTGTGGCCAGTGATCAAGACAGGGCGCACTCACCTGCAGGACGCCACGCCGATTCGCCTCGGCCAGGAGTTTGAGGGCTACCGCGGACAGATGGAACGGGCCCGGACCCGCCTTGCGGCGGCTCGGGCCCAGTTGACCGAGGTGGCGCTGGGGGGGACCGCCGTGGGCACCGGGATCGGCTCCCACCCTGAGTTCGCCAGCAGAGTGGTGCGCCGACTGGCGGCGATCTACGACTCCAATCTCAGGGAGTCGGACAACCACTTTCAGGCCCAGGCCAGCTTGGACGCCGTGGTCTTCGCTTCAGGGGCGGTCCGGTCGGCAGCGATCTCACTGCATAAGATCGCCAACGACATCAGGTTGCTTGGCTGCGGGCCCCGAGCGGGGATCGGTGAGCTAAGCCTACCGGCGGTTCAGCCCGGCTCCTCGATCATGCCGGGCAAGGTCAATCCGGTCATCTGCGAGTCGGCTCTCATGGTGGTGGCCCAGGTCATCGGGTGTGACGCCACGATCTCATTCGCCGGCGCAACCGGCTCTCTGCTGGAGTTGAACGTGATGCTGCCGGTGGCCGCTCACAACCTGCTCGAGGAGATCGAGCTGCTGGCACGAGCCGCCGCCAATTTAGCCGCCAGCGCCGTGGATGGCCTGACCGCAACCCCGCGCGGGCCGGAGTTGCTGGAACGGGGGCTCGCGATCTGCACCGGGCTGGTCCCCGCCATCGGTTACGACGCGGCCGCCGCCATCGCGCACGAGGCATTCGCCTCGAATCGCACGGTGCGCGAGGTGGCGATAGAGACCTCGGGGCTGGCCGAGGACGAAATCGACCGGCTGTTGGACCCAGAGCTCCAGGTGAACCCGACTCTCAACCCCGGCAGCAGCGGCTGAGGGCGGCTCAGCCAAGCGGCTCCGGCTCAAGGACGGTGCTGATGTACCAAAGCTTGCCCACCTGGATACTCTGAAGTGTGGAGGGCAGGCCGAGGGGCTCATGCTGGAGAACCCTGCACGTGTACGGATCCTTCGACTCACGCCGGTAACAGACCTCGACGGTCAGGTCCACCGTGACGTCGCGGCCCTCGCCCAGGGACCCCTCGATGACCGGCGACACCAAGAGCATGTGATCGGCCTTCAGCGCGGCCAGCTCGGCTGGGGCCTGCCCTCGTTCCGCCGGGGCCAGGTACGCCTCCACGCTGCTCAGGCTGCCGCTGCGCAGGGCGTCGATGTAACCCACGGCGGCTGCGGCAGGGCTCGCGTGGGAGGCATTCGGCTGGGGGTGGTTGATGGCAAGCTTCACCACGACCAGGGCCAACAGGATCCCCAGCACCAGCCCCGTCAAACGCCAGTTGGCCCCCCTGGTCGGAGGCCGCAGGACCGGCTCCCTCGGCTCGGGCAGCGGGTCTTCACTCAAGCTGGCACCTTCCGCGAATCACGAGGACTGTTCCATGGCACTGGCAGTGATTGTCCGCCCTGACGCGAGCCCGGGTCGAGCCCACTCCTCTGCTCGGGCTCTTCGATCGAAACCAAACCGGGCCCTCTGGCGTTGCTAGGGTTGGGCGCGGCGCGAGTTGTGCGCCTCCCCCGCCTGGCCGGGCTCTGGGTCAAACCCAGGACCGCTGGCCCCGCGCCGCGCCCAATCGACCATCATGCGAGAGATAACCACCCAGCGACAGCAGATGCCTCCTCCGCGGCGCCGGAGGGGAGGACGCGCCCCCAGTCGCGCCGGTAGTGTCGGCTGGAAGCGCATCGTCAGCGTTGCGGTGCTGGCCGCCCTTGCCGGCGTGGTCGTGCTCAGCATGCCCGTGACGGCACTTGCCCGAGCCTACAGCGCGCTTCCCAGCGGGGTCAGCCTGCCCACCGACACCGTGATCTACGGCCAGGGGGACCAGGTGATAGCGGACCTGCATCCCGCCGGGTCCAGCAGGATCCCTGTCGCTCTGAATCAAATAGCACCGGTGATGCGCACCGCGATCGTCGACATCGAGGACCACACGTTCTGGACCGCTCCCAGCTTCGACATCGGTCGGATCGTTGAGGCGGGGCTCTTCGATGTCATCCACCACAGTGCCGCCCAGGGCGCCAGCACGATCCCGGAGCAGGTCGCCAAGATCCTCTACCTGCACGACAACAAGTCGATCACCTACAAGGTCAAGGAGATCCTCTACGGCAACGAGCTGACCTCCCGCCTCAGCAAACCCCAGATCCTTGATGACTATCTCAATGATGTCTACTTCGGCCAGGGGGCGACCGGGATCCAGGCGGCCGCCGAGACCTACTTCGGGGTCAGCGCGGCCCAGCTGACGCCGGAGCAGGCCACGCTGCTGGCGGGACTGCTTCCCGCGCCGTCGTACCTGGATCCCATATCCAACCTTGCCGGCGCCCGGCTCAGGCAGCAGGCGGTGGTCGACGCCATGGTCAAGTACGGCAACCTCACCTCTGAGCAGGCCAAGGCGATCATGGCCGCCCCACCCGCCCTGACCTCGGGCAGTGAGGCGCCGGTGGACAACGCCCCCTACTTCGTTGACCAGGTCAAGAGCTGGCTGCAGTCGCACTATGGCTCGGGATACTCCACCATGGGGCTCAAGGTCTACACCAGCCTCGACCTCGCGCTCAACCAGGTGGCGCAGCAGATGGTCACCGCCGACATCGCGCGCCATCAGGACATGCACATGACCGATGGTGCCCTGGTGGCGGAGAACCCGACCAACGGCGATATCGAGGTGTGGGTGGGTGGCGCCGGCGCAAGCGTGCCAGGCGGGCAGATCGACATGGCGGCCGTTCCCCGCCAGCCGGGATCGACCTTCAAGCTCTACACCTACTCGGCTGCGCTCACGGCTCATAAGATCACGATGACCTCGCCAGTTCTGGACAGCCCGTTCTCGCTTCCAACCGGGGGACCGAACGGGGGACCATTCGTGGTTCACGACTACGAGGGGACCTACGCGGGCGTGGTGCCGATCCAGGTTGCCCTGGGAAACTCCCTGAACGTGCCGGCGGTGCGGGTCGAGCTGGCGGTGGGAATCCCCAAGGTGCTCGCCATGGCCAGGGCCATGGGCGTGACCACCCTGAGCGGACCGGCCTCCGATTACGGCCCCAGCATGACGCTTGGGGCCTACCCGATACCACTTTGGGAGATTGCCCAGGCGGGGTCGGTATTCGCCTCGGAGGGGGTCCTCCACCCCGCGCACTATGTGCTCGAGGTTGTCGACCAGAGTGGCGCCACCATCTACAGCGCCAACCAGCCGGCGCAGCAGGCGCTCTCTCCCCAGGTCGCCTACATCATGAACACCATCCTCTCGCGCAATAACAACCGCCTCATCGCATTCGGGCCCGACACCCCGCTGGTGCTACGGGGCCACACGGCGGCGATCAAGACCGGCACCTCAAACGACTACAAGGACAACCTGGCCGTGGGTTGGACCCCCACCCTGGTGGGGGCGGACTGGGTAGGGAATGCCAACGACTCGCCGATGTATGGCGGGGGCCTTAACGGGATCAGTGGGGCGGCCAGCCTCTGGAACCAGTTCATGGAGTATGCCCTGGCGAAGACTCCGAACAGCTGGTTCACGGAGCCGAGCGGGTTGATCGCGAAGCAGAGCTCCGGCGAGACCAACTACTACCTGGAAGGAACCGGACCGACCAACACGGTCCTCGGTGGAGGGACCGTCACTCCGACGCCCACCCCAACCCCCGTGGTCCAGGCGACACCGACACCGCAGGCTACTCCCACGCCGACTCCGCAGCCCACACCGACCCCCACTCCCCAGGGTGGTGGCGGGCCACCCACTCCACCGCCTACCCCGTAGACTCAGCTCCCGGCCGCGGACTCTGCCCTGGACAGGACCAGCTCGCGATCGGGCCTGGCAGCGCGGATGTCGCTGGCGCTGGCCAGCGCGTCGCCCACGCAGGCGAGCAACTGGTCGGCGCGGAATGGCTTGCAGAGGTAGTCGAAGCCTCCTGCCAGCATGTCCATCCGCAGATCTGTGCGGGGCGGACGGCCGCTGGTGAAAATCACCGGGGTCCAGCCCCACCCAGCCTTGGCGAGGAGGCGCCGGCACAGTTCGAAGGCACCGGTTTCCACCAGGTTGAGGTCCAGGATGACGCATGAGAATGGACCTCTGCTGGCGTGGCCGAGCGCGGACCGGGAGGAGTCCGCCTCGACCACGTGAAAATTGAGGCGCTGCAGGATCGCCACCGTGGCCGTCCGGGTCAGTTCGTCGCGATCCGCGACCAGGATGGTGCGCTCCTGAGGGGGCCGCCGAATGCCGCGCTGAGGGACCTCTGGAGCTGCCATCGGAGCCAGTCTAGGTCGGCTGTCGCGGCCCTGTGTGCAAATTTCTGCACCGTTTGGGAGATGCCCTGTAACACCCACGCAACCGCCCACAACGAACGTGTCGCGTCGAATTCGACGACCACCTCAGAGGTCCGGGCGGACGTCCGCAGGAGAATGCCCAGGAAGAGTCCATCGGCAGGGGGAGAGGGGCTGGCTGGCCCGGTTGCCACGATAGGCCTGGCCCTTCTAGTGCTTCTGGCCAGACTGGTTAGCCATTCGCGGGCTGGTGGCCTCGCTGCCGACGGCGGTGTGACGGTTGCCAAGTCAGCCTCGCTGTCCTCAGTGCAGATCGCCGAGCTGGCCCTGGGGACCCTGACGGCGCTAGCGCTGGGAGCCTGGGTCCTCACGCGAAGAGGTCGTCTGCTGCGCCCGGGGCCGCTGGGCGGGGCCAGACCGGCCCGCAGAGGCGATCTCAAAGACTTCCGCCGCCACCGCGGCCAGGGCACCAGGGTGACATTGGGAACTCACCTCTGGGGGTCCGTGAACCTTCCTGCCGAGGATCACCTGATGGTGCTCGGACCCACGGGCTCCGGCAAGTCCAGTGGCCTGGCAATCCCCGCAATCCTGGAGTGGCCAGGCGCGGTCGTGGTCACAGACCCCAAGGGCGAACTCATCGAGACCACCATGGCTGCCCGGAGAAGAGTTGGCCAGGTTGCCGTCTTCGCCCCGCTGATGAGGCCGTCGGACCCGTGGAACCCCCTGTCGGCGGTCCACAGCTCGGAGGACGCGCTGAGGACGGCCGGCTTTCTCATGGGCAGGGCCCCCGAACGGGAGCCCTTCTGGCATGACCTGGCCCACCAGCTCCTCCAGGGGCTCTTGGTTGAGGCCGCCATGACCGGGATGACCCTCGGCGACCTGGTCGCGATGCTCCAATCCGTGCCCGCCGAGGAATTGGCGTCCGAGATGGGGCACCCGGTGGCGCGGCGGCTGGTTCAGGGGGCGACGTGCGGCGGTGACAGGACCGCCATGAGCGTGGTGGCGACTCTGATCTCGAAGTTGGCCCCGTACGCGACCGACAAGGTGGCCGAGGCAACCGCGCAGAGCTCGTTCGACCCAGCCGACCTGGGCCGGCAGAGGCTGCAGACGATCTACTGCCTCGTCACCCCACACGACGCCCCCCTGCTGCGGGGTGTGGTGAGCGCGCTGCTGGCCTCGTGCTGGAGGGCCATCTACCAATCTCCCCCGCTGACGCCGGTGCTCTTCGTGCTCGACGAGTTCGCCCAGCTCACCCTGCTCCCGGAACTGCCCGCGCTGGTCCAACTGGGTCGATCTCAGGGGGTACGCATGATGCTGATGGCACAGGATCTCAGCTCGATCACGGCAACCTATGGGCAGGAGACGTCCACCGCACTCTGGGCCAACTGCCGCTGCAAGCTGCTCCTGTCAGGGATCTCGGAGATAGACCTTCTCGAGCGGGTTAGCCGCTTGGTCGGCTCCGCCACTGTGCACAGGCAGCAGCCAGATGGTCCCGACGAACCGATCAGCTCGCATCCGCTGATCACCCCCGATGAGGTCCGTCGGCTGCGGGATGACAGGGCGCTCCTGCTGCGCGGCAGTGGCCATCCGGCGGTCATCCGGCAACGTCGCTGGTACCGGGACCGGCGCCTGCGTGCCCTGGGGCAGCTGCCCCTGGATCCTGGCGCAGTTCCGCGGCCAGTGGCGGGCAGACCACTGTCTGAGTGGCGAGCGCTGCCCGCCACTCAGGTCAGCTACCCCACGGCCCTGCCCTGGAGCAGCGACTTCAACCCCCTGGAGGAACGCCCATTGGAGACATCGGCTTGATCATCCTTGCCTCCTTCACCACAGGCCTGGACAACATCATTCACACCGTGACCACCCTGGCACTGGGAGCGGTCGCGGTCCTGTGCCTCAGCTTCGCAGCCATTCGCTACATGACCTCGCTGGACAACAGCCAGCGGCGGGCGGCCGCGCTACAGGGCCTGGTCACGGTCCTGTTGGGAGTTCTGCTACTGGTCAACGAGGGGGCGATCCTGAGCTTTGTGGAAGGCCTCTCAGGAAGCAACACCGCCTGCTCCACCAGCAGCTGTTCCTCCAGCACCCCCTGAGCGCCGGCCGCAGGCTCGCCTGGTCACTGCCGGTGCTGGGCTCCGCGCTGCTCCTTACCTGCTCGGGGAGCCTGGCGTCTCGAGCTGCGCAGGCGGCGGGGGCCAGACCGATCGCCGCCAGCACCACGTCGCTCACCACCGGCACGGACACCACCCCCCAGGCGACCAGCAGCACGAGCCAGCAGTGCGGGGGTATCACCGATCCCTTCTGCTACGTCATGGACGCCTTCGTCTCCGGGCCCGTGGCCATCATGGGCAGCCTTGACGGCAGCCCCGACCCCGATCACATCGATCCCCTGACGGGTGCCGTGACGACCGGCCCGTGGGCTCTGATAACAACCCTGGTCGGCAGCAATCCGGTGGTCGACAACTACGACGGCAGCCTGGGGGAGCCTGCCCATGAGTGCGGGCCGGCCGGCTGCATTCCCTGGGTGGAGAGGTTGAACAACATCCTCACCCCGCTTGCTCTGGGCCTGATCGTGCTCGCGTTCGCAGTCCAGGTGTGCCTGTTCATGGTGGGACAGGAGTTGAACCTGCGCGCCGGGGTGGTTCCGTGTCTGCTGGCGGCCGGAGTGATTGCAGCGGGCCTTCCCCTGCACCTGGCGGGAAGGGTGATCGATGCCGGGGGGTGGTTGTCCCAGGGAGTCCTGCAGACGACGTTCAAAGAGCTGGGCGCCCATTCCCAACAGCCCCTGGACATGATGACCGTGCTCGCCATGACCGCCTACTGCCCAGAGGACAGCCCGGTCACGCATCCCGGCATCCACATCTCCGCACCAGGTCCATCCCCGCGACAGCAGGTCTTGGTCAAACCATGGATGGACCCGTCTTTCAAGCAGTCCCACTGCATAGCCTCGGACAGCCCTGACTTCACCAAGGAGGTCCTGGACCGCTCCGAGAACTTCTTCGGCCCACCCCTTCACGACGCCAATTGTGATCGTGGCGACGCGGCCCCGGATCAGCCTCTGTGCACCGACACCGACAACCAGGTGAATGCCAATCAGAATCAGGACTGCCTGGAGGGGAGCGGCAGCCCCGACATCGGATCGGAGCAGCTGAACCTACTTCCGCTACCAGGGGAACCGCGGGCAGGCAATGGGCAGAGCCCCGCCGACTGTCGCTACGCGGACATCTACTGGGGCACCGTGCCCAGTTTCACGGACGTGTGGAACGGCGTCGGCCCCCATGGGCGCAATGGGTATGACGTCCCCGACGGGATTCAGGGGATGGTGGCATTCACCGTCCTCACCCTTCTCGGCCTTTGGCTCGCCCTCACCTACCTGGCCCGCTACATAGTCCTGGCAATCCTGGCGGCCTGCTCGAGCCTGGCATTTCTGGCGCTGGCGCTTCCGGGCGGCCGCGGTATGTTCAACCGCTACTGGCGCACGGTGGCGGAACTGTCGGCGGTCGTGGTGATCCAGACCATCATCTTCATCGTCTTCATCGCCGTCGTGTCCACCGTGTCCGGCCTGGCGCCGGTCAGCAACTCGGCAACCTGCCCTCTCATCTCCCCGGGGGGCAACCCCAAGTGCGAGGCAGCGGTGGGCGGGCTGCTCGCGCAGGTGGGCAGTGGCAACCCTGGAGATCAGTTCGCGAAGTGCCTTCTGGCGATCGTGACGGTCTGGCTGATGCTGGAGGTTCCCAAGCGCATCAGCCATGGGGAGATGACCACCTACCGCAGCGTGAAGGGCCTGGCCACTGCATCGACGGGAGCGCTGCTGAGCGGGGCAATCCTGGCGAAGTCGGCAGCCGGCCCGAGGGCATCGCGCTTCGGGGCCACGCTGAGCCCCGCCGTTCGATCCGTGACGGGCCTCCCGAGCCGTGCGGACCATGAGTTGGCGAGCCAGATGGAGTCCAGAGAAGCCAGTGGGGAGTCCCGCTGGCCCAGCGTCGACGGCCATCAGTCCCGAGAGCACTACATCGGCGCAGCGCTCGTCGCGCGGCCCGCAGCGGCCGCGGAGCTGCAACGCGTGCTGAAGGTCACCCCGGAGGAACTCCGCGCCTATCGTGAGGCCGCCAACACGGAGAGCGGCCAGCGGCGCATCGAAGATCTCGGTTCCGACTACGTGAGAGCGGGCGGGCAGCTCACCCACGATCTGGACGCGGCGTACCTGAACGCCTTGCGCCGCGGGAAGCTGGCACCTCTGAGGACGGCCAGGGCGGACCAAATCAATAGGCAATGACTCAAGCAGAGGTTCCCCAACCGATCTCCTCCCTGCCCACGCGCTGGGGCAGTTTCACCGGCCACCAGCTGACCTGGCTGGGACTGGCCGCCGTGCCTCCATATCTCCTCCTGCGGGCGCATCTCCCGCTGGCAGCGACAGCCCTTGCCACGATCCCGTGGTCACTCGTCGCCACGGTGGTGGCATTTGGCCGTTACCGCGGTCGTCAAATCGATGACTTTCTCGGGGACTGGGCCCTCTTCCAGATCCATCCGAAGGTCATGGAACACCCTGACTCCAACCTCCTCGCCCCCGAGGTCCAATTCACCGCGGTTGACTCCCACGGCCTGACCTCCCTGCCGTGGAAGGTGCCATGACAGCCTCTGTGTTGTCAGGGCGGTCGTCCACCACCAAACTGGTCGACCTGCAGGCCCTGGACGGCGGCTTCGCGCTCCTGAGCTCCGGAGCGCTGCGTTCGGCCCTGGAGGTCGAGCCGCTGAACCTCGCCCTCCAGGACGATCCTTTCCGCGACCAGATGTGGCGGCAATACCGACGGGCACTGAGTGCCCTAACCGGGCCCGTGTCCCTCTACTCGCTGACGGCGCCCCTTGCCGGCGAGACGGTAAGCCCGTCGGCTGCGCCCGTCACCGATTCGGGTCCGTCCTGGTGCGACCGGCGGTTCCGGGCCGATCTGGTGGCGGCTCATCAGATCCAGACCCAGCGGCACTTCTGCGTCGTGTGGGCCAAGGGTCGCTCGCCCCTTCCCGGGCTTGGGGTGCGCGGTCTTGGGCGGGTGCCTCTCCCCAGACCCTCGGTGGACCTGGAGCAACGCAGCCGGGCGCTGGAGGCGGGGCTCTCCCGGATCGGGCTCCACGCCAAGCGGCTCGACGACGGGAGCTGGTTTGCAGCTCTGCAGGCCTGTACCGGAGGAAGAAGCGGGCGCCGGCCGCATGACTTCCCCAGCTGGCTGGCGCCCACCAAGGTGATCGTCGAGGCCGACTCTCTCTGCCTCGACGGGAGATTCTGTCGCAGCCTGCAGCTTTCTGGCTTCCCCCGGCGGGTGGAGATGGGCTGGCTGGCACCGCTCGTACTGGCGCCGCCCTGCACCATCAGAATGGTTCAGCACGTCTACCCTCAGGCCAAGCTCGCAAGCCTGGGCCACCTGCGGCGAAGGATCCGCGGCTTTGAGACCAGCCTCCAGGTGGACCGGCTGCGCGGCCACCGTCCTGATCAAGGCACACGCGCCGCCCTTAGCGACGCCTTGGAGCTGGAGCAGCGCGTCCTCCTGGAGGAGGAACGGCTATTCCGCCTGGGGGTGACGGTCACCGTGGAGGCGGATTCGCGCAGCGCACTTGAGGACGCCTGGCACTGGGTCCGCGCCATCCTGGCCGAGGTCGGGTGCACCGCTACCCCTCTGACGCACCGCCAGGTGGACGGATGGAGGTCAACCCTTCCGCTCGGAATCGACCCGCTCGATTGGAGCCGCGACATGACGGCGGGGGCCCTGGCCACGGCACTTCCCTTCATGAGAGCTGGATTGCGGGGAGCGGATGGCGCTCTCCTGGGTCCAAGCCTGATCTCCAAGGAGCTGGTGATTGCCGATCCCTTCTCGGCCGCCAACCCAAACTACAACACCATCGTCCTCGGCACGTCCGGCGGCGGCAAGTCGTTCACGGCCAAGCTGCTCGCGGCACGACTGTCCTTGCGCGGGGTGCGGGTCAGGTGCGTCGATCCCTCGGGAGAGTACCTGGCCCTTGCATCGCTTCTGGGTGGACAGTTCCTTGAGCTGGGCGCGGCACCCGGCTCGGGCCTCAATGTGATGGGACCGGTGCCAGAGAGCGCGGACCTGGTCGGGGTGGAGCACCGCGCCGCCAAAGTCCTCCCAATCCTGGAACGACTCGCCCGGGGACGGGCCGCAGGGGGCGGCCTCACCCAGGATGCATTGGACCGGCTCGAGCAGCAGCTCCTGCTGGTGCTCAGAGCTGATCCGAAAGGGGCCCGCCTGCGGGATCTGGTTGAGGCTCTGGAGTCGGCGGGCATGCCGCTTGAAGCCGCTCGTCTGCGGCGCTTCACCAGCGGGACAGAGCGCGGGTTCTTCGATGGGGAGTCGGCGGTGTTTGCAAGCAACTTCGCGGCCGTCTCCCTGGCCGAGCTGCAGCGGGACCGGGAGCACCTGCTGACCGCGCTGGTCCACCTCGTCTTGGTCCACCTGGAGGCCGAGCTCTCGCAGAATCGAGGCTTGGCCCACCTTCTGGTGGTGGACGAGGCTGAGGTGCTGCTGTCCTCAGAGCGCTCGGCGATGGCCCTGGAGAGTCTCACCCGCCGGCTGCGCAAGCTCGGCGCCGGCCTCATGGTCATCTCCCAGGTGGTGGAGGACTTCCTCTCGTCACCCGTCGGCAATGTGGTCATCCGCAACTGTCACACCAAAATCCTCCTCCGCCAGGAAGAGGTGGCGATCCCGGCTCTGCGCCAAGCCTTCGGTTTGTCTTCGGTCGAAGCTGATCTCCTCCTGTCGTGCCCGCCTGGCTGTGGCCTGATCGTCGTCGGTAGGGAACGTGCCGCCTTCAACGGCGCCGCGCCTCCGGAGTGGGTTTCCGCGCTCTCCACCGATCCCCTCTCCTACCCGCCGAGCGCACCATGAACCCCCTGAAGGGAATCGGCGGTATCGCCCTGGCCGGGTGCGCGGTGCCTCTCCTGGTGACCCTCTCCTTGGTCGGCATCATTGGAGCCGGCGCTGCCGCCGCGGGCTGGCCCAGCGTGGCCGGGATCCTCCCCACTCCGGGTGGCTTCATGCTTCCCGTCGGCCGCGTGATCCTGGCGGGAACCCCCGACTTCCCGTCCTGGGCCGCGCCTTGCGGGCCGGAGCCAGGGGCGCTGGCCATGGATCCATCCGCGTGCACGGGGCATCCCACTCCGTACCCCTACTCGTACCAGGGATTCGCCACCGGACAGTGCACCTGGTACGTGGCCACCCGCAGACTGGTCACCTGGCACACGGCGGCCGGCCTGCTGGGGGGAAACGGCGGCCAGTGGCTGGCGCTGGCCTCCCAGGCCGGCTACGCCGTCGGCTCCAGCCCAGCCGTCGGAGCCATCGCGGTGTTCACCGACCAAGGCGATGGGCATGTCGCCTACGTGGTCGGAGTCGAGGCCGACGGCGACTACACGGTGGCCGAGGCGAATTGGAGCCTCTATGGGCCGACGGCGCCCTACGTCGACCTGAGAGGCGTGGCGGCAGATGGCACCGGCAGCCCCGAGGAGCAATTGGCCGGGTTCGTGTATGGCCCCGCTGGCGACCCAGGCGCGACGTGACGGCCCTCTATGCTCTGATCCATGGAGTCTGGGCCAGCCGTGATCGCGCCCCCCGTGCGACGTCGGCGAGCTCTTGGCTTGGTGGCCGCTTCCCACGCCACTCAGCACATGTACTCCGGCCTTCTGCCCCTCACCTACCCGGCAATCCTGTTGGCGTTCCATTTGAACTACGCCACCCTGGGCCTGGCGGTCGGGCTGATAGGGGTGGTCGGAGGGCTGACCCAGGCGAGCGCCGGGTACGTCGGCAGGAGGGTCGCCGCTCGTTGGGTACTCGGATCCCAGAACCTGGTGGTTGGCCTGTGCGCCGTTTTGGGGTCGATGGCGCCCACCTATCCCCTCTTCGCGACCGGGCAGGGAGTGGCAATCGTTGGCTCAAGCCAGCAGCACCCAGTCGGAAGCTCAGTCGCAGCCAGGACCTACCCCGAACGCCGGGGAATGGCTCTCAGCCTGACCACCATCGGCGGCAGCGTTGGATCCCTGGTGATCCCAATTCCCGGGGCTCTGATGATCGCCGACCTGGGCTGGCGGCCCGCACTCCTCATCCTGTCGATCCCCCTCTTTGTGATGGGGATAATTCTGCTGCTCACGTTCCCACCCGTGCCTGGCGAGGACCGCCCCAGGGCTCACTTCCTAGAACGCCCCAAGCTGCATCTGCCCCGAATCGACAAGAGCCAGTTGATCGACCCCAAGGTCGCCCTCTTCGCCATTCTGGCGTCCACCGTGGCCGCTGGCGGCCGTGGGCTGGGCACCCTCAACGCCTACATTCCGGTGTACCTGCGGGATGGCGTGCACCTACCTGAGGTGGAGGTCGGCGCCATTTTCAACCTGGTGTTGCTGGGAGCGGTCCTGGGCCCACTGCTGGGAGGCTTCCTATCCGACAGGATGGGGCGGGTGCCGGTTCTGTGGGCCGCCTACCTGCTCTCCGCCGTCACCGTCATCACCTTTGGGCTCGCAGCCCATTTCCCGATCGCCCT
Organism: Candidatus Dormiibacterota bacterium; assembly: GCA_027339635.1. Classification (GTDB taxonomy): domain Bacteria; phylum Chloroflexota; class Dormibacteria; order Aeolococcales; family Bog-877; genus AG-12. Next base: position 60,743 of record DAHWNZ010000001.1, read on the forward strand.
GCTGGCCCTGCTGGCGCTCGTGGTGGGCCTGTTCGCGTACGTCGAAAACCCCCTTCTGCAGGCCTTGTTGAGCGACAGCGTCACCGCGGCTTCCCAGTCGAGCGTATTCGGCATCTACTTCGCCGTGTCCTACGGAATCGGATCCCTGTGGATCATCGGGCTGGGGCAGGCCATCCAGCACCTCGGTTTCGCCGCCGGGTTCGCCATCATGGCCGGCTCCTATCTGGGAGCTGGGCTCCTCCTGATTCCGTGCTATCGCTCGGTCCGGACACGCCGTGGCTGACCTCGGAGAGCGAGGTCTGGGGTCGGAGGTGCAGCAGTTGGAGTCCGCCATCTCCGAGGCTCGCTCGGTCCTGCGACGACTTCAGCGGCTTTCGCAGAAGGTCGCACCGCTGCTAGACGGGGAACTCCACACCTTCGCCTCCGAGTCGGTCGAAGCGGTGGAGCGGCTGCTGGGGCACATGGAGGAGGCGCGGGCCGAGGAGAGAACCCGCCTCAGGTCACTGCTGCGCCCCCCTGCGGATGAGGACTGCTAGCGTCTGCCGGGATCGGTCACTGCCACCTATCCCGTGGGCAATCGACTCGCCGTCGACCAGGTTGAGAGCCCATCCAGCCCGGGTCGCCGACTGGCAATCTGGCCCACCAGGGCGTCGGCGCTGGCTCGGTCCAAGCGCAACTCGAATCCGGACGGGGCATTCCTGGTCATGGCACGCGCCGCTCGCGACCTGCCTCTGGTCAACTTCCGGATATCCATCCGGGAGGATTCGATCTTGAAGACGACGATGCGATTCCCTGGGATGGACACCGCAACGCCGGTCAGGTCCGACCACGGCGCGATCACCGAGCAACCTCTTGAGATCCTCCTAATTCCCTGATCCCCGAGGAAGACGGCATTGTGCCCCTGCCCGAAGTACGACATCACACCGGCGATCACGGGCCAGGCCTCAACCACGACGATCCAAACCGGATCACGGGAGAGCAGGGCCAGGATCACCCCGATTGGCAGGCAGAGGAGACCGAGAGTCCTGGTGACCGACACCGCGGCCCGGCCCCGCTCGCGCTCCGATGGCCTGATGCGCACCTCAAGCCCAAAGCCGCCGTAGTCTCGAGGCGGCTCAAGTGCTGGCTCGGCCGTCACTTCGGTAGCCACGCTGCAATCCTAGCCCGGATCGCGGACGTGGGCCCGAGAGCCGACCTCACCGCGCCTCAGCGCGACTCCCGAGCCCCAGTCAACCAGCCGGCCGCCAGAACTCCCGCCGCCAGCACAGGGAGCACGAACGGGTGATGGCCAGGGGTTCGGCTCAGTCGACCCTGGTGGCGGTCCACCGCCAGGAGGGCGATGCACCCGGCCGCGCCCAGGATGGCCGTCGGTCGACCCCGATGAGACGCGGAGAAGACGGATAGAAGCGCTCCCACGGTCAGGGCTAGGTGGGTCCCCTGACGGGACTTCTTCTCGCCGAGCAGTACAGGAAGGCTGCGCCGCCCTGCGAGCCGATCTTTGACCGCATCCGGTCCTCCATTGGCCAGATGAAGACCGAGTCCGAGCAGGCCGGAGATGGCTGTCATCCAGCGCGGGCTGATGACCTCCTCCTCGCCCGCCAGGACGCCAATCCAGGGGACGGTCATTATCCCGGCGGAGAAGGGCACGAACGAGAACGGGGTACGGCTCAGGCCCAGGTCGTACGACCAGCCGGCTGCCAGCCCAAGAACCATCATGCGCGCCACCCGCGAGCCACAGGAGCGGGCCAGCCACAGGCAACCGAGGCCGCTGGCAAGGGCGAACGCGAACGCCCCCGGCGGGCTCACCTCTCCGCGGGGAATGGGCTTGTAGGGCTGGTGCACCGAGTCATGCTCGCGGTCGAACACGTCGTTCAGGCTTCCGGTGCTGATCTGTGCCAGAAACATCGCGAGCGCCGCTCGGGTCAGGTGGTTGCGGCGAATTCCCCCCGCCTGCGCCGGCCCAGTCCGCCTGGGCCGCCCGGCCAGTAGGGTCAACGCGGTGCAAGCCGCCGCTGGCCCCGGATGCGCTAGTCGGAACCATCCCACGGCGGGCGCGAGGGCCGCTGGTTTTGTCATGCTCATCAGCATGACGAAACAGGCCCTGGTCGGCGGTCCGGTGAAACAAGGTGCCTCGCGGATGCTGGCCGCGACCAGGCTGGAGTCCAGCGACGCCACCCCGGCCTGGTTCATGCGGCAGGCGGGCCGCTCCCTGCCGTCGTACCGCGCCCTGCGCCAGCGCCTGAGCCTGCTCGAGATGGTCAGAGACCCAGCCGTCGCGGCGGAGGTGACTCTCATGCCCGTTGACCTGCTGGGAGTGGATGCGGCAGTGCTCTTCGCCGATATCGTCCTGCCGCTCGAGGGCCTGGGTGTCGCCTTTGAGATACGGGAGGGGGTCGGCCCGGTCATAGACGAGCCCATCCGCAGTGGTGAGCAGGTCGCACGTCTGCGCGTGGTGGACCCCCTGGAGTCCACTCCGTACCTCTTCGAGACAATCCATCTGGTCAGGCGCTCTCTCGGGGACAGAGCGGCCCTGGTCGGGTTCGGGCCGTCGCCCTTCACTCTGGCCTGCTACCTGGTGGAGGGCTCAGGATCAAGGGACTACCCTCACGTCCGGGCTCTGATGCAGGGTCAGAGCTCACTCTGGGAAGCGCTCATGCGCACCCTGACCACGGTGCTGACCGCCTACCTCACTGCCCAAGCGCATGCCGGTGCCCAGATCGTTCAGATCTTCGACAGCTGGGTCGGGGTGCTACCTGGGGAAGCCTACCAGCGCCAGGTCGTGCCCCATCTGCAGGAGATGTTCCGGGCCCTGGATGGGGTCGTCCCGGCTCTCTACTTCTCGACCGGCTCCACCCACCTCATGGAAGGGATCCGATCGACCGGGGCGCCCGGAGTCTCCGTCGACTGGCGCCAGGGGCTGAGCCAGGCGTGGAGTCAGCTGGGGTACGACCACTTCATCCAAGGCAACCTCGACCCCGCGCTGCTGCTGGCGCCGTTGCCGATCCTCGACGCGGGGGTGCGGGGGGTGCTCGACCAGGCCGCGGGGCGCCCGGGGCACATCTTCAACCTCGGGCACGGGGTGCTTCCCGAATCTGACCCGGGGCGGCTCCGCCACGTGGTCGATATGGTTCACGAACTCACCTCAGATCTGGGGCCAGCGGCCGGGAGCTCCGCTCCGGGTTGACCCACGACCCCTCAATCGGTTACCTTCCCCCCTCGTAACGGTCGCGCTATGTGGGAGGACGTATGCGCGGAGCCCGATGTATTGGGCGTGTCTCGCTTGCGGTCGCGATGGCTGGCATGGTCTGGGTCTCGGCGGTTGCCGGGGCTAGCCTCGACGCCTCAGCCAAGCAGGGACTAGCCCTCGACAAGGCCCAGCTGAACTCGCTGATCACCCAATTGCAGGCTCAGGGTGATCTGGCGGCGAGGAGCCAGGTCGTGGCCTTGGTGACCAAGATCGAGACCGAGCAGAGCTACGTCGCTCAGCTCGACAAGCAGTTGGCGGGGGACCAGGCGACGGCCGCCGTGCTCACCCAGCAGATGACCGGCGACAGGACGGCCCTGGTCAGCCTGGTGAGCACGGCCTACGTTGACGGCAACGGCAGCCAGGCCGTTGCCGAGGCTCTGGCCGCCCCCAACATCTCTCAGTTCTTGGCCAGCTCCACCCTGCCGGCGGCGATTGCCTCTCAGGTCTCGGGACTGGTGGGAGAGATCCGTCACGACCGCCAAGTTGTCGCCACCGACACCGCACAGCTCCAGGCGGACGAGAGTCAGGCCATGGCAGCGGAGCAGCAGCTGGGGGTGCAGGCTCAGCAGCTGCTCTCCCAGCTGTCAGCGCCCCAACCGCTGGTGGGGATCGGTGCCGGAGGATCTGGCAGTTGGTCGTTCGCATACGGCGACTGCACCTGGTACGTGGCCACCCAGCGCAAGGTGACCTGGGGGGGCAACGCCGACCAGTGGTGGGCGAACGCCGCCGCGGCGGGCTACCTGGAGGGACAGACACCAGAGGTTGGCTCGATTGTCGTATGGGGGCCGGACGTGCCCGGTGAGAGTTACGGGTACGGGCATGTGGCTTACGTGGAAGCGGTCCAGGGGAATCAGTTCGAGGTTTCCGAGATGAACTTCAGTGGCGTCCCGGGGGGTGGGTGGGACAGAGTCGACTATCGATGGGTTCCGGATGGCGCAGGGTACCTGGGTTTCATATACGGCCCGGGTTGAGCTGAGCCTGAGGCCCGAGGCCTCAGCTCGGCCCACCTCGCTGCCGTTGGTGGCCAGTCGCCTACGCTGGCTGATGGCTGCCGTGGCCGTCCTGGTGGTGGCGCCCGTCCTCAGCGTCGCAGCAACTCAGGGAACGGCGGCCCCGGCGTCCGCCGCCCCGGCCGCGATCAGCAGGATCGCCTTCCAGGCCCGAGCCATCCTGTCGCCCACCAGCTATGAGGTGACGATGCCGCTCCAGGAGGCCAAGGTGACCCCGCCACCTCCACCTCCACCCGCCGTTTCGGCCAACGCCTCGCTGCCTTACGGCAGCTCCTTCTGGCAGCCGGTGGCCGAGCCCCCGATCGGGACGATCAAGCAGATCATCTGGGCCGCGGGACAGCGGTACAACGTCTCCTACACCTGGCTCCTGTCCGTGGCAGAGTGTGAGTCCGGCCTGGATCCCACCGACGTGAACCGATCGTCGGGAGCCAGCGGGCTGTTCCAGTTCATGCCAGCCACCTTCTACGGCCACGGTGGCACCGACATTTGGAACCCAACCCAGCAGGCCGATATCGCTGCCAAGATGTTCTCGATCGGAGAGTCCTCGGAGTGGGTGTGCAAGTAGACTGACCGTAGTGCGGTTGCTCTCCCAACTCTTGTTGAGTCGGCGGTGGCAGGAGTCCAGCTTTCGCAAGGATGCGGCGGCCATGGTGCTGCTGATCGGGTCTTTCTTCGGCCATCAGCCACCCCACATCGAGCCCCTGCCAACGGTGATCGGGACGCCCCTGGGGCATGACCCAGATGCCGACGAGGTCGAGGTGCGGCTCCCGGATTCTCAGCGGCCACTCCCATAGAATCGTTCGGTGGCTGCTAGCGAATTCGCTGCTGGCACCCGCCTGGGCTGGCTCACGGAGCGTCGGCCCAGGTGGGTGGAGATCTTGGAGCAGCTGGTTGTGCTGGAGTCTCCCAGTGGAGACCGAGCTCGGCTCCGGGCGGTGAGCGAAGCAGTGCGGGATCTCGCTGCCGCACTCTTCGCTCCCGAGGAGCTGGAGATCGTCGAGGAGTTTGGTGTGCCGGCCGTCCGGGCGCACATGGGAGCCGGGGAGGGGCCAGCCACCCTCCTCCTGTGTCATCTCGACACGGTCTGGGAGGTCGGGGCGTTCCAGCCCCTCTACCAAGAGGCGGACGGAAGGGCGAGTGGCCCTGGGGTGTTCGACATGAAGGGTGGGGTCGTGATCGCTCTCGCTGCCCTGGCAGCCCTGCGCGCCCTGGGTCCCGGCGAGGTCCGGGCAACTCTGCTGTGCACCGGCGACGAGGAGCTGGGCAGTGCCGGGTCCAGAGCCCTGATCGAGGCCGAAGCCCGTAAGGCTGGCGCGGTCTTGGTCCTAGAGGCTCCGGCCGGCACGGCGGTCAAGGTCGCTCGCAAGGGTGTGGGCACATATCACCTGCGCATGAAGGGGCGGGCGGCGCACGCTGGCCTGGAGCCCGAGCGGGGCGTCAACGCGGTGGTGGAGCTTGCTTCCCTGATCCCGCAAGTGGCGGCGCTCGCCCGCCCAGACCACGGCACGACGGTCACCCCCACAGTGTTCCAAGGGGGCGGGCGAGTCAACGTGGTCCCCGCGGCAGCTGAGCTGCAAGTCGACGTGCGCTTCGCCACTTTTGCTGAGGCGGACCGGGTCGATCGAGCCATGAGGTCGCTTGTTGCCGCGGACCCGGAGGCGACCATGACCGTAGGCGGGGGGCCCAACCGCCCTCCCATGGAGAGAGGCGCCTCCCGCGACCTTTTCAAAGTTGCCGCCCGGGAGGCCGCGGAATTGGGCCTTCCCGCCCTGGAGGGGACCAGCGTCGGCGGGGGGAGTGACGGCAACTTCACGGCTGCCCTCGGGATTCCCACCCTGGACGGTATGGGGATCGTGGGCGGCAACGCTCACGCCGCCGGAGAATGGGCTGACACCAGCAGCATCGCGCCCAGGGCCGCCCTGGTCGCCGGCTTGGTCAGAGCAATTTCTGAAGGAGCTTTGGGGTGAGAGTTGACGAACTGGCGGCGCTGAAGATCGAGCGGGCGCGCCTCAGGGTGGTGTCGCTGCCTCTGGTCTCTCCCTTTACGACCAGCTTCGGGACTCAAACCGAACGGCGGGCCCTGCTCGTCGAGCTCTTCTCGGACGGACTGGTGGGCAGAGGCGAGTCAGCGGCGGGGATAGATCCCGGCTACTCGGGAGAGACCTACCGTACTGACATGGAGGCGCTGCGACGCCACATCCTGCCCTCGGTCGTCGGGCACCCGCAGGCCAACGTCGACGAGCAGAGGCAGCGGTACGCCTGGGTGCGGGGCTACAACATGGCCAAGGCCGCAGTGGAGATGGCCCTCCTGGACCTGGCGGGGCAGGCTCATAGCCTCAGTTTGGCGGCGATTCTGGGAGGCTCCAAGAAGCGAATTCCGTGTGGTGTCAGCATCGGCATCCAAGCCTCCATTCCGGCCACTCTCGACGCCATCGAGGGGTACCTGGCCAAGGGTTACCAGCGGGTCAAGCTCAAGTGCAAGCCGGGGTACGATCTGCAACTGGCGGAGGCGGTTCGGAGCCGTTTTCCCGACACTCCGATCATGCTGGATGCCAACAGCGCCTACACCCTTGAGGATGCGCCAAGGTTGCGCGGCCTCGACCAGTATCGGCTGATGATGATCGAACAGCCGCTGCCGCACGACGACCTCATCGACCACGCCGCGCTTCAGCATCTGCTGCAAACACCGATCTGCCTCGACGAGAGCGTGGAGTCGCTTGCCGATCTGCGCGCCGCCCTGGCGCTCGGCTCGGGCCAAATTCTCAACATAAAGCTGGGCCGGGTCGGCGGCCTGCTCCCCGCGCGTGAGATCCACGACAGCTGCAAGGAGGCTGGGTGGCCCGTTTGGTGCGGAGGCATGTTGGAGACGGGCATCGGCCGAGCAGCCAACCTGGCCCTGGCGTCACTCGAGGGCTTCACCCTGCCTGGGGACACCTCCGCCAGTGATCGATACTTCACCAGGGATCTGCTGGAGGAACCGTTCGCCCTGGCCGCCGACGGCACGCTTCCGGTCCCGGACGGTCCCGGGCTGGGCGTTGCGGTGGACCAGAGGCGGCTTGATGAGGCCACCGTGGCGCTGGAGGAGGTCTGAGTCCGGTGATCGACGGGCCTGAGCTTGGCGATCCGTTTTCTGGGCTCTCAACCGCCCTGGCCCCACCCGGGCTGTTCGGTGCACCATGAGTTTGGTGGTGGTGGTGGGGGATCAGGATCTTTACCAGCGCACTCGGCAGCTCCTGCCGAACTTCCAGGTGATCGGCCTCGTCGACGAGCCTGAGTTGGCCGACCCGGTCACAAGCGTGGGACCGATCCGCTCCCTGATCGACAGCACCAACACCCCAGACGCGGTCGTCAGCGGGGGGAGCCCCGGGTTCACGGTGTTGAGTCAGATCGCGCAGCTGTCACCCAGCCGCTGCTATGTATACCCCGGCGAGGCCGCCGGGTGGCCGCCCGACACCCTGCGATGGATTGCTGAGGCGACTGGAATGAGCCTGCTGCCTCAGCTGGAGAGTCTGCCCGCGGCCATTCTGGCGCGGGGCGCGGTGCCGGCTGGGCCGGCCGACCCGCCGCTTCCTGCGCCACCGCCGCAGGCATCCACGCCGACCGCTCGTAAGCCGGACGGCCGCGGAGTCCCCACGGCTGGCGGAGGCGACTATTCGTGGGCTGACGCGACCCCGGTGCAGGTTCCCCCGCCTCCTGTGTCGCTGGACAAGGACCCAGTTCCCGGCCCTCCGCAGGTGATCGATGCCGGCCCAGCCCCGCGAGCGCCCGAGACCGCCTACCTGCCCACCGATGTGCTGCGGCCCCTCCGGCCCCGGGACAATTGACGCTCGATGCCCAGCATTCCCCTGCGCCGCCGGGCCCAGAGCTCAGAGCTGCCAAGCCGCTGCAGATCAGAGCTCCAACGCATCCTAGCGACCCTGGACGACGCCGCCATGACGGGGAATCTGGCACGCCTTGGCCAGGCCTTCTCGGGGGACGCTCTGAGCGAGATCAGGGCCCGCTTCCATGCCTATCAGATGGCGGGGATCCAAGTGAGCCCCTTTCGCGAGGCATTACATGTTGAGATGAGCCCAGATAGGTTCCCGGACGGGCTGCACCTAAGGGTCCAGTATCGGGATCGGACGAGCTTTCTGTGCTCGGGCGCTCAACCGGCCACGGCCAACGACCCGGTGCAGCTCTCAATTGTCCTGGACACGGGAAGCGATCCCTGGCGCGTCGCCACGATCTCAGAGGATTGACCACAGGAAGGCCCGGACGGCACGTGCTAGGCTGAATTATTCTCACGCGGGCCACGGCCTGCAAGGAGCCATCGACGGGATTGGGAGCACCCTTGGCCAAAGACTCGCCGGAAGAAGACATTCAAGAACCGCGACCAAGGGCCGACGGCCTGGAGAGACAGGCGGCCCTCGACGAAGACGAGATCGGATCGGAGGAGGAGGTGGTCGTCGAAGCGGACGAAGCCCTGGTCGAGGAGGTGGTGCCCGCGAGGCCCCCGACCCGCACCTCCCCGCCACGTCCCTGGGGAGGCAACCGAGGCAACCTCTCTGCGGAGGATCTCTCTCCCGAGGAACTCACCCCTGAAATGCGCTGGCCCCCGGGTAGCTGGGTACGGGTCACCGATGTCCACCGCCACAGCACCGGAGAGCCCATCGGAACGATAGCGGTTGGGGATGTCGGGCAGGTGACAGCCGCTCTATCGCAGACTCTGGTGGTGCTGTTCCCGACCCGGGACAACCGACGCGAGGTGATCCACATCGACTCCATCGAGGCGGTCGACGCCCCGGAGTGAGCACCCCAACCTCAGGTCAAGGGAACGCGCCGAAGCTCCACGCTCACGAGGGGCCGGCCACGGATGATCCGGTGCTGCCCCCTGGGCCGCTTCCGGGCAGGCTTCTACTCCACGGGCTGAGATTCTTCGGGCACCACGGCGACGGCGAGCCGGAGCGCCGCCTGGGGGGCCACTTCGTGGTGGACGTTGAGCTGACGGTGGACCTGTCGGAGGCGGCGAGGTCCGACCGCCTCGCGGACACGGTCCCATATCCGCTGGCCCACGAGGTGGCCCGGCGGATCACCGAGGAAGGCGAGTATCACCTGTTGGAGGCTCTGGCCGCCCGGATCGCCGCCGCCGAACTGGCCCTGCCAGGGGTGCTCGGGGTCCGCGTCAGGGTCACCAAGCAGCCCCGACTTCCCCAACAGACGGTCGGATTCGCAGTGGAGCTCGCCCTTCCCTGACGCCCGGGACCCCGGCTCTCCCCGCTGAGCCCGGTTCCTGCGAGGAGGTCGGGGGCGGGTGCCCTGCCCCGTGGTTGACGTCGCCGTCGCCGGGCCTCCGGCGGACTTACACACAAGTGCTCCTCGACCCTCGCAAGCTGAGGTTGAATCCAAATGTCAGGGACCACCTTCACTGATTCGTCGCCCCATGAAGAGGTAATCGCCTGGGGCCTGCCGGCGGGCCGTCTCGCCTTGGTCGCCGGCGCGACCCTACTGGCCGCCGCCTGCCTACATCTCCCGGGGCCGAATCTTGAACGGCTGGCGGCGGGGACCATCACTCTCCTTTGCGGCTGTGGCCTGGGATGGATCCGCGTTCAGGGAGTTCCCCTGGCGACCTGGGCCCTGAGGGCCACGAGAGCGGTGTGGCGTACCCGGCTTGAGGCGCGGTGCAGCCCCACCCGGTGGCGCTGCGTGGACGAGACGACGAGCTGCCCCAGTGGCACCTAGGCAGTGGCCCCTGAACCAACGCTCTGGCACAGTCACGGCCTCGACATTCTGGATCGGAGTGAGGCGGAGCGGACGCGCCTCAGGGCGGGATTCACGACCTGGTTGCAGCTGCTGGCCCACCCGCTGACGATGATCATCTGCTGCCGGCGCCGGCCGGAGCAGAGGCCGACGATCAAGCCCGACGGGAGGGGATGTGCGCGCCGGGAAGCGCCGGCATGTCCTCCTGGTTGTGCTGCCTTCAGCAGGACCACGTACCTTCTGCTCCCTCACCAAGACGGTCAGGACGACTTCCGGCTGCTGGCCGCGCTCCAAGCCGCCTGCCAGGTGGAGACGCATGCCGCCACGCGGCTCCCCGCCCTTGGGGAGGGGCCGTGGTCGGAGCGGTCCCGGGGACTGGTCGTGGGGGGCCGCTGGATATCGTCCTGGAGGATGGCAGGTCCGCCCGTGGTTGAGGTTGACGCCGGGTGGCTCTGGGATCTCGTCGGCACGCCGGGCGAGTTCGACCTCGCGATTCGGGTCGTCCCCAGACCGGCGGGAGCCACGGACCGGAGTCTCCGGCGACGGCTGCGGGGCCTCATGGCTCAGGAGTTGGTGGGTTCGCCCAGCGGCTCCGACCCCCGAGTGGTGGGGGCAGCCCACGCTGTCCGCGAACTGCGCCAGGTGCTAGCCCGAACTGGCGGTCGGCTGTTCCACGTAGAGATGACCGTGAGCCTGTGCGCTGACTCCGCCGCAGAGGTCAGTGCGCTTGCCGCGGTCTTTCGCACCCGTGCCTCGCAGCTGCGGATGAAGTGGACCCCGGCATGGTTCGATGAGCTGCCGGCCCGCCTCGAGACTCTCGGGCGTCCGCTTCCCGGCGGGCGGCCACGGTTTCTCATGGCCACCGAGGAGGTGGGCACCATGTGGCCGTGGGTCGCGACGACCGAGGCCAGCATCCAGGAGCGCACCGTGCTGGGACGGCACCGGAGGACGGACAGCCTGGTCACCCTGGACCTGGACCCAGGGACGGGACAGGCCAATGCGAATGTGGCCGTGGTTGCAGCATCGGGAGGGGGCAAGTCCTACCTGGCGGGGCTGGTCGGGATCGAAGCCGTACGCCGGGGGCAGACCGTCGTCGTCATCGATCCCGAGAACGAGCACGGGAAGTGGTGTTCGGCGGTCGGCGGCGACTACGTGGACCTGGCCCGATCCCAGGGGTGCGGATTCAACGCCCTGGAGCTCGGGTCGACGGCTGAGGCGTCCGCCTTGGCCCTGGACCTCGTCGACGTCCTGACCGGGCCACTGTCCGTTCAGGAGCGCTCTGCTGCGCTGCGGGCGGCCACCCATGTGATCGATTCGTCCGAGCCCCAAAGACCAGGGGTGCTTGGGGATTGCCTCTCCGCGTTGCGGCAAGAGGAGGGTGGACGCAACCTGGCCGAGAGGTTGTCGCCCTGGGTCCAAGGTGAGGCGGGACTTCTATTCAGCAGCCCGGGGAGGGGCCCCTCAGTTCGAGCGGTGTGCGTGATCGGGATGAGGGACCTGCCGGAGGGATGGCTCGGCGCGGCCACCTTGCTGGTATCGGCCTGGGTCTGGTATTGGCTCAAAGCCACCTCCGGCGCGAAGCAGATCATAGTGGACGAGGCCGGCCTGCTCGCGGACGTTCCGGCTCTGCGGAGGTTGATGGCGCGACTGGCCCGGCGTGCCCGTAAGTACCAGGGATCGTTGATGCTGCTGACCCAGACCGGATCGGACCTCACGCAGAGCGCCTTCGGCGAGGTAGTGGCGGTCAACGCGGCCACGGTCTTGCTGGGAAGCCAGCATGAGGTCGGTGCGCGCCGACTGCAACAGGCATTCGGCCTCGATGAGCGGGATCGGCTATGGCTTCAACAGGCCGGACGCGGTGACTTCCTCATGGTCAGCGGAACCAGAAGAACCCCACTCTGCGTTGAAGCTCCGCCAGAGTACCAGGCATGGCTCGCGGCCACCGACCCGCCCCGGTGACGGCAGGCGCGCCGCACTGTCCGAACGCGCCTTCTCGGCCGGGGTTGCGGGACCGGACCGGACCGGGAGCAGTGGGTCGGTGTGACGGCCGCCTCGGCCCCTGGGGGGGTTGGTTCATGATTTCTGTCAAGCCGCGATCGGGCTTAGAATCGTCGGATGGCCCGGGTCGTCTTCTACCGGCTGCTCAACGCCGGACGTGCCAGCGCTGATGACTGGAGGGAAGGCGTGGCCACCATGGCCTCCTCTCGCAGCTGGCGATGTGAGCCGATGTGGCTCGCAACCGACAGCTCCAAGGGCATCTTTGAGTCCGAGTACCTGAGGCATCTTCGACGGGAGAGCGCGGCCCCATTGGTCGGAGCCGGCTTCGTGAAGCTTGCGGGCGATGAGACGGATGCGCTCGCCGTCTCCTTCAGCCTGCTCCACATGACCGCCGAACTGGGTGGCAAGGTGGTCCTGACTGATCCCGAGAACCCCATTCACAAACAGAGGGTCTTGGAGCTCATCGAAGGGAGGGTCACAGGAACCCGCTCGATCGACGAGGTCATGGTGTCCGGGCCCATTTTCAAGCGCCTTCCGGCGGCTACGATCACCTTCTACCCACCCCGTTACCAGGCGCGCACCATGCCCGGTCCGTCAGGCCCACCCGGGCGGTGGCGGTTCTCCCTGCAGGGGCTGCAGGCCGAGGCCAGCGGATTCCTGGAGGCTGAGGCCGAGGCGATGAGGATATATCGCGGACTGCAGGCGATCGGCTGAGCCTTGCGAGCCGTCATCCAGCTGGTCCTTCAAGCCCGGGTCACGGTGTCCGACCAACCGATTGCCGAGATTGGCTCCGGACTTCTGATCTACCTCGGCATCGCGCCGCAAGACCAGGTGGGCACGGCCCGAAGATTCGCCTCTCGGGTGGCCAGCATGCGGATATTCCCGGACGAGGGGCGCCGGATGAACCGCTCCCTGCTGGAGGTCGGCGGAGCGGCTCTGGTCGTCAGTCAGTTCACCCTCTTCGGCGATCTTAGGAGGGGCCATCGCCCCTCCTTCGTCTCCGCCGCAAGCCCCGAGCCGGGGCGGTCTCTCTGTGGATCGTTTGCCAAGGAGCTACGCTCTCTCGGCGTCGAGTGCGTGAGGGAGGGAAGCTTCGGAGCGCACATGCTCGTTGAGGCAACCAATGACGGCCCGGTGACCATCGTCGCCAGTTTGGACGAGCCGCCCTGGGAGGCTGCCTGCGGCTGAGCCGGCGCGCGGACCAGCACGACACCTCGCCCGACCCAGAGTCCCCGATGGCTTCGCGGCGCACCGCGAGCCCCCCCCGAGCGGACAAAGGGGGTGCCGTGCTCTTGACCAAATCCTGTCTGAAAGTTGACTCACCCTCCGGCCGAGCCCGGAGAATCGGGCGGCTCCCCCGGAGCTGCCATTCGCTGCTCGGTGAGGCTCGGGACCGGACCTCGCGGGGACTCCAACCCAGCCCGAGCGGCAGCGTCCGAGCCGGAGCCCGGGCCAGCAGAAGGGGCATTTGTGGCTGAGCTGAACTCGCTTCTAAACTCCTGGGTTGTCCTGGGGCAGGAGCTCATCGGCAGCCTGGGCACCCTGGCGTTCGTGTGCGCGTTCGTATGGCGCGTCGTGGCCCCCAGCCCTCACAGCGCGATGGAGGCCCAGCGCTGGTTGGGTCGTATCGCAATCGGCACCTTGGGCGTCGAGCTCGCCGGTGTGCTGACCCACGTACTCCTCTCCGCAGTCCCCCACGCCCTGGGCTGATCGGCTTGGCGGGGGCGCTGCTTACTCCGCCCAGCTTTCAGTTGAACCCGCTCCAGCTCCTGGAGTCTCTGTTCAGTTCAGCCCTGGGGCAGTTTGTGCAGACGGCAAGGGCCGGGCTCGACACTGATCTTGGCCAATACCTGTTCTCCACCCATGACGTGGCGGGGGGCGGCGCCAGCCGGCCGTTCACGGACACCCCCGGCGTGGCGCCCATGAATCACCTGCTCGCGCTTGCGGCCGCCTCACTGGTGCTGGCCGTCCTGCTGTACAGCTCTTTGCGCACGGTTAGCGCAGCGGGTGGCGGCCCCCATCATCACCTTCAGGTGGTTCTTCCGCGCGCGATGGTGGGCCTGGCGATGGGGATCTTCTCGCTGCCACTGATCCAGCAGATGATCGACCTCAACAACGCTCTCTGCGCGGTGGTGGTCGGGGGCGCCGCGCTCAATCTCGGGGCGCTCCCCTGGAGCAGCCCTCTCAGCGGGTCGTCGGTAGCCTCCGCGTCCAACAACCTGTTCTTGCTGGCGTTCGCCGCGGCGCTGGTGGTGGGTTTGGTCATACTCGCGCTGGCCTATGTCGTGCGGTATACGTTGTTGGCGGTCCTGTGCGCCAGCGCCCCGCTGGCCGCCATCGCCTGGATCCTGCCCGAGACCCGGGGGTTCTCAAGGCAGTGGAGCCGGCTGTTGACGGTCTCGCTATTCATGCAGTTCGGGCAGCTCCTGGTGCTGCGCGTCGCCACGACGCTGGCCTTTGCCAAGGGCGGTGGCCTGGCGGGGATGCTGTTCGCCTTTGCCTGCCTCTACCTGATGCTGCGGGTACCGGGAGCGCTCAACGTCGCCGCCCACTACGAGGCAAGCTTCGAGACTATGGGACGTCGCTGGAGCAGAGCCCTCAGGCATCTGGGGATAGACGCGGCCTGACGCGGCCTCAGGCACCCTCCTCTTGGGTCACAGGGTGACGTGGACCTCCTTGAGTGGCGTCTGCAGGGCCGCTTCCAACTCCTCAAAGGCGGGGTGGTCACGCAGGCTCGACCTTTGATCAAGGTCACCAAACGTCACCTCCATCTGCCCTCGGGGCAGGTCTGGGCTCCAGTTGAGCTCCAGCACGCTGAACTCAAACCCACAGTGCGGACAGACCGCCTGGTGAGGGTCGAGGCCGGGAAACCTCAAGCGGAAGAACTCGACCCCACCACCACAGCCGGGACACTGGGCTGCGTAGCCGGTGACCGGGTCAGACTGGAAGCCCTGCGGCCCCGGATCCGGGTAGCAGCGCCAGATGCCGGCTTCCACCCGCACCTCCCCCCGGGATGCGGCTGTTATCAGGGGAACTCGGCCGAGTTGCCGACGCATGAGGTGCCTGGAGAATTCCGGCCCGGGGCCGAGACCGCCAGCTGCGGTTTCCCGGGCCAGACCGTGGTGAAGCAGAACGGCCCTGGCTGACAGCTGTGCGGCCCTCGAAGGCAGAAATCCAGGGTCCGCGGCCAGCAGGTGGAGCCAGGTGCGGTTTGGATGTGGCCCGGTCCCGTGATCGGGTCGAGTGATGGCGTTCAGCATCCAGAGATCGTAGCCGACCCTGCACTGCCGTTCCGAGGGACTGGAAGAGTTGGTGTTCAAGCAGAGATTCAAGACGGGGTTGGCGCTGGTCGGCGGCTGTGCAGCGCTCTCGATCGTGGCTCCACCCCTGACAGGCCTGCTCAACGCCATCGGCTCGCTCACCCTGCTGGCTCTGGCAGGGTACGCCGCCTACAGGGGGTGGGCGTTCATGGAGTCGGTCGTGGAGGCCTCGAGACGGCCCGCCACGGTGCGGCGCAACCTCGCCTCCGAACCCAGGCGAGAGCCTCAGCGGACCCGGGACCGTGAAGAGCCGGCCCTTGACGCCCCTGAAGCGGGGCGACGCGGATCACCATCGCCAAGGCGCTTCCGGGTCGCGTCACCGCCCGAAATCCACGAGGGAGCTCCCCGGCTCCCGATCACGGGCCGGCAAGGCGCTGCCGAAGTTGCAGGTAGGCGCGTTCCAGGAGTCGCACCGGGTCCTCGTTGGTTTGCTCGTCGCGCAAAGGAGCGCCAAGCCGAACGCTGAGCGCCGCCACCAGGTCGGACGCCACCCTTCGCCTGGTCTCATTCGACAGGCCGCGGCGACTAAGGAACTCCTGCATCAGGTCCAATTCGAACCGGCCGCCGCGTTCCAGGGCCATGATGGGTGGGCCCGGGTTGCCAGCCGTACTGACCACCCCCACCAGGGGCGAGACCTCGAAAGGGCTGAGACGCCCAAGTCCGTGATCGTGGACCACCACGGTGCCGGCGGCAAGATCCCCGAGACGGCGCGGCTGGCGGCCCAGAAACATCGATACCACGCCAACCCCGTAGAGAAGCGGCAGGAAGTCGAGGATTCGCACCAGGTTGCGGACCAGGGAGTCTCCGAGGCCGACGGGGACACCGCTGAGGTCGACTACCCGCAGACCGAAGATGATCTTGCCGGCCGACCTCCCAGCGGTCGCGACCTCGAACGCCACGTAATAGACGACCGGGGTGACGGAGGCTACGACAACGACCAGGATGAGGAGGGGGCCAACGGCGCCGGCCCCCGGGGAGACGGCATTGAGCGCCAGGGCCCCGAAGACCAGGGCAAGCACGATGATTACGATGATGATTGAGTCCACCAGCGCAGCCAGCCCGCGGGATCCGATGCCGGCCACCGGTTGGGAGAGGATCATGCTCTCCGGGGTCCTGTATCCGAACTCCTGTTGCACCCTGGATCGGGATGTTAGTCGTGTTGGCGACCGAGCAAAGAAGGCGTGCCCTGGTTGAAGTCACTGGAACAGTTCGTCGAGGGCCAGAAGAGTAGCTGGGATGAGCTCGTAGGGTTGAGTCGAAGGCTCAGAGGGCGTCGGGCACAAGCGGCGTCGGCTGAGGAGATCGACCGGCTGACCAGCCTGATTCGGGAGGTGAGCGGCGACCTCGCCACCGCGCGGCGAGACTATCCGCAGTCGGATCTGCCGCAACACCTGCAGTCACTGCTGACCAGCGCCCAGCCTCTGCTCTACCGCCGCTCCAGCCCTGGCCTTAAGGGCCTGCCTCAGTTCTTTTCCCGCGGCCTCCCCCGGCGCTTCCGCCAACTGGGACCCTACACAGCCGCGGCCGGCCTGTGCTTGCTCACCGGAGCGGCGGCGGGCTGGGCGGCCGTCGCGCTGCGGCCGAATCTGGTGGGACTCTTACCGGCTGGCTACCAGGCCAGCTTGGCATCGCGGCACCTCGGCAACCCGCTGGCGCTGAGCGGCCAGTTTGGGTCCCAACTGTCGGCGTTCATCATTCAAAACAACATCCGGGTGGCGGCTCTGGCCTGCGTGCTGGGCCTGTTGCTGGGAGTCCCGACCGTGGCCCTGCTCCTGGAGAACGGCTTCATGTTGGGAGTTCTCGCCAGCGCCAGCCACAGCGCCGGCCTCGACCTCCAGTTTTGGGCGCTGATAGTCCCCCATGGGGTCATCGAGCTGACCGTGATCTGCACCGCCGCAGGGGCTGGGCTGAGCCTCGGCGACGCCGTCCTCAGGCCGGGGCTCCAGTCAAGAAGCACCTCGGTGATCGCGGCGGCGAGGCCCGCGGTGGAACTGGCTTTAGGCGCGGCCTGCCTCCTGGTGGTGGCCGGGCTCATCGAGGGATTCGTCACCCCCTCTGGAATTCCCCCGCAGGTCAAGCTGCTGGTGGGGCTGGTGACCGGGGTCGCTCTATACTCCTGGCTCCTGCTCGGAGGACGCGGCGGGCCCGCGCGCGGCAACGATCTGATAGGGGAGCGCGGGGCCACCTTCCGGGGACTGGTACGATCAGATTGATGGAGGTGGTGAAAATCACCCCTCGGGGCTACTGCCACGGGGTGGTGGAGGCGATCCGCGCGCTGAGGATCGCCGCCGAAGAGCACCCGGACGAGCCGGTGGCGATGCTGGGCTACCTGGTTCACAACGAGCATGTGACCCGGGAGTTCGCCGACCGAGGAGTGCGCCTGGTGGATGCACCATCACGCCTTGAGGCCCTCGACCTGGTGAACAGCGGAACCGTGGTACTGACCGCTCATGGCGTGTCGCCGGAGGTGAAGGAGCGGGCTCTGGCCAAGGGGCTTAACGTCGTCGATGCCACCTGCACCGATGTGATCCGGACCCACGACCTGGTCCGGCGCCTCAGCGCCGAGGGGTACGAGATCGTATACATTGGCCGTGCTGGCCACCCCGAGCCTGAGGGCGTCATGGGCGAGGCGCCTAAAGCGCTGCATCTGGTGGAGACGGTGGAGGATGTGGACCGTCTCGAGCCGGCCTCCGACAGGCTGGCGGTCACCACCCAGACGACCCTCTCTGTGTGGGACACCCAGGCCATCATCGCGCGACTCAGGGAACGATTCCCGACCATCGAGGTTCACAACGAGATCTGCAATGCTACCCAGGAGCGCCAGCAAGCGGCCGTGGAGGTGGCGGCCTCCTGTGATGCGGTGGTGGTGGTTGGAAGCTCTCGGAGCAGCAACACCCTGAGGTTGGTGCAGGTGGTCAGGGACCTGGCTCACCGCCCGGCCTACCTGGTGGACACGGCGGAGGACCTCCGCCCCGAGTGGTTCGAGGGGGTGGAGAGGGTGGGGGTCACGTCGGGCGCCTCCACGCCTTCTCCCATAACCAGACGGGTCATACAGACCCTGGAGGCAATGGGAGCATCCGACAGGAGTTCCGCTACAGAAGTCCCCGTCCCTTGATCTCGAGGTAGCGATTCAGAAGAGCTGGCCCGATGCCGTTGGGGCCACTGTCCACACTGAGGATCCCAAGCGCGCTGAGGCGCATGATGGCGGTGTCCCGCTCTGCCAGGATCCTGAGCGCGGCGGCTTTGCGGAAGAGCGCCCGGTCGTCGGTGGGAGCCTGGCCGCGGGCGGCTTCCAGAGCGGGATCGCGCTGGGTCACCACCACCGGAAGGTGGCGCGGCCTGAGCGCGGCGACGGCCTCGGCGAGTTCCTCGGCAACCCTCGGGTCCGCGAGATCGGTGAAGACGACGACCAGGGCGCGGGGACCCTGGCGCCTCTTGAGCTGGGCGACCAGGAGCGCCCAGTCAGGGTCGACCAGCTCAGGGCTGATCGAGAACAGGCCGTCCAAGATGCGAGCGTAGTGGCTGCGGCCGGCCCGCATGGGCACCACGGCGGCTCGCTCACCGCTGACGGTAACCGCTCCCACACGGTCCCCTCGAAAGAGGGCCACCCAGGCCAGCAGCAGAGCGGCTGAGAGGGCGCTGTCCAACTTTGTCGAGGTCCCAGAGCCACCCGCCATCATGCGTCCGCTGTCGAGGACCAGCCAGATCGGCCGGGAACGTTCGGGCTCAAAAAGGCTGGTCATGGGCCGCGCCATGCGCGCTGTCGCCCGCCAGTTTAGATGGCGCTGGTCGTCACCCACGGCGTACTCACGGACGCCGGCGAACTCGTGTCCCTCCCCGAAGCGCCGCCAGCTGCGAAGCCCCATCTCCTGCAGTGCGCCGCGACGGACCAGCCCCTCGAAGCGCCCTATCGCCGCCAGCGCCGGGTAGACGGGAACCACCTCGAAGGCGGGGAGGGCCACCTGACGGCGCCACAGGCCCAGGGGCCCTGAGGTGCGCACCACGATTCTGCCGAACTGAAAATGCCCGCGCCGGGTGGGCCGCGCGGAGTACTCCTGCTCCTGGACCCGCTCGGGCTCGAGGTTGAACCTGAGGATCTGAGGCCGGCACACGATCTCGAAGGGCGTCTCGTCACGGGCCTCCACGGCACGGGCGCCCCGGGCTCGGACGAGGAATCTCACGGAGATTCGGTTTTCGGAGTCGAGGGCAAGAGCTGGTGGGTGGTGGCGGCTCACCTCCCAATCACCTGGGCCGGGGGCCAGCCCCCAGTCCAGGGCGCAGGCCAGTGCCCATAGAAGAAGGAGGGCGAGGCCAGCTGGCACCAAAATTCCCTGGGCGGCCCCGGCCAGGGTGACGGCCAAGCATGCAAGTCCCGCCACGAGGGCTCGTGCGGTCACCGGCTCAGCGCGGCACCGGAACCCGGCTCAGGATGCGCTCTATCGCCTCGCGCTCCCCGATCCCCTGCATCTCGGCCTCAGGCCGGCGCTGCACCCTGTGCCGGAGCACGGGCAAGCAGAGCTCCTTGACGTCGTCGGGCTCGACGAAGTCCCGCCCGCAAGCGGCGGCTCGCGCCTTTGACAGACGCACCAAGGCGACCGTGGCCCTCGAACTGGCGCCCACCGCCAGCTCGGGAGCCTGGCGGGTGGCCTGGACAACCGCGACGAGATATGTCATGACCTCGTTGGAGATCGATACCGCCGCCACCTCCTCGCGGATCGCGGCCAGGGCCGAGGCTGTGATCAGCGGCTGGCCCAGGGCGGCATCGGGGAGGTGGGCATCGAATCCCCGGTCCACCATGTCGGCAAGTCGCCGCTCCCCCTCGGGACTCAGGTACCCGGTCTCGAGCTTGACCAAGAACCTGTCCAACTCCGCCTCCGGGAGCGGAAAGGTGCCCTCCAACTCGATCGGGTTCTGGGTGGCAAGCACGGTGAACCGACCCGGCAGTCGCCTCGGCAGCCCATCCAGGGTCACCTGGCGCTCCTCCATCGCCTCCAGGAGGGCTGATTGGGTCTTGGCCGGGCTGCGGTTGATCTCGTCGGCTAGCAGGATGTCGGTGAAGACCGGTCCCGGCCTGACCTCGAAGGAGGCCTTGGCCTGGTTGTAGATTACGGTGCCCACGATATCCGCCGGGAGCAGGTCCGGGGTGAACTGCACCCGAGCGAAGCGGGCATCGGCGAGCCGGGCCAGGGTCTTGGCCATGAGCGTCTTCGCCGTTCCCGGGAAGCCCTCCAGCAGGACGTGGCCGCCCACGATCATCGCCAGCAGGCAGAGCTCGAGATTATCGGTCGGACCCACCAGGACCCGAGATGCGGCGTCGAGGAATACCTGACGCGTGTTCGCCAGCGTGGTCATGCTCCGCTTGCCTCCTCGGAGCCTTCGGCGAAGCTCCCCGCAAATTCGTGCTCCAATAAGTCCGCCTCCTCGACCAGCTCTCGCAACTCTTGGAGTTTGACCTGCTCCCGGCTCGCCCGCTCCAGCCTGCCGGCAAGGGCCTCGATCCGCGGGTCCCGCGGCGTCGGCCCCCGGGCCCAGGTGCCCGGTCCGGTCCGGCCGCGGGAGAGAGCCAGCAGTTCTTCCAGGTAGCGGGAGGCGATCGCCCTCTGATCCCTGGTTTGAGCATAGAGGCGGGCGATCGCTTCCAGGTGATCCTCCGTGGTGCGAACGGAGACCAGCTCCGGGGGCGGCAGGGGCTTCCCCAGCCGCCGCCCGCTGGTGGCGAGAAACACCAGCAGGAGCAAGGCGCAGAGCACCGCGACCAGGCCCAGGGGGCTTTCCAGCAGCAGCGCCTCGACGCCATCCCCGATCGCATACCCGTGGTGGATCTCGTCGAAGGCCACTTCCCGGCCGGGGCTGAGCCGGAGGGCTGCTACGGCGAACCGAGCGTTGCCCGCCCGCTCCAGAAGCGAGTTGGAGAGGATGGACTCGGATGCCAATACGACCGCCTCGCCGCGTCCCACCGTCTCCACCTGGGCAAGTGGAGTTTCCTCGGGGCCCAGCAGGGGTAGCGCGGCGGGCCAGGAAGTCGCGACCGGATCCGCGGAGGAGGAATCGACCGCCATGGGTGCCACTCCGTTCAGAGGCAGGAGCTCGGGCCAGGAGCCTCCCCTCACCCGGCCCGCGGCGGTCAGATGGAGCATCCGCAGCAGCGGGGCGTCGACCGAGCGGGTGTGCAGGGCTAGGACCAGCGTGCCTCCCCTCTCCAGGAAGAGTCTCAGGCTTCTCAGCTGAGCCGGATCGAAGGGGGTGGAGGGAGCCGCCTCGACCAGGGTGAGGTCGGACCTGAGGGCGGCCCTGAATCCGGAGCCGCTGATCCGCTCCGGGTTGCCCCCAAGCTGCCCCACCAGGTGGTAGAGGGCCCAGGTTCCCAGCTTCCCGGTGGAGTAGCTGGAGGGATCCGAGTTGCTGACGCTTGGTCCCGGCGCCAGCAGGATGGTGAGAATCACTCCTAACAGCAGGACTCCTGCGGGCAGCGCCCATCCCCGCCACGATCGCCTCAAGGGTGGATCGTCCCGGCCGCGGCGCGGCACGCTCTGGTGAACTGGGAGCAACCGTCGGGGCCGGGGTCGCGGCCGCCATAGACGACGGCGTTGAACTGGCTTACCAATGGCCGCAGGCGCGGCTCGAGGTCGGCAACCCGCAGCGCGGCCCGGAGCAGCTCGGTGTTGGTCCACGCGGGGTCGACCGTGAGCACCCGTCGCGCGGTGGCACTGAGCAGGAGGGCCTGGAAGGCAAGCCGGACCGCCTCCCGGAAATCGCCACCGGCCTGTAGAAGTTCGGCTTGCGCAAAGAGGCTTTCCGGTCTCCTGCCGGGCCCCTGACCCAGATCCGCGAGCAGGGTCTCGTCGGGGGCCGCCTCACCCTTGGACCGCCGCAGAGCGAGCACCGTCAGCGCGCCCCCAAGGAGAAGAAGCACGACGGCCCCGATGATCCAGGTCAGGTTTCCTCCCAGACGGTAGAGGTCGTGGAGCAGGCCGAGGAGGAGGTTACCCAGATCCGCCGTAAGTGAGGGTCGGGAGCCCGAACTGTGGCCGAGATCCCGGAGTGGGGAGCTCGCGTAAACCGAGCGCACGCCCGCCTCCACGCTCCCCGCCCCGGGGTGTCGGGGTTGGCTGGCGACAGCCGCCATGAGCGCGGCGACGCGCTGCGCCGCGGAGTTACGCATCCCCTCCTGGACCAGGGTCTCGATGGCGGCGACGGCCGGGATTCTCGGGGCCACCTCGTTAAGATCCGCCAGGGCGAGCCGGCTGTCCCCTGCGAGAATGGCGGTGCGCGCGCCCGCCAGCAGGGTCGCGTCCTTTGGGGCCGCCGCCGCGACGCCCGTGATCTGGGTCGACAGCACGGCGCTGATGAGAAGTGCCGGGATCAGGCGGCCAAGCCTGAGCCGGGAGATCACGCCGAGCTCGGGCCCTGCGCCAACTGGCTGGAGAGGAGCTCCAGGTCGAACGCCTCCTTGCGGACTCTGAGGTCGAAGTAGAGCAGGGTCAATCCGCCGGCCAGGATCGGAGCCACCAGGACCCCGATTATCAGGCTGCCCAGGTCCCTTATCAGAATGCCGGCAGTGCTGTTGACCCCCACCAGCCCAGCGGGCACCCCGGCCAC
The DNA here is from genome assembly GCA_027339635.1 of Candidatus Dormiibacterota bacterium. Taxonomy (GTDB): domain Bacteria; phylum Chloroflexota; class Dormibacteria; order Aeolococcales; family Bog-877; genus AG-12. The sequence continues at coordinate 83,653 of DAHWNZ010000001.1, forward strand.
GATTCCCAGCACGATCGTGATCAACAGCTCGACCAAGAACAGTGAGATCAGGACCCCGAAGGCGCGCCCCGCATGGCCCGCAGTCAGGAACCAGCTGCGACGGATCGCCTCCCAGGGGCGGGCTCCCTCAAGGACCAGGACCGGGCTGGCCACCAGCAGCCGCACGTAGAGAAGCAGCCCGACCACCAGGGCAACCAGGCCGAGAAGAACCGCGATGGCTCCTCCGGCCGCGCCCAGCAGCGCCAGGAGGAGCACCACCAGGATGAGCAGGACCACCATCGCCCCGACCACGAAGCCGAGGAAGATCAGGCCCAGAAGAAACAGGGCCCCCCAACGCTTCACGGCAAATCGGTAGGCGGCGCCAGCCGTCGTCGGCCGCTCCAGGAACCTGTCCGATACCGCCTTGGTGAAGGCGGCGGTCTGGAGGGGCACCACCACCGCCACCGTCAGGATCAGCAGTATGGCCGCGACCCCGAGCCCGATCGCGGCGTCATGGATTGTGAGGTTGAGCTGGGCGTGACTCAGGGTGTGGCCGGCTGCCACCTTGGGAACCCGGCTCGGCTCGGTCAGGCTCAGCAGGTCGTCGACTATCTGGTAGGGCACCTGCAGCACGGCTACGATGGCGATGAAGAGAAGGAAATTGCGCCGGTACAGGCTGAACACAGTGTCCAGGAGCTCAGTCACGCGCAGTGGGCGTAGCCTGAGGGGCGGCGGAGGAGACTGCATCGCAGGAAGACTACACGAATGAGGTGTGATCGCTGCTATCGTCACGCGAGGTGCATGAACCCATGAGCAATCCTGTGCCGGGCGAGATCGTGAGCTCCGAGGCGGCGCCGTTGGGGGCGCGACGCCTGGGCGCGCTGGTCTTGGCCGGCCTGCCCCTCCTGATGCGCGTTGCCTGGTGGTGGTGGGCGCGCAGAACGGTCGCCAACCCGCAGACCCAGGAAGGGGGGGGCCTCTGGGAGCACACCGACCTGCGCCTGACCAAGCGGCCCCTCGGGCGCTGGAAGGTGAGGGTGGTCACGACCAGATGGACGGCGACCAGCACACCGCGGGATACTTCAGGGAATAGGGACTCTGGGCTTGGAGCCCTGGCCCACCTTTCAGTGCTGGGACTGGAGCGGGTCGTGCGATCCCGGCAAGCGGAGTCGGTCGAGGGGTTTCCCCGGCTCCCGTCCCACCAGAGGCGCAGCTAGGCCCTCCAGCGGGACGGCGCCGAGGGAACTGGTTGTCCACCTTTTCCACAGGCAACTGGGGATTACTTTGGATTCCCTGCGGGCGGGCGGCAACCCGATCCCCAGGGCCCCGGAGGGACTCCCCACCAGGATTTGGGTGGACCCGCTCCGCCCAATTTTGGAGTTACCAATATGTCACCGCCCTTGCACGGCCCGGTGAACACTGATATGGTCCGGGGCAGAGACACTCTTGATCTCGTCACTGCTTATGTCTCGTACCAAGCACCTGCGGTTCGTGCGCCTGATTGCCCAGTTGGGTTTGTTCAGTGTCGTCCTCGCCGCCGGATCCCTCTTCGCAACCAGTGACGTGGGCGCCACCAGTCTGGCTTCGCAGATAGCCCAGCTCCAGTCGCAGGAGGCGAACCTGCGGTCCCAGCTGGCCTCACTTCAGGGTCAGGCGTCTCAGGCTGACCAGCAAGCAGCCGCCACCCAGCAGCAGGTGGCCCAGGCTCAGGCCGAGCTGGCCCAGGAGCAACAGCAGTTGAACCGGGCGGACGCAGCACTCGCAACCACCAACGACCAGGTCGCCCGTACCCAGGCGCAGATCGTCGTCGACCGCGCCCAACTGGCGAGCCTGGTCACCCAGATGTATCAGCACGGGAGCTCCGACAATCTGAGCAGCGCCATCGCCAACAGCTCAGGGGTATCTCAGTTCGTCGACAACACCCTGCAACTCCAGACGGTCGGGCAGCAGTTCTCGGCGTTGACGAGCCACCTCCTCTCCGAGGAGAACTCTCTGCAATCCCTCAAGGCCTCCCAGACCCGCCAGCAGGAGCAGGTGTCCCAACTGGTGTCGAGCCTGCAGGCCAAGACCTCTCAGCTGCAGGCGGAGGAGGCCTCGTTCAACGCGGCGGCTTCGTCACTCAGCGGCCAGGCGGGCCAGATCGCGACGGAGATTCAGAACATCGCGGGCCAGATCTCGACGCTCCAGTCCGAGGAGGTGGCGGTCACTGATTACGGCGGCTCGGCGGGAGCCGAGGAGGGGACGATCCTCAGCACCTCGGCCGCGCCCTCACCCCCGTACGCGACCCCTGGCGACCCATATCCGTGGGGACAGTGCACCTGGTACGTGGCGACCCAGACCTACGTGCCCTGGGCGCCGATGGGGAATGCCGACCAGTGGGTCGGGCTGGACATCCAATCCGGCGCATACTCGGTGGGGGCCACGCCAAGGGTCGGATCGATGGTGGTGTTCCGACCCGGGGGAGCCTACGACCCGTACTACGGCCATGTTGCCTGGGTTGTCCAGGTACTGGGCCCCGACAGCTTCGTGGTGCGCGAGGGCAACTTCCTAGGCCTGGGCGAGGTGGACACAAGAGCGATCTACACGCTGCAGGGTGTGGAAGGCTTCATCTACGGTTAGGCCTTGACCACAACCACCGCGCTGCTGGACGACACTCACTCCTCGCCCCCCCAGACCCGGGCCAAGGCGAAGCGCCCCATGGTGATCTACCACGGCGACTGCCCGGACGGTTTCGGAGCAGCCTACGCCGCTTGGAAGCTCTACGGAGACGAGGCGGACTATCTGCCCGTCAACCACGGCGAGCCACCTCCCGACCTCAGGGGGCGGTCGGTTCTGGTCGCCGACTTCGCTTACGACCGCCAGACGACCGAGGCGCTGGCGGAGCAGGCGTCGAGCCTGGTGGTGCTGGATCATCATCGTTCCGCGGAGGCGGAGATCGGGGACCTTCCCCACTGCGTCTTCGACATGAACCGCAGCGGGGCGGTGATGGCGTGGGAGCATCTGCACCAGGGCGCCCCCCCCCTGCTCCTGCAATACGTTCAGGACCGCGACCTGTGGCGCAATCAGCTACCCGAGAGCGATGAGGTGTCGGCCGCACTCAGGGCCAGGCCGTTCGACTTCCGGGTCTGGGACTCGCTGAATGTGGACCAGCTGCGGGCCGAGGGTCGCGTCCTGCTGGCGTATCAGAGGCGGATGATCGAGCGGATCGCGGCCCATGCCTGCGCGGTGGAGGTGGCCGGCATCAAGGTGCCGACGGTGAACAGCCCGGTGCTCCAGAGTGAACTGGGAGACCGCCTCGCCAAGGGGCATCCGTTCGCTGCCGTCTGGTGGCAGGGAGCGGGAGAGGTGGCGAGGTGGTCCCTGCGCTCGACGCCGGAGGGGCTGGACGTGAGCGTGATCGCGAGCCGGTTCGGCGGCGGTGGGCACCGCACCGCGGCCGGATTCAAGGGCCGGCCGCCGGTCGATGGCCGGGTTTCGCCACCCGAAGTTCCGTCCTAGGGGAGAGTTTCCGCCGGCAACGGCTCACCCTTTCCAAGCGGTGCCATCTGGCTGATGCCCAACCCGTCCTCCGGGTCCAGATCCAGCAGGAACTGACGACAGCGCTCCGCCTCGAGGCCCTCTCCGATAGCGTCGGAGGTCACCATCAGGAGGTGCAACGATCGAAGAAAGCCCCTGTTGCTGGGCGTGCTCCATCTCACCTGGCCGGTGCCTCCCCAGCCATTCTGGCGCAGCCGGTCCAGTCCACGGTGATAGCCAACTCGGGCGAAGGCGTACGCGGTGACGAATTCGCCACTCCGGTAGGTGGCCTGTCCCAACCTGGCCCAGCCGTCCAGGTAGGTGGGGTACCTTTGGCAGACCCGCTTCAGCAGGGCCACCAGCTCCTCGTTGTCAGAGCCATCCCGCAGGGCGCGTGCCAGTTCGACCTCGGCCTCCTCGCCCTCCGGGGGAAGTTCGGTGAGGTGGCGAGCCTGGATCTGGTGGCCGTGGGGCGCCATCGGCGCCGCCATGGGGACCGGCGCCAGCGGCGCCGAGGACTTGGGGTCAGGGGTCAAGGGGAAGCCCTCCTTAGCATCTGGTGACGTCCGGGCTTGGTACCCCGTAGCGGATTCGAACCGCTGATCTCCGCCTTGAGAGGGCGGTGTCCTGGGCCACTAGACGAACGGGGCGTCGGATCCCGGCGCACCGGGTTGACCATTGGCCAGTATAGGTGGGGAGCGATCGGGTTCCACCCGCCGGCGCCCGCCGAAGAGCTCGACCACCGCCTGAACCATGGCGGCGTGGCTCTGAACCTGGGGGTAGTTGCCAAGCAGCCGCGGCGGCTCGGGGATGGCGACCTCGGACAGCTGCCCGGCAGGACCAGCCAGCTCCACTATCGCCAGCAGCCGGCGGTGCGCCTCCGCCTGCCGCCCCAGGCGCGCCTCCGCGATCACCGCCCAAAGAGAGGGGAAGATGAAGGGAGCGCATGGTGATGGTATCCCGTCGCGCTCCGGGCGGTGTCGCGCCAGCAAGGGCCACTCCTCCAACTGCCCGGTGACGAAGTCCAGAGTGGCCGCAGCCGCCGGCTGGGATGGGTCGATGAAGGCGGTCAGGTAGGCGGCCAGGGTGGCGGAGTCGGCGGATTGGTCATCGAAGGCCATCTTTAGCGCTCCGCCGGTGATCGTGCCCAGGCTTCGCACCGCCGCTTGGAGCGCGGACCTGGCCTCCTCCCAGGAGTTGGCCGCGGGACTGGCGATCCGGCCCCTTCCAGCCAGGCGAAGACCGCAGTCGAGCGCGGCCCATGCCATGACCTTGCTGTGGAGGTAGTGTTGAGGCGCACCTCGAACTTCCCAGATGCCGTGGTCAGGCTCAGCCCAGCGCCGAGCCGCCTCGCAGGCGAGATCGGGTGCCAGGTGGAGGAGCTCGGGGGGGCACGCGGCGGCGGAGTCGATCTCCTCGATGAAGCGCAGGACCTCGCCCAGAGTGTCCACCTGGGCCTGACCCTCCGCGGCGTTGCCGATCCGCACCGTGCCTCCCTGATATCCCCGCAGGTGGCTCAGGACGTGCTCGGGCGGGAGCTCTCCACCGTCAAGCCGAGCCACCGGCCGGCCGGCACCCCGCTGGAGCCTCATCGCCAACCCGCGGGCGAGCCGGGATGCCTCCTCGAGAGCTCCAGCCATGACCAGGGCCATGCCGGCGTCGCAACAGTCTCGCAGCCAGGCGTAGCGATAGTCCCAGGAGCGATCGCTGCCGGGCCACTGGGGGATGGAGGTGAGGGGTGACGCGACCAGCAGGCCGCTCCCCCGATCCTGCAGCCCTCGAAGGGTCAAGAGGGAGCGGACCAGGGCCGACCAGGCCCATTGGGGCGCCCGTTGCCTGACCTCAGCGAGCGGCCCCCGGTGCGAGAGCCGGTCCAGCCAGGACTCGCTCTCGGCACCGACCGCGGCCACGGCTCGCGCCAACGTCGCCGGGGCCTCCCTGCCCCCGCCGAGCAGTAGCCTGGCCATGGCGGTCGGCTCCCCGGCAGCCTCTGCCAGCTCCAGGCAGACCCCCAGGTGGTCCCCGGAGATCTCGGTGACTGCCCCGTCCTCGAAGGGTCGCAGCGTCCCGGAGCTCGCCACCAGCAGAGGGCCGCCAGGGCCGTCGGCAAGGGCGGACGCGGGAAGGTGGGCGGTGCTGGCGGAAACCTTCCATCCTGGGTCTTTGGGTCCGGCCTTCAGCAACAGCCTAACTGGGGTGCCCGGCGGTCCCTCCACGGACCAGGCGACCGCGGATCCGCCCCTGCCGTCGTCGATCAGGGAGCAGCGGACGGTGCTGCCACCTGACCAGCGGATCAAGAGCACATCGGAGTCGCCCTGCCAAGCGGCTGAGATGAGGTGCGCACCGAGCGGGCGGACGCCAACACTGCCGCCGCGCTCTGAGTCGAGGATGCCCGCCAACCGGAGTCGCGAGTCGAATCGGGGGGCACACCAGAAGTCGCATTCGCCCTCCGATGAGATCAGAGCGGCGGTCAGCCCGTCGCTCAAGCAGAAGTGAGAGGCGATCGGTTGGACGGAGGGATGGTCGCTCACTCCGCTCTAGGGTAGGCCTCGGCCCGGGGCCTCAGCCCGGGAACGATTGCAGCACGTCCCCGATCTGCGCGATCTTCTCCGCCCAGCTGGGGTCGGAAGCGTAGTCCACGTTCATTCCCGCCGGCGTGGGGCCGTTGTAAAAGGCGCCCGTCGCCACCTCTCCCGGCTGCCCCGGGTAGTTCGGGACCGAGTAGCCGGGCGGGGTCAGGTAGTTGACCCAGACGTACCAGGAGACGAAGCTGATGCAGGCCTGATCGCTGGGGAAGGAGGCCCCGTCCCCGAAGGGGTTGGCGTCGTAGGCCTGAAAGCCGAACAGGTTGTGCTTTTCCAAGTAGAGCTGAGACGTGCCCCATCCGGTCTCGAGGACCGCGTCGGCCACCAGGTAGATCGCGCTCACGTGATTGGTCGCTTGGGCGGTCATGAAGTACCCGGCATCGGCCTCCAACGGACTTCCCTGCAGGAACTGCTGGATCTGCCCGAGGGTTATGCCGCTCGGCTGGGTGAGATTGGTGGTGACCGAGAAGGGGCCAGAGCTGGGCGAAGGGCTGGGCGAGGGAGGTGGCGCGCTGGGGGTCACCGTGGGGGTCGGGGTGGCGGTGGGTGACGGCGATGGTGTGGGGCTGGCCGGCGTGGTCGCAGAGGCTGGCTTGGTGGCCTTGGGTGAACTGGTGGACTGCACCACGGGCTTGGGGGGAGGGGGTGGGTTGGCCGCCTCGAAGGCCGCCACGATCTCCTCAGCCTGCAGCCTCTTCTCGGTCACCACCGCCTGCTGCTGAGCCAGGACGAGCGTCTTCTGGTTGCGGCGCTCGGCTTGAAGGTTGGCCACCACCTGGTGGAGAGCCCCCCTCTCGGCGTCGGTCAACCGCGACAGGGTGATCTGAGTGTCGAGGGCCTGACTCAGGGAGTCGCTCGCCAGCACCTGGAGCAGGCCGTCCGGGCTCCCCGTGTACTCCGCCGAGATCAGCGAGGCGAGTTGGGCTCGCGCTCGCTGAACCTCGGCTCGTTCCTGGGCGAGCATCTTCCGTGCGGTCTGCACCTGGTTCAGCAGGAAGGTCTCCTTCACCCGGGCCTGTGCCACCAGCTGCTTCAGCGAGGTGACCGTGGAGTCGGTCGGGGACCCGCCCGTGCTGCCGGAGCTGGCGGCGGCAGAGTTCAAGCCGCTGGCGCCCAGGATTCCGAGCGCGGCGACAAGGCTGGCCATCAAGGCGAGCGCTGACCTCACGGTCCTCCCTTTCCCGTCCACGAGGCCACATTCTGCAAGCGCCCGCGCCCCAACGGGACCCATGTCGCAGCACCGCTACCAATTCGCGACCCGAGTCGCGCGAGTGTTCGCTGCGGAGCCGGGGGGCCTCGGGCTGTCCGGCATCAGCTTGCTTGACCCAGCCGCGAGGGGTCATGGTCCGACCCGATGAAGCTCTCCGTGACCCGGGCTAGGGCCCCTGGGCCCCGCCTCCGCCGCTGCCTTCCAAGCCGGTCGGGTCTGGAAGAGCCGATCGGTGTGATTGGTGGCCTGCCCTAGCCCGGGCAGGAGGCCCCCTGGGGCGTTATCAGCAGAGGCGCCGACGCCGCCTCCCCCGGGGCTCCGGCCAGAGCGACCATCCCGACTGGGATTGAGGCTGGAACCGTGACGTCCGGCTGAGCTTCGACATAGGTGTAGTCGGCAGCAGCCGGAATGTCCCCCGACGCCACCTCGGTCACACCTCCGGTGCACCGGTTGACCATGTCGAGCTGCCAGCTGACGGTGTCGGCCGGATGACTGCCCAGCTGAGCGGTCACGGTGAAGGTGCAACTTCCCGATCCGGTCGAGGGGCATCCCGAGGTCACCTGCACACTCTGGATGGGCGGGTTGCTGGTGGGACCCAGCAACGGTATCTCCCGCAGTGCCGGGGTTTGCGCCGGCGGGCTGGGCTGGGTGGCGCCGGGCGATGGTGACGCCCTCCCAGTCGATGGTGAGTGGGTGCCGCTTGGCCCCTGGTGCGATCGCGCGGACGTGGTCGACGGCGCCCCTCTATGAAGAAGGAGAGCGGAACCTCCACCTACCAGCAGGAGAAGGACGACGGCCACCGCCCCCAGGGCGACCCAGCGAGGCCGCGGGCCTCGGTTGAGGCTGGGAGGCGGGCTCGAGTCCGGGCGACCGTGGGGCGGGGACAACGGAACAGCCGGCCCTGGCGCTGCAGGCTCAGCTTCGGACGCCGGCCGGGGCGCGTCAAGCTGTGGCGCGACCGGTCTGGGGCCGGCCTCGGCGGGCCGCGCCGCGGGCCGGATCCACGGGCGCGGTGCCTCCGGGTGACGGTCCTGCGGTCGCTCCCCCGGCGCACCTTGCCGCCGGGGCGCGAGAATCGGCCGCTGAATGCCGACCGTCGCCTCGGCCAGGACCTGCCGCGCTGGCTCGGACGGCGTTAACCCGGGTCTGGCGGCTGCCCCTTTCGAAGGGGCCGACCCCCGATCCAGCTCCAGAAGCCTGGCTCCCAGTGCCTGCAGCTGGCCGCGCACCCTGCGCTTGGCTGAGGGATCGAGCTGGGCGCCCAGCGCATGCCGCCACGAGCCCAGCACCGAGGCGGCCGACCGATCCCGCAGCTCCAATTCGGAGACCAGGCTTAGCAGCCTCTCCTGGACGGCCTCGGGAACCCCCTTCAGGCTGGAGGCGGAGGCCTGGGTGAGAAGGGTCGCGGCCATAGCGGCCACCGCCCCCCTGTCCCCTCTTCCAGCCGCGGCAAAGGGGTCGGCCCCGGTGAACCGGACACGACCATCCGTACCCAGGACCGTCTGGGTCCAGCTCGGGTCCCCATGGGCCACGGCGGCCTGCTCCAGCGCGGCCACGGCGGCCAACAGGCCCTCCGCCACCACCGCTGCCTGATCGAAGGTGAGGGGGACGAGGCGGCGCAGGGTCGACAGGGTGACCCCGTCCGACGCCTCCTCGGCGACCACCAACCTGCCCCCCGAATATGCTGCCGCCAGGGGGCGGCGCAGGGCCAGGCCACTGACCCGGGCCAGAGCACCAAGCCTGGTCATGGCCTGCTGCAGCTGTTCATCGCCGATGACCGGCCAGGCCCGCAGACTCACGCTGCCACCCCCCGCCACAACCGCGTCGGTGGGGGCGGAGTCAAGCTCTTCGGGAACCGGAAGCTCGATCGGTTGACCGTTGCGAAACGAGATGAGCTGCATGTGCGTTCCTAGTCAGCGGGAGGCGTAGTGTTAGCAGAGCCGCCCGTCCTGGGGCGGCTGTTCAGGTGGTCAAATTGGGCTTGCTTTCCGCAGATTTTGGCATCGACCTGGGGACCGCAAACACCGTCGTGTGCCGCACCGACGGCACCATCCTCCTCAACGAGCCGTCGGTGATGCTGGTTTCCCTCGGACCGGACGGCACCCGCAAGCCGATACTCATCGGCCACCAGGCCCGCGAGCTCACCGGCCGGACCCCGGTAGGAATGGCCACGGTCAGGCCGATCAGGGATGGGGTCGTATCCGACCTCCAGTCCGCCAAGGGGTTCATCGTGGCGGTCATTCATGAGGTGACCCGCCGGCCCTGGGAGAGGTTCCGGC
>DAHWNZ010000200.1:0-515 GCA_027339635.1 Candidatus Dormiibacterota bacterium
GGCGGGGCTCGCAAGCTTTGCCGCGTCCCACGCCACCCTCTTCGCCTGGGGGATCGCCCTGCTGACGGGATACCTAGCGGTGGCGTTCCTCGCCGGGTTCACCACCCGGCTCGCCTGCGTCGTGGGAGGCGTGGCCTCCACGGCCTTCATCGTCACCCAGTTCTACTCCACCTTCGCGCTGAACGGGACGGGGACGGACGTCGGCCCGCACCCGATCTACATCCTGGTCTACGTCATCCTCTTCACGGGGATGGCGGGGCAGTACTTCGCCCTCGACCACTGGTTCTGGGTGAGCGGGCACGCGCGCTTCCCCCGGCTCTCCCGGTACATCGCCTCGCCTCGCGAGGTCCCGGGGATGGCGACGAGCGTCGCGCAGGCCCCGACCCCCCAGGGGTCCCCTCGGGCGGGCTCGGTCTCCGAGCGGACCGGCCCGGACCCGGTGTACACGGTGCTCTACCCCAGCTCCCGGACCAAGCTCGATTTCCTCGCCCTTGGCCTGGTGCTGGGGCTGCTCG
>DAHWNZ010000201.1:0-514 GCA_027339635.1 Candidatus Dormiibacterota bacterium
GGTCTTCTCGCGGGTGCGCGAGGGGTTCTGACAACTCCCGGCTGACCCAGGGCGCGTCGGGCCCCCGGCTCCTCCAACAGCCCCTGTCGCGCCTCGTCCATTGGTACGCACCTGAACTGAGGTGGTGCGCCCAGAGGGATTTGAACCCCCGCAAACCCAGATCCGTAGTCTGGTGCTACCAGCAAGAGTGGCTACGCGATCTCAGTAGCCGCGCCTGATATGTGACTGGTGCTCCTCAACAGCGCTTGACACTGTTAGCGTGTTTCAGCGCGATAGGGCAACAGATCCGGCCAAAACACGCGTTGAGGGTATCCAGCTAGCCGGAGTCCGCACCATATGTTGTGGTACCAGTGGGCGCAAAGACTTCAAATCCGGGGGTCCTCCAGCGTCTGGTCCGGCTAGATGGATATGCCTAACCGGGATACTCGGCGGCTCCCGGCCGTCAGGGCGACGGACAGCGCCCATCCGAGCGGGAGTCTGGTTCATGTGCCCGGCACCGAATCCGCGTCGGGGA
>DAHWNZ010000202.1:0-511 GCA_027339635.1 Candidatus Dormiibacterota bacterium
GTCCAAAGGCCCGCCCGCGGCTGCGACCTGGGCGAATGGGTAGAGATTGACCACCACCATGTCGATGGGCACGAATCCGTGCTCGGCGAGCTGGGCCATGTGGTCGGGGTCGTCCCGGCGCGCCAGGATCCCCGCGTGGACCGCCGGGTGCAGCGTCTTCACCCGGCCGTCCAGCATCTCCCCGATGCCGGTCAGCCGGGACAACGGCGTCACGGGCAGGCCCGCCTCCCGCAGCGCCCCAGCGGTCCCACCGGTTGCCACCAGCTCGACCCCCAGCTGGCTGAGACCGGCTGCGAGATCGATCAGACCGGTGCGGTCGGAGACCCCCAGGAGCGCCCGTCGCGGCTTCACCGCTCCACCCTGATCACGCGCCGACCCTCGACTCGGATCCGGTCCAGGCTCAGCAGCCTCACCGCCTCCGGCAGGATCCGCCACTCCTGCTCGTGGATCCGGGCCAGCAGCGTCTCCGCCGTGTCGTCGTCGCGCACCTCCACCGGCGCCTGAAGCACGA
>DAHWNZ010000203.1:0-508 GCA_027339635.1 Candidatus Dormiibacterota bacterium
TGGTCCCCTTGGGAGTCGTCCAGACGGTGGAGAGCCCGCCGTATCCGAGCGGGCACCCTGGATCGGTCTGCTGGCCTACAGCTCCGCGGGGGCAGTCGCTCTCACCACCTGGAGGTACCTGCCGGGGGGCCGCCGTCTTGGCCCGGCTGGGACCGCTGTCTAGAGCTACCTCCAGCCGTTCCTGGCGGTGCTGGCTGCGGGGCTGCTCATCGGTGAGCCAGTGCTCCCTGTGAGAGTGCTTGGCCGGGCGATCATGCTGATCGGCGTCGCGATCAGGGGACCTCGGGCACGCGCCACTCCTGCCACGGTGCCGCTACTGGCCTTGGGAGGTAGGACTCCGGCTCGGAGCCAGTCGCCAGCCCGGTAGGGGGCCGATGGGCATCTGCGAAGCCGCGATCCCGGGTTCGATTCCCGGATTCGCCTCCACTGGGTTGAAGCCAGAGTGGCCTAGCTCGAGGCTGGCCAGAGTGGTTGGCTGCCCTTGCTGATGCCGATTCTGATCCCAACC
>DAHWNZ010000204.1:0-503 GCA_027339635.1 Candidatus Dormiibacterota bacterium
TGCTCAATATCCTCTACAGCAATGTCGTGGCCAGCGGCGGTTTCATCAGCGGCTCCACCGCGCTGGTCTTCCTCGCGCTCGCCGCCCTCCCGCAGTCCATCTTCCGGATCATGGGGACGGTCCTCGACGCCATCGGCCAGCAGCGCCGCGAGCTCTACGTCTCGGCGGTGCAGCTGGTGTTGCTGGTCGGTCTGCTCTTCCTGCTCGTCCCCCCGGTACGCTTCCTGCCGGCCTGGGGGGTGACGGGCGCGGCGCTGGCCCTGCTGGGCGCCTCCCTGGGGGGGCTCCTCATGAACAGCTACTGGCTCCACACCTACCTGAAGGTCCGGCTCTCCCCCCGGCCGTACCTCACCATCCTGGGAGCGGCGGCGGTCACCTTCACCCTCTTCTCCAAGGCCGCCGCCGACGCTTTCAACGACCTGCTCGGCGCCCTCCCCGGTCACTTCGCCGGCCCGGGCTACAGCGCCATCTCCACGCGCCTCTACAGCTTCGCCCTGCCGGTG
>DAHWNZ010000205.1:0-503 GCA_027339635.1 Candidatus Dormiibacterota bacterium
GGCATCAACACCCACCCCGAGTTCGGGGCACGGATGGCAGAGCGTCTCTCCAAGCTGACCGGCGTCTCGTTTCATGAGGCCGCAAACCACTTCGAGGCGCAGGCGGCCAAGGATGCGGCGGTCGATATGAGCGGGGCCTTGAAGACGGTCGCGGTGAGCTTCTTCAAGATTGCGCAGGACATCCGGCTGCTCGGATCCGGGCCCCGCTGCGGCATCGGCGAGCTCATCATTCCCGCGACCCAGCCTGGTTCCAGCATCATGCCGGGCAAGGTCAATCCGGTCATCTGCGAGTCGGTCATGATGGTGTGCGCGCAGGTGTTTGGCAACGACGTCGTCGTCACGACGGCCGGCCAGCACGGGAACTTCGAGCTCAACGTGATGATGCCGTTGCTGACGCACAACCTCCTGCAGTCCATCGAGCTGCTGGCCGCCTCCGCGCGGAACTTCGAAGAGAAGCTGCTGCGTGACCTGGATGCGGATCGGGAACACGCGGCCGGCCTCGT
>DAHWNZ010000206.1:0-501 GCA_027339635.1 Candidatus Dormiibacterota bacterium
TGGCCAGGGGTTTGGAGAGGGCCAGCCAGCGGGCGAGGAGGCGGACGTAGATGCCTCAGACGAGGCGCATCGCGGTGGAGGTCAACGGCGTCAAGAGGGAGGCCGACGTGGAGCCACGGCTGCTGCTGGTGCACTTCCTCAGAGAGAACCTCGGCCTCACCGGGAGCCACATAGGGTGCGACACCACCAGCTGCGGGGCGTGCACGGTCCTCCTGGACGGGAAGGCGGTGAAGTCGTGCACCGTGCTGGCTGTACAGGCAGACGGGAGGAAGGTGATGACGGTGGAAGGCCTGGGAGACCATGGGAAGCTGGACCCGGTGCAGGAGGGCTTTGTGGCTAAGCACGGCCTGCAGTGCGGATTCTGCACCCCCGGGATGCTGATTTCAGCCTACGCTCTCCTCAAGGAGAACCCAGACCCTACCGAGGACGAGATCAGGACAGCGATATCAGGCAACATATGCAGGTGCACGGGCTACGAGAAGATCATCGAATCGGTGAAGT
>DAHWNZ010000020.1:0-38161 GCA_027339635.1 Candidatus Dormiibacterota bacterium
GAACCTCACCACCGGCAAGGTGGAATGGGATACCCACCTGGACGGCATGCCCCTGGGAGCCGCCACGGTGTCCAACGACCTGGTGTTCACCACTCTCTACCGGGGAACTCTGGTCGCTCTCAACCGCCGCACCGGCGCCGTCGTCTATCGACAGAAGCTGCCAGCGGCCACTAATGCCCCGATAGCCATTGCCGGCAACACCGTGCTGGTCCCCGCCGGCGGCCCTGAGGTCCTCGGAGGGACGGGGGGACAGGCCCAGTTGGTGGCGTACTCGCTGCCATGACTTCTGCCCACGATACCGCCGCGGCCCAACCCTCCCGCCGTCGGCGCCCCGCGCCGCTATCTGCGACGTCTTTCGCCACATACTGGCGATCGGACGAAGCCGCGTTGTGACTGCCTTGGCCACAGCGTGCCCAAAAGGCGGTGACGAAGACCTCGCCTGCGCCATAAGCATCTCGTCCCGCCCGACGGTTTCCTGTTGAGGGCCAAGGAATGAGGAGGGCGGTTGTGCTCGGAGGAACCGGCGCCATTGGGTGGGCAGTGACGCGGCGACTGCGGTCGGATGACTGGGATGTGACCGTCACCGCACGACGGTCCGGCCCGGTGCCGACCGGCTTGCCGGCGACCGGGGCTCACTTTGTGGTGTCCGACCGCCACGAGCCAGAGGCCCTTCGTGCCGTCTTGGCGGCGGGCGCCGATCTGGTCGTTGACTGCAGCTGCTTCACGGCGGACCACGCGGCGGCCCTGGCGCCCTTGCTTGCCGACGTCACATCTGCTGTGATGATCTCCAGCAAGGCGGTCTATGTCGACGGCCATGGCCGGCATTCAAATTCACGTGAGGCTCCCGAATTCCTCCGCCCTGTCGACGAGAGCAACCCGACCCTGCGTCCGAATGGGGAGGACTTCAACACCCCGGCGGGTTACGGACCCAACAAGGTGGCCGCCGAGGAGACCTTGCTCGCGACCGGGGCCAACGTGACGGTCCTGCGGCCATCGAAGGTCCACGGCGCCTGGAGCCGCCAGCCGCGGGAGTGGCACTTCGTTAAGCGAGTCCTGGATCGCCGCCCCGCCATCCTGCTGGCCCGCGGTGGCGCCGGTGCCGACCACCCGACCGCTGCCCAGAACTTGGCCGCTCTGGTCCAGCTCGTGGCCGAGAACCCTGCCCCAAGAGTCCTCAACATCGCTGATCCGGACTGTCCCGACGGGCGCCGCATCGCTGGGGTCATAGCCGCCCACATGGATCACAGCTGGCGAGAGGTGCTGCTTGATGAGGCGGCACCTCCTGGGCTGGGGGCACACCCCTGGAACCGGGTTCCGCCCTTCGAGCTCGACACCACTGCAGCCGAGCGCCTCGGGTATGTTCCGCATGGAGACTATGCGGCCACGGTTTCCGACGAGGTCGACTGGCTCGTCGCTGGCTCAGCCGCGCCCGAAGTGGAGCGGTCCTTTGATAGCCTGGTGCGGAGGTACGCCCCCTCACCAGAGGACTACGCATTGGAGGATGCCTACCTCGGGGAGCGCCCAGGCTGAGCCTCGGCGGTCAGGGCATCGGCTCGAGCTTAGGGCGATCTGACGACGGCCGCTCCAACTGCCGTCGACACCGTGCTGAAGGTCCCCAACCTGGAGGGGGACAGGCTGGGGCGGCTCTGTGTTTCGGCACGCGTCGAGGCCCCTCGCCCCACCCCGCAGGGGGCGGCAGCTGTGGTGGCCGCAGGGGCTTCCGGCCAACGGCCACAGCAACGAAAATCGCTGGTCGCCAGGCCGCGGCGGCCGCACCTTGAGCCTCCTGTGCTATACCTTGTTGCCATGCCAAGAAGGCACCACGGGCGTCGTGCCGCCCGTACAGTTCGCCGGGCCGGGTGCTGCGGATTGGAGGCCCTGTCCTGCTGCCTGCTGTCAGCGACCTGTGCTGCCGCCGTTTTGGCCCTGCTAATCTGGCTGATCTGACCGAGCGGGTCCTGGGGACTCCGCAGGTCAGGTGCCGGGTCGTGCGCCCCTTCACCGTGGACTGCAGCGGTGGCCCGCTGGAGTAGGGGGAGTCCCAGGCTGGCGGACTCGGGTAGGGACAGCGTCAGGTTTCCCATCTGATCGGGGCGAGATTGGGCCCAAGTGCATCTCAAGTGGGAGTGGGCGCCTTCCTGCGGGTGGATCGATGATGCACCATGCTGCGCCTCTGCAACTGGTACCTGCGCCGGGCCACCAGATAGGCGGCCGTGCCATACAGCGTTCCCAGCCCCTTGTCGGAAAGCCTCTGCACCAGGGACGCGGCGATGGCGGCAGACAAGGGCACCCCAAACGCCAGCAGCATGCCCACGCACACCGCCTCGAACCCGCCGAGACCTCCGGGGCTGAACGACAGACTACCGGCGAGGTGAGCAATGGCGTACACCAATGCCGCCTGGGGATAGCTCAGCATCCCCGGCGCGACTGCCTGGACGGCCAACCAAAACATGGTCACCGTGATGAGCACCTGGGCCACGCTCACCAGCGACCAGGCCAGTGTGTCCCAGCGGGTTAGGAGTAGCACGGTGCTGCGACGAAGCTCTTCGACGTCTCCTGTGTAGCGGCGAGCGACCGGGATCCTACCCAGAACACGCGTGACGGCACGAAAGACGGCGGGAACAGTGAGCACCAAGAATACGGTGGCAATGCCCACGAGGCTCAGCAGGACGCCTGCAGCGGCCTCCGGCCAGCGCAGAGAACCGGGAACCGCGACCGCCGTGATTAGCAGGGAGTAGATGAGCTCCTGCACGGTGACCGTGGCGACGGCGTCGCCTACCTCGCTTTGACATACCTCACTGACCAGGACGCACCGGGCCAACTCTCCACCCGGTAGCAACCCCACCGCCTGCCCCGCAAAATTCAACAGGATGGCTCTCGGGAAGGGGATCTTAACTCCGGCGGCGGCAAGCAGCGGACGCCAGCGAACCCCTTGTAACAGGTAATAGCAGAAGGAGAGCAGGGCCAGCAAGGGCGCGACGGTCGGGTTGAAGCGGCGCGTCGCTTGCGCGAACCGCTCTGGCGAAGCGAAGAGGAGCAACGCCCCGATAACCCCCAACGCCAACAGGTACGGACCGAAGCGCCGTATCAGGCGCAGTGGCCGTCCGCTGGAATGCCGGTCGCTCAAGTCCGTCGACGCCAGCGCGTGACGCGTGCCCCCCGGCCCCAAACAACACCGACCAGACTACCGCCGAGCACTGATTCCCTGGTCACTGGGGCTGGGCTCACATCGGGGTTGCGGTGCCGCGGCCGCCGGGCACTGCTGGCCTAGGGCGTCGAGCACTTCTGGCAGCCCGGGAGGGGCAGCGACTATCGCGCAGGCGCAGGCCAGCAAGCATGGTGCGCAGAGGCGTCGTCCGCTCGCCAGCTCCTCGCGAGTCAGGAGCAGCGCACTGGCCACATCCAAAGCCAGCTTGAGACCCATGGCAGCGGGAATGAACCTTGTCCTCTGGGCACGGTCCGCGCCCCCCATGCCGGCTAGGAGCGCGGTGCCGGCGTAACTGGCCAACCCCAGCAGGGAGTCCGGCGTGTGTAGCAGCCAGTAGGCGCGGGGCGACGTTACCACGGATTGGGTACCGATCCTGGCGTTCGGCACCGACGTACCCCGGTGGCCGAGATCTGGGATCATGCCCAGCTGCCGCAGCGCCACCAGACCCATCGAGGAAGTGGCGATCAGTTCCAGGGAGATGATGGCCCTGCGCCTCCGCACCGCCGCACAGGAGGAGCGCTGGAGATCTTGGGCGACGCGGTGGGCCGCTGCGGTGATGGGACGGCAAAGCTTTTGCGGTTTGGCTTTCAACGGAGCCTCCACAGCGACCACCCTGCCGTGAGCGCAAATACCCCGGCGGCGAGTAACGCCCGGCGGTGGAAGCTTCCCCACAGCTGGTAGCTGCGCTCGTGGGCGACACCGCTGAAGCTCCCCCTGGTGGCCGACTTGTCCTCGACTGGTTCGAAGAGGTTGGACGGGCGGTCACTTTGGTAGGGGAGCGTGGTGTTCTGTTGGGAGCTGTAGCCCGTCTTGGCCAGATACCGATCTCCCAGTCCGGGGGCTAGTCGGTTGCCCAGGATCACGGCCACGGTCGATCCTCCGCAGAAGACCTCCCGGCGTCGATGGCGGGATGCGAAATAGACGGCCTCCGCCGGAACCTCTGGCTCATAAATCGGCGGCACGGGTTGGGGATGCCGATCCAGCTTCGACCGGCACCAGTTGAACTGAGGGGTGTTCACGGCCGGCAGTTGGACCATCGTCACGAAGACGTCGCTTCTGTCGTGCATGAGCTCCGTACGAAGGCTGTCGGTGAACCCGCGCAGGGCAAACTTCGAGCCGCAATAAGCCGCTTGGAGCGGAATCGCTCGGTAGGAGAGGGCTGACCCCACCTGCACGACAGTGCCCCGGTTCCTCGGCCGCATCCGTCGCAGCGCTGCCATGGTGCCGTACACCGCCCCCAGGTAGGTGACCTCGGTAGCGCGACGAAACTCGTCTGCCTCAATGTCACAGACCGGAGCAAACACGGTCGCCATGGCGTCATTGACCCAGACATCTATAGAACCCAGCCCGTCCTCAGCCAGCTGAGCTGCGCGCTCCACCTGGCGAGGGTCAGCCACATCGGTCGGTATCGCGATGGCCTGAGCTCCCAGGTTTAAACACTCTTGGGTAGCCTCTTGGAGCCCGCGCTCACCGCGGGCCAACAGCGCCACCCTGCATCCGCGACGGGCGAAGGCATGGGCGGTCGCCCTGCCGACGCCGGCAGAGGCTCCGGTCACCACCACCACCCGCCCGTCCGCCGTCACTTGATGTCTCTCAGAGAGCTCAGGCTGATATAGTCCGTCCCCCGGTCCGGACGCGCCGCGTCCTGGTGACTGTTTTCTGCTACCACCACATCTCCTTTGTTAACGAGTTCGTCGTGACTCAACTTCGCGACCCGCGACATCCGCTGTAGCTGGCCACCGCCAGTGGCTGCCGTTCTCCCGGCACCGGTCAAGCGGCGGGCGCCGCGACCAGACCGCTTGGGGCCGCCTGCTTCGCGGCGACGGGCCGAGCCTCCGCACGCCGCCCAGCAACCACGGGCGTGCCCGCGGACCTGGCCCCGGCCGGTCGAGGAGCCGGCGGAGCGGCCACGCCCCCCAGACCCAGCAGGTGGCGAATACGCTTCAGGGCACGATGGATGAGCAGCTTCACCGCCTCCACCGACTTCCCCATCAGCAGGGAGATCTCGCGCAGCTCCAACTGCCTTCCATAGCGCAGCCAGAGGGCCCTCCTCTGAGTCGGAGGCAAACTTCGCGAAGCCTCCCACACGGACCCCAGTTCGGACTTCAGTACAACCGCTTCGAGGGGATCCGGAGCAAGTGACCTAAGGTCAGAGGCGGCCTCCAGAGAACAGGTCGGGCGCCGCCGCCGGTAGTGGTCGGCAATGCGGTGCGCAGCTATCCGGTAAAGCCACGGAAGGGGCGTATCGTGGAGCGCCTGGTAGGCCGTGGCATGTCCCACCGCCCGGCAGAACACGTCCGCAACCAGATCCTCTGCAATGTCCTGGGTGGCCACGCGCGAGCGCACATATCGCAGGACCGCCTGGTAGTGGTTGCGGTAGAGCTGTTCGGCGTCAACCCCTAGAGCCGCCGCCCCCGCTGCCCGTTGGCTCTGAGTCATTGCCACCACGCGTAACTTGACGTTTGCCGTTGTCTTGCTGCTGTAGTTCATCGCCGACCTCCCTCGAACCGCAATGCATCCTGGCGACACACCGCGTTGCGTCAGCCACCGTACCACATGAGACCGCTTGCGTACAACCATGAGGCACAATCAAAACCCCCATGTTTTTAAGGCTAATAGATAGGGTGTAGGACTGTTCGCATGGCGGCTAATGTGCGTCATGAATAGTGTTAGGCGTTGATGTTTAGATGGTGAAATTGGCAGTTACACCAACATCTTGTGTGGTGAACAGTTCGCATAGCTAAACAACCGCGGGGACCGCGGACGAGCGCGCAAGTGAAACCCCGCCGGCGCTCCCGCGTTTTGCCATCCCGGACAGAACAGCCAGCCCGGGCGCGGGCTTTCCACCCTCGGCATCGGGCCAAAGGAGCGCTGACCGATGACAGAGACGACATCTAGGAGGTTCGTATGAGCATTAAGGTGAGCTGGAGGGCCGATGGAGCTTGGTCTCACCCAGCCCCGGAGCCAGGGCGCAAGCCGGGCCATCTTCTATCCCCACGAGCCAGGTTGGTCGCCATAGATGAGTGCCTGAACCAGCTCGAGGAGCGGCACCTCAAGGGCGGATACATAGGGCGACAGGCGGCCTGCCACCGTGTCGTGGCCGCCTTGGTCGCAGCCACCGGCGGCGCGGCCCCCGAGGGCGTTTGGTGCGCGCGCACCTCATATGCCCTCCACGCCGCTCTCCTCGACTGGCAGTCGGCAATCCTGGACGAGCTCATCCCCCAGCGCAAGGAACGCTTCCCGGATCTGGTCTCAGAGCACGACGAGTGGGCGGTACCCCGACTGCGGCGAGTCAAGCGGCGCTTCTCCCGGCCCCGGGCAGCCGCGACCGGCTTGGTCGGAGCTGCATGAGGCGCACCAGGTGGCCGACAGGCAACCTGTGCCGGACATCAGCACCTCTTGAGTCCAGTGCCAAAGGGGAGGGCGGACCGTGGCCCGCCCTCCCGCCTTCGGTCTGTTCGAGCCTTGATTCAGGCCTGGGTAGGGTCGTTCTCCCGGGCCACCGCCTTGACGATGTTCTCGGCGACCTGCTCAATACTGAGGCCATGTGCGGCACCGGCCGCGGTCAGGTCGTCGATCGTGATGTCACCCTCCTCATGGCGCTGGTACAGTTCCGGGCATCCACAGCTCGCGCACATCAGTTGTCCCTCCTGTCTGGTGCCCAAACCCTCGCGACCGCGGCACCCTCGGTCGGGGCAAGTAACGCAGCCGCAGCGCTGGCGTTTCATGGACTGGCTTGGAGGCGATACCGGACAGCCCGCCGCGCCTACTGTGGCCGAGCGGTGAGCGGGGTCTGTTGCCCGCGCTGGACGCCCCATGAAGGCCTTCTTCAAGGACGGGTCTTCCAAGTTGCGCCGGGCGAGCAGACGACGTCTGGCGGGATGGCGGCAGCCCGGACGGACTCGACACGGCCGACTGGCGGCTCGAGCAGCAGCCCGTGCGGCAAACCCCGCCGGCGGGGTCCCCATGGGGACCACTGCCCCACTCCCACTCCCGCTACCCGCGGCTGCACAGGGGCCGGCCGCAAACGGGCAGGAGAGCATCCGGGCCTGGACGGTTATTGTCAAGGGGCATGGGGCCGTTCCTCTTGCCACCAAGCAGCGAACGCCTAAGGAGGCCACTGTTGATCTCAGGATCGAGGAGATGATGGAGTTGCCAGGGCCCCAGGCGGACGCCTTTCCGACCTCACCGGCACCACCCGGCGACACCGAGAGCCCGACGCGACCCACTCCCAAGGCACCTACGGTGGAGGAGGTGGACCTCGCCTCCGGCCCCAGAACATCCCCCCCAGACAGCGCTGCCCACCCCAGGGCCACGTATCGGCTGCAACTTCGCAATGGAGTGGACCTTGCTCGAGTGACCTCACTGGTTCCATACCTGGCCCGGCTGGGCATCAGCCATGCGTACCTGTCACCGATCTTAGAGGCCGCTCCCGGCAGCGCCCACGGCTATGACGTGGTGGATCCTGAGGCTGTCGACGACTCGCTGGGTGGAGTGGGTGCGCTCGGCAGCCTCCAGCGTGCCTTGAGCGCCCAGGGCCTTGGCATTGTGTTCGATCTGGTCCCCAACCACATGGCCGCCCTCCCAGGTGAGAACCGCTGGTTCACAGACGTGCTGACCCGCGGCAGGCGCAGTCCGGTGGCGCCCTTTTTTGACATCGATTGGAGCCGACCCGACCCTGCCCTGAAGGAAAAGGTTGTCCTGCCGGTCCTGGGGGGGCGCTACGGAGATCTGCTGCGCCCCGGGTCGGCCCGCATCTGCCTGTCCGAACGAGGTGTTGAGCTGAAGATCCAGGAGGGAGTGTTCCCCGTCGCCATCACCGCTCTGGTGGAGACGCTGGCAGAAATGGGACGGGAAGAGGGCCGAGTGCAGGCGAGTCTGGCCGCCGAACTGGTGGCGGACGAGGGCCCCGGCGCGCTCCGGTCACTTCAGAGCGGGGCAGGGAGAGGCTTGGGCGGCCATAGTGCACCGGATGACCCCCAAGACGAACTGGCCTTCTTGGCCGCACACCCTCGCTGGTTGGACCGCCTCCTGCAGCGCCAGCACTACCAGCTCGCCAACTGGCGAGCTGGATCTCGATACCTGAATTATCGGAGGTTCTTCGACGTGGACACGCTCATAGGCCTAAGAATGGAGGAGGAGCAGGCGTACCGGGCGTACCACAACTTCTCGCTTCATCTCCTGGCCGAGTGTCCAAATTCCGGGTTGCGAGTGGACCACCCTGATGGGCTCTTTGACCCGCTTGAGTACCTGCGGAGGCTCCGAGCCGACGCTGGCCAGCGATGGATCGTCGTGGAAAAGATCCTCGCCCGCCACGAGCGTGTGCCCCCGTCCTGGCCCGTTGACGGCACCACCGGCTATGACTTCTCGCGCCTGGCGGGGGGTCTGCTCATCAACCGCGACAGCGAGCCGGCGCTGACCCAGATCTACCGGGAGTTCACCGAGGAGCGAAGGACGTTTGCGGAGATCAGCAGCTCAAGCAAGGCCGAGGTGCTGCGCGAGTTGTTTGCGGCAGAGCTGGAGAGCATCACCCGGATCCTGATGGTGCTCGCCAGGTCCAGCGCCGTCGGCCGCGACTTCGGTGCCCACGAGATCCGCGAGTGCCTGGTGGCGCTGGCAGCCAACCTCCCCGTCTACCGGACCTATGTGCGTCCCGGACTGGCTGGGCAGGAGTTGGCTGCAGCGACCGACCCCGTGCGGCGGGCGGCTACCGCGGCAGGCGGCACCGAGTCAGGCCTAGATCCCCAGGTGCTGGCGTTCGTCCGCGACGTGGCTTGTGGAACCTGGCCTGGCAGTGATGACCTGGACGTCGCCCGGCGCTGGCAGCAGTTGACCGGAGCCGTGATGGCCAAGGGGGTCGAGGACACAGCCTTCTACCGCTACAACCGGCTCATTAGCCTCAATGAGGTGGGAGACGACCCGAGCTGCTTCGGGGTGGCGGTCGATGAGTTCCATTCGGCGATGCTGGAGCGGCAAGAGCAGTTGTTCTCCTCGATGAGTGCCACGTCCACTCACGACAGCAAACGGGGCGAGGATGTGCGCTGCCGCCTGAACCTCCTCACCCATTGGCCGTCAGCGTGGGGTAGGGCGGTGCGGCGTTGGCACCGCCTCACCCAGGGCTACCGGTCCCCCGGCGTCGACTCCAACTTCGAGTACTTCTTCTATCAGACGGTATTCGGCGCCTGGCCCATCTCCGAGGACCGCCTTCTACCTGCCCTCCGGAAGTCGGTGCGAGAGGCCAAGGTGCACACCTCCTGGCGCTCCCCCCGAGATGGGTACGAGGCCGCGGTCCTTGGCTTCGCCACCGCCGCACTTCGCGACCCGATATTTCGAGCTGACCTGGAGCGGTTCGTCCAGAGGATGACCCCGGATTGGACCGCTATGTCGCTGACTCTTTGTCTGCTCAAGTTGACAGCCCCCGGTGTCCCGGACATATACCAGGGAACTGAGCTCTGGGACCTGAGCCTGGTGGATCCCGACAACCGGCGCCCGGTCGACTTCCGATTGCGCTCAGGCCTTGTTGAGAAGCTCGACGGGCTCACCCCACGGCGGGCCATGCTGGCGCGCGCCTCCGGGCTGCCCAAGCTCTGGGTCACAGCGACGGCACTCGCCGTCAGGCGCCAGCTCCCGGCGTGCTTTGGCCAGGCTGGGACATACCGCCCTCTCGACATAAGGGGAGTGGGGAGTGGCGGGTACGTAGCCTTCGCCAGGGGCGGCAGCGTGGTCACGGTAGCACCGATTCGGCCGCCGAGCGCGGCGCGCCGCCACCGAGCGGCGGCGGTGACCCTACCCATGGGCACCTGGGTCAATCGCTTCACCGGCCGGAGTATCGAAGCCGGGGAGGTTGAGATCCTGGACCTTCTCGGTGGCTTCCCCGTCGCCCTTCTGACCCGCGAGGGTAGCCGATGAAGCGCTTCTCTGTCTGGGCACCTGCTGCCCGGGAGGTCACCATCCAGATCGGGTCCAAGACCGTCCCCATGCGCCGACTCGGGTCGGGGTGGTGGGAGCCGAAGCGGGTGCCGCGGCGCGGCGCGAGCTACGGCTACCTGGTCGATGGTGAAGGGCCCTTTCCCGACCCCCGGTCCCAGTGGCAGCCGGATGGGGTGCATGGCCTCTCCCGCCGGTTCGACGGGGAACGACACCGCTGGAGGGACCAGGGCTGGCTGCCGCCGCCGATCGAGCGAGCCGTTATCTATGAGCTTCACATCGGGACCTTCACCGGGGAGGGCACTTTCGAGGCGGCAGCCGTCAAGCTGGGGCATCTGGTCGACTTGGGCGCTACCCACGTGGAGCTCATGCCGGTGCATCAGTTTCCGGGGGCGAGGGGATGGGGATACGACGCCGCCAGCCTGTTTGCCGTTCATGCCAGCTACGGAGGGCCGCTTGGACTCATGCGGTTCGTGGATGCCTGCCACGAGCTTGGCTTAGGGGTGATTCTGGACGTGGTCTACAACCACCTCGGTCCGGAGGGCAACTACCTTCCCAAGTTCGGCCCCTACCTGACCGACCGCTACGGCACGCTGTGGGGCCAGGCCATCAACCTGGATGGCGCGGGCAGCGATCAGGTGCGCAGGTTCATCTGTGATAACGCCCTGCAGTGGCTGGACGAGTTCCACCTGGACGGTCTGCGCCTCGACGCCGTGCACGGATACATCGATGTCTCCGCCCGACCTCTCCTGGAACAGATCAGCCACGAGGTGGGGTGCCTGCAGCAACGCCTCGGCCGGCCGCTGACCCTGATCGCTGAAAGCAACCAGAACGATCCTCGGATCGTCCGGAGCCTCGATTCTGGGGGTATGGGCCTGGACCTCATGTGGAATGACGACTTCCACCATGCGTTGCATGTGGCTCTGACCCAGGAGCGCGACGGCTACTACCAGGACTTCTCAGGGCTCGAAGACCTCGCCGCCACCCTGTGCCACGGGTTCGTCTATGGTGGCCGCTACGCCCCCTCAAGGCAGATGGTGGTGGGTAGAGAGGACCAGCGGCCCCCGTTGCAGCACCTGGTGGCCTACCTGCAGAATCACGATCAGGTGGGCAACCGTGCCCTCGGGGATCGGGTCGGGCATCTGGTGGAGCTCGAGTTGGCCAAGGTCGGGGCGGCCATCCTGATGACCGGCCCGTTTGTGCCGATGATCTTCCAGGGGGAGGAGTGGGCCGCAACTAGTCCCTTTTTGTACTTCACGGACCTCCAGGACCCGGCCCTCGGGCGGGCCGTGCGACAGGGAAGACGACGGGAATTCTCAGAGTTTCTGGCGCCGGGGTCCGCCATCCCAGACCCCCAGCGGGAGACCACCTTTCAGCGTTCCAAGCTGCACTGGTCAGAGCTGAGGATGCCGGAGCATCGGGCCATGTACAGCTGGTATCGAGACCTGCTTGCCCTGCGTCGGCGATGTCCCGACCTGTTTTCAGGAGGAGCTTCACCTGAGGTTGAGACCGGACGCAACTGGCTCGTGATGAGACGCGGCTTGATGGTGATCGTCTTGAACCTAAGCGGCCGCCGCCGTGAGATTGAGATGGGCTCAGAGCGGCCCCCAATCCTACTCGCATCACGACCCGGCACAGTCTGGGCACGAGGGGCGATCAGCCTGCCCGCTCGTACGGCGGCGGTGCTGGGTCCCCGGCCCGGCGCCTGACCCCCGTCTGGCGCCGCCGCCAACCGCAGAGGTGAAACCGCAGGCCTCCATCGGCGTTAAGCGTGGTCGGAGTACGGGCGCACTGACAAGCAGCGCCCAACACACCCAAAGAGGAGGAGTGCCCATGATTGACCCTGAGGCTCCGCAGCAGGAGCAGACCGTGACCCAGGTGGCCCAGACGCCCACGGGGACGCAGCAGTACACCTACCGCGCCAGCGGCCCTGCTGCCACCCCCGCGTTCAGGCTGCGCCAGCTGGTATGGCTGGCGGCCGGGGTGGTGGACGTCATCCTGGCTCTGGACTTTCTCTTCAAGCTCATGGGTGCCAATCAGATCGGCTTTGTGAGCTTCATCGGAGGGCTGGCCAACGCTTTGTCCGCTCCCTTCCGAGGCATCCTGGCAACCACGGTTACGGCGGGGGCACATGTCGCCTACTGGCCCGACGTGGTGGCAATTGTCGTTTACGGTATAGCCGCCTGGATTGTGGTCGCCCTGATCGGAATCGTCGCCGCCCCGAGGCGCGGCCCGTCCCCCCAGGTATGACGTCAACTCCCATTCACAACCCATCCACATTGGAGGTCTTCAATTGATAGCGCTGCTGTTGTTCCTGCTGTTGGTCGCCGTGCTGTTCGGCCTTGGGGCAGCGGTCCACCTGCTCTGGATCATTGCCGTCATCGCCCTAGTGCTCTGGCTGGTGGGATTCCTGTTCCGGCCCCGCGGTGGTAGGTGGTACTACTGGTAGACCTTCGTCACCAAGGTGGGAGAGAAGAGGCCGGGGAGTCGTCCCCGGCCTCTTCCATAGTTCCGGACGAGAGCCTGAGGTGGGCACACGCTCCGTTAGGGGCCACTGGGGTGCTGGTTAGGAACGGCTAAGCTGAGTTGCATGTCAGACCTGCCGACGTCTGCCCCGGGTGGCGGCCATAAGGGCTGGCGTCTTCAGGCGGTGATCGCTGGAGCGGGGATCCTGGTCGGAAGCTACGATCTGGCCGCGATATCTGTCGCACTCGACCCCCTCCGAGCGGAGTGGCACCTCAGCTCCTTCGTGGTCACGACGCTGGGGTCCATAACCTTGGTAGGGATGCTGCTGGGATCTCTGGGAACGGGGATCCTGGCCGACCGATTCGGGCGCCGCCGCCTGATCCTCGCCGACTTCCTCCTGTTTCTACTTACAACCCTGGGCGCTGCCGCTGCGCCCAACTTCCTGATCCTGGCATCGGCTCGATTTCTCACCGGGATAGCGGTCGGGATGGACTACGCCGTCGTATTTCCGTTCGTCGCCGAGTTGGCACCGGCCAGCCGTCGAGGTCCGGCGATGGCGTGGATCATGTGGGCCGCAAACTTCGGCACCCTTGGTGCCTATGCGCTCGGAGCTCTGTCGCTCCATCTCGACCCGGTCAGCGGATGGCGCCCAACCCTGGCGGTCGGAGCGTTGCTGGCGCTTCCCGTACTCCTGCTCCGGGGCCGCCTGCTGGAGTCCGCGGCCTGGGATGTGGCCAGGCTGCCGGACCTCCGGCACATCGCGCGCTCCACCGCGGCGCAGGCCCGGCAGGGGGAGCTCCTCGCCATGTCTGTGGCGACCTTTCTCTACCAGGTGAGCGACCAGGGGCTTGGTCTTGTTCTTCCCCTGCTCTTGGCCACCGTACTGTCGGCTCCGGCCGCCTCCGGGGCGGCCAGCGCTACCGCCGTCAAGGCGGTCACGATTCCCGCCGCGACCGTGACCGTTTTCCTGATCCAGAGGTTGGGCAGACGCCGTCTGCAGGTGGCGGGATTCGCCTTGCGAGCAGTCGCCTTCGCCGCCTTGGGCGGGCTGCTCATCGTCTTCGGCCAACTCCCGGGCCTGGTCGTCGGCCTGTTGCTGGCGGCAGGGTATTTCTTTGGAGCGGCCGGCCCCGACAAGACGACCGTCATAGTGCCGGCGGAGGCGTTTCCCAGCGCCGTGCGCGGTACGAGCCAGGGGCTCTCTCAGGCCACCGGGCGGCTGGGCGGGATAGTCGGAGTGACCGTCTACGGCGCCCTGGCGGGGTTCGGCGGCGTCGGCGCGGGGCTTGTGTTCTTCGGTGCGACCTCACTGGCGGGAGCGATCGTCACCGTGATGGGGGTGTCCGAGTCCAGGCCGCAACCGGTGCCACAGGGTGCGCCCCTACCAAAAGGAGGGGCGGGCGGACCCTGAGATGCCTTCCGTTCCAACGGCGGGGAAAGTCTGTGATGGCAGGCCATGTTGGGTCCGGGAGGCGAATGGCTACCTGAGGTCCAGGTGGGTCTTGAATGAGCGCATCCCCTGTCCTCGCCTCGACCCCGGGGGCCGGGCCCGGGGAGCTTCTCCGACCGCCCAAGCGGTGGTGCGACGAGATGCCAGCAGAGCCGTCGCCGCCCATCCGAAAACTAGAGCACCGACCACCAGGAGCGCGAAGGGAATGAGCGACCATGGCAAAGGCTCCTGCAGGGAGATGGGCCAGGGCGCGATCTCCAGCAAGGGGCCGGCCGCCAGCAGGAAGCTGGGGTGCACTATGTAGATCCCAAGCGAATGGCGGCTCAGGCCAGCCACCGTGTGGTGGAGGCGCGAGGGGCGGCTCAGGAGCTTAAGGGACCCCAACAGCCAGAAGTCGTAAAAGACCAAGGCGGTCAATAACAACAGTGAGGGGCGCAGGAAGCCACCTGTACCGTGTACCCAGGGCCCCCAGTGAGCGGCAATTCGAGACGGCAAACCCAGAAACACCAGCTCGAGCGCCGCCCCAGTCAGAGGCAACGCCATCAGGCGCCAACGCCCACCACGCACGAGCCAGCCGGGCTGCAGGCCGAAGAGTATCCCGATGGCGAAGTAGCCAACCCAGAACGGCGCCTCTTCGAAGCCGTAGTCCAGCAAGAAGATCTGGCCGGCCCCGCCGTGGATTGGGAGAGCCACCCGCAGGATCTGCACGCCGACTTGGACCGCCACCGCAAGCCCGGCCGCGATGCCAGCTCCTCTAGTGGTCTTGGGCCAGATCATGTACAGGAGGTACAGCTGGGGAATGAGGACCAGAAAGTAGAGGTGACCCGCACCGCCGGTCCACCATCCCCAGTCCTGGGACGGACTGGCCGACATGCCCGAAAAGAGCACGGTCAGGGCGAAGTAGATCGCGGCCCATGGCAGCCACGGTACGAGGGTCCGGCTCAGCCGACGCCCCCAGAAGCCCTGCCGGGGGCCGACCTGCCGGTGGGTGTACGCCAGCAGCATTCCACTCAAGACCACGAAGAGGGGCACCGAGACCCGCGACGCCAAGCTCAGCGCACCATAAACCACGGTCGCAACCCCGGTCGCGTGGGATGGCCACGGTGCGCAGTGAATGACAACAACCAGCACCGTTGCGGCCGCTCGTATGACATCGGCCTGCCCTAAACGGGGTCGCCCGGCGGGCGATGACGGGGCGCTGCCCAACGCGATCGACTCCGCCGTTCTCACGCCTGTCGCACCCGTATGACGGGTATCTGGGAGATAGGTCATGTGGGCACCCCGGGTTCAGCGTCAACCATCTTCGGGACGGTCCGGCGGCTAGTGGCTGGTACCAGCAGGTGACGCTTTTCTTGCCTAACGGGTGGACGGCGGTCGGGTTTCACCGTTGCAGTTGGGGACTAGCGCCGAAACCTGAGCCGCCGTGGTCTCTGTGGACGACCGCATAGCGGGAGGGGTCCGGGCAGGGGAGGTTAGGCCAACTGGGGAGCGGGGAAGGGTCGAGGTAGTCGTGGACCTCAAGGCCTCCGCTCAAGACGGGGGGTGGCATCCTGTCTCACACAAGGACAACTGGAGGCGGCGGCGCGGGCCCGTGGAGCCGAACAGGGCCCACGGCACCGCCCAGAGTGCGGTCAAGCGACTGGGGGTGATCGGACGGTGTCCTCAGCTGATCGGCACATCGCCACCCAGGTTCCCGGTGGTCCGATCCCGGACGGCCAACTCCCGGTCGGTCATGCTAGTTCACGAGCACCCACGCCCAGCCATGGCGCCCAGGCCGCTGCCGGGCCTATGGGCCAGACAACCCAGACCCTCGCGCGGCGCCGCCAACACCACCGGCACGCTATGTGTGGGGAGTCAAAGCAACTTTAGTGGCCCGATGCGAACGAACGCAGTGCCCATGCCACTTTTGGGGAACCGAGTGTTGACTCGTACGGTTTGGCGAGCCGGAGCCCTAAGTGCAGGCGGGTCGGACCAGCCCCGCGACGCGACGCGTTCAACGCCTAGCGTCACAGGACGGCCAGGTCGAGCGACGCTGCATAGCGCGGGATGTTTTGAGATGACGAAGACGACTGCCGGGGCCCCGAATCGGTAGGCTCGTCACCGGCACCCCGATGCTGGGTGCTGGATAGTCCGTGCACGGGTGAGTTACGGGCTTGGTTGCAGGCGTCGCCGACCACAGCTTGGGGCCTGCGTTCGGCGGCACGGTGGCCCGGCCCTCACGAACTCGGGAACAGTACCGACGTTTGGTGGATGAGCTTGAAGTGCCTATCGGGCGCCTCACACCCTGCGGTCGCCGTAGCCAGACTGATGCTGAACCCACCTTGGTGACAGGGATGCCGGGGAGCCGTTGAGAATGTAGCGGCCGTCAACGAGCTTCTCCCGAGGACCGTATCCGCGCTGAGATAGTTGCCTAGGTGAGTCGGGTACGCCGCCGCCGGCTGCCGTGCACTGCTTGGCGGCACCACCCTGAACTTGGCTCGGACGGGTCGCCAGTGCCACGCCAAGATGCGCCTATCTGGTGCCGTCCACGCTCGCTTGCCCTCTCTGCTCCGACTCCATGAGGTTGACGGTTGCATAGGTTTCCCTTGCGGGGAGCGCCACATGTCTGCGACCCCGCAAAGTGGCACCGTGCGCAGTTGGTCCGACCCGGAAGAAGACCAGCCCGCGCCTCTTCGGCTACTGTCGACTCGGCCTCAGCGCGCCTCCCACTTGAACCACCGTATGCCGACATAGGCACACGCGAAGAGGTAGCCTACACAGGCGACAATTGACAGCCAGTCACTGCCATTCCATGTCGCTAGATTGAGCACGTCCGCGTACAGGCTCATCACAACGCCTACCGGGGACCAACTAGAAATCGACTCCCATAGGGAACCCAAAAGCCCACTGCGGCCGAACAGCCCAAGTAGGATCAGGACGATGAAGAGGATGCGGCCCGCCGCATTGACGGTGTCGGCCGACTTCACCAGCCCCACCAGGGCCTGGCCGATGGCCACGAACACCGCCCCGCCGAGCACTGAAACGGCGAGCACCAGAAGGTACTCGTCGGCCGCCAGGGCAACGTGGTGAATCTGGATCCCGACGAAGACCACGACGATCGCCATCACGAGGCTGGAAACCAGCTGTAGGACGATGCGGCTCACCATAATTGTCCAGGCAGGTGCAGGGGTGACTCGGAGCCGCTGGAACACCCCACTTTCCCGGTCACGGGCGACGGTGAACGCGTAACCCATGAGCGAGGCGGAAACCAGGCCGTAAGCTATGGAGAGCCCTATCACGTAGACAGCACCGCCCAGGTGACTGGCGCTCTTCGAAGAGCCGGTCACCAGCAGCATCAGGAGCGGCAGGAGGTAGCTGAGGAGCAGGCGCCGGGGATTCTTCAGTAGGGCCAGAGAGTCCGCCCTCAGGAGCGACGTGAGGATCAGGTGCAGACTCGGCCTGGCAACCAGAGCGGAGCTAGCCACGGATGGCGCTCCCGGTGAGGCCGATGAAGACATCCTCGAGAGTCACTTCCCCGTGGGCGACCGCCCGCACTCTGGGGTCGTCCTTGTGCATCTCGATCAGCCGCGCGGGGGTGGCGGCAGTCAGGAGCGAGCCTTGATCGATGATCGCAACTCGGTCGCATACCGCCTGGGCCTCCTCCATGGAGTGGGTGGTGAGCAGGATGCTGCCTCCATTCTCGCGGATGCGCTCGATGTTGGTCCACAGCTGGCGCCGCGACTGAGGGTCCAGCCCTGACGTCGGCTCATCGAGGAGAAGCAGAGCGGGTTCGTGGATCATCGCCACGAACAGTGACAGTCGCTGTTGCTGGCCACCTGACAACTGTTTGAAGGGCTTGGTTGCCTCGGCTCCGAGCCCGGCCTCGCGGAGTCCCGCAAGAATCTCTCGGTCGCCCATTGCCACCCCGTACAGGCCCGCATAGAGGCGCACGATCTGCTTGAGGCTCAGCTCCACCTGAAAGCTCGTGGCCTGGAGCTGGACCCCCATCCTCGCCTTGGCCGCAATGGTATTCGCCTTGAGGCTGAGACCGTCAACGGAGACGGTGCCGGAACGCGGTGTGAGGAGTCCCTCAACGGCTGACAGGGTACTGGTCTTACCAGCGCCGTTCGGGCCCAGGAGGCCGAAGATCTCACCCCGAGCTATCGCCAGATTGAGGTCGCGCACAGCCACCGTGGATCCGTAGGCGACTGTGAGGTTGGAGATCGCGAGGATAGGGAGCTGATTCGCGGCTTCCTCGCTGGCCTCCCCAGTCCCAGTTGGCTCAGTCGAGCACACCGCATTCGCTGTCTGGCGCGGCTTGCAGATCCCCCACTCGTGCCCAAAGGGGTCGATGATACCAAGCGTTAGCCCCCCGCCGGTCTTGTCCACCGACCCCTGGGCCGCAGCGCCAGCGGCGAGCGCCCGTGTTGCAACGCCATCTGGGTCATCAACGATAAGCAGGGTTCGGCTGGTTCTTCCCGGAGCGGCGCCGGAACTCCCGCTCGCTCGAAGGTTGCCAGAGACGATCCAGAAGCACGCATCCCCGACCTCGAGCTTGGCGACAATGTCGTCGCCCTCGCCATCACAGCGGGTGACCGTGGCACCGAACGCCTCGCGGTAGAATTTCAAAGCTTCCCCCGCATGCGCAACCCACAACTCCGTCTGGATGCTGGTCACGGCCCGTGAGTCTATCAGCCCCGCGACCAGCCCCGGTTCAGTCATTGCTGGCACAGCGGATGGTGCCCTGAACCAGCAGCATGCCAGCGGCGCGACGGCCGAAGAGTCCACTCTGTCAAACAGGCAAGCGGTCATCAACTGAGCGACGCTCGGATACAGCAGCGGTGACCGGTGATCCGGCTTTCCGATAATTTGAACGTTCACCCCGGGCCGGATTGGCGCTGACCCAGACCACAAGGCGGCAGACCAGGTGCCGCACCGTCTCCCGCCCCGACCGCGCTTGGCGGCAACCGCGTCTGTCGCAAATCCCAAGACGACCAAGGCGAATGGGTGGTCGGTATGCAGGTTTATCCGGTGCGACTGGGCAAAGCCTTAGAAAGGAGCGACAGCTCTCGGCAGCCGCCATCCACCGGGCCTCTACGCAGCCGTCGCCACCGGGCTCCATCCCATTCCTCACCGCTCCGACCCACAAATCTTTTCAATGTTGGGTCATGCTCGCAGTCACGCCGCCATCTCAACGAATCGATGCTTCGGCGTTCCAAGGCATGGTTCTCGCCGCATTGCGAGCGGGGCATGTACGCTTTCGGCCCCTCAGTTGAGGTGGGAAAGCTGGTGACAGCCGACCCCGCCGGGCGCTGTAGCTGATGGCCGGGACAGGCCCCTCCCCTTGGGACTGTATGCAGCGGATGGTTGGTGCCAGCAGTGGGAGTCGAACCCACACGAGCTTGCGCTCAACGGTTTTTGAGACCGCCGCGTCTGCCATTCCGCCATGCTGGCGAAGGTCCCGTAATCCTAGTCGCGATCCTCGAGATCGGGGAGATTCATATCATTGACGATCTCCTGGAACACCTGGAGCTTGGGATCTTCGGTGCGCCCTTCCGGAACCACCCCCGCCTGATTAAGGACCTCGCGGTCAACCATTATGGGCACCTCCAGGCGGGTAGCTATGGCAATCGCGTCGCTGGGGCGCGAGTCGATCTCGACCTCGCGGCCATCGATTCGCCCCAGAATGCGGGCGAAGAAGGTATCGTTGCGCAGCTCAGAGACCATCACCGTTCGAACCTGCATGTTGAAGTCCCGCAGGATGTTGACGATGAGGTCATGGGTCATGGGCCGCTCGGGTTGGATCCCCTCGATTCGCAGGGTGATCGCATTCGCCTCCGCGACGCCGACCCAGATCGGCAGGAACCGGTCAGCATCCTTCTCTTTGAGAACCACTACGTGCTGCCCGCTGGGCATGTGCACACGGACGCTGTCCACCGACATCTCGATCAGGTCCATAGCTCCTCACCATCTGTTCAGCCTGAGAAGCTCGGCCGCCGCGGGTGAGCGCCGACCGGGCTCTGCCGATGCCTGAAGCCATCATAAGGCCCGGCGGCTCTGGGGCCGGAGCAGGTGGCCGCAGCGCATTAGGATTGAGTCCGATCAATTGCGCCCAGGGAGGTCCATGTTGAACTCCGATCGAGAGCAGCGCCTGGTCTTCGGCGAGGTGGCGCAGCAATACCACCGCCTGAGGCCCGGGTATCCAGCGGCGCTCTTTGACGCTCTGCAGAGCTATGCCGGGCTGAGGCCGGGGTCCAGGGTGCTGGAGATAGGAGCGGGGACGGGGAAGGCCACCGCCCCCATGCTTGGTCGGGGATGGAGGGTAGTGGCCCTTGAGCCTGACCCGCAGATGGCCCGCGTGGCGCTCGCCACGGTGGGTGGGCTGGGGGAGGTGGAGCTGTTCGAGTCAACATTCGAAGCCTGGTCAGAGCCGCCAGACCACTTCGCCACCGTCTTCGCGGCCCAGTCCTGGCACTGGGTGGACCCCGCCCTGCGATTCGCGAAGGCCCACCGGGTGCTGCGTCCCGGAGGAGCGCTGGCGCTGGTTTGGAACCGCCCTAAGGGTGGCGACCCACGACTCCGGCAAAAGCTGGACGAGGTGTACCACGAGCGCGCCCCCGGCATCGCCGGAGGCCCCCCGGGTGAACGCCAGGGTGATCGCCGGCAGGAGATCGCTCGGGCCGGCGGCTTTGGTCAGGTCGAGGTGGTGGAGGTTCCTTGGGAGACATCGTATTCGGCAGTTGACTACGCCCAGCTGATGCGCACCCAATCGGACCACCGGATGCTAGCCCCCGAGCGGCTGGAGCTGCTGCTGGCGAAGATACAGGAGGTCATCGAAGCGGCAGGGGGCTGCTACCGGGTCGGCTACCAGAGCCTTCTGTACCTCGCCCGGGCGCTCCCATAATGGCCCAGATGACGGCGACTGACGGGGCCAGGGTGCTACTCATTGACGGACACGGCCTGGCCTTCCGTGCCTATCACGCGCTCCCCGAGATGACCAATTCCAGAGGGGAGTTGATAAGGGTCGCCTACGGTTACACCTCGATGCTGCTCCTGGCCCTTTCCCAGGGGTTCGAATGCGCGGTGGCGGCCTTTGATCCGCCAGGGCCCACCTTTCGCGACGAGAAGATGGCGACCTACAAGGGCCAGCGCAAACCCACCCCCCAGGAGTTGATCGACCAGATCCCCATGCTCCACCGGATCACGAAGATCCTGAACATACCGGTCGTGGTGGTACCCGGTTTCGAGGCCGATGACGTTCTTGGAACTCTCTCCAAACAGGCATCGGAGCAGGGCTGTGAGACGGTGATCCTGACCGGCGACATGGACCTGATCCAGCTGGTCGACGACCGCACCTTCCTGCAAACCAGTCGGCGCGGCAGCTCCGAGCCGATGATCTACGACCCGGAGGCTGTCAGGCAGCGTTACGGGTTCGACCCGCCGCTCATGATCGACTTCAAGGCGCTCAGGGGGGACGCGAGCGACAACATCCCGGGAGTGCCGGGAATCGGCGAGAAGACGGCCACGGCTCTCATCCAGAGGTACGGCCCCCTGGACCAGGTGCTGGCATCGGTGTCTCAGATGCCCCCAGGACGGACCAGGACAACCCTGCAGGAGCATGCGGACGAGGCCATTTTCGGCCGGGAGATGGTGACCATCGTGCGCGACGTCCCGGGAGTGCATCTCGACCTCGCCAGTTGCCGCGTTTGCGATTACGACCATGGCGCGGCGCGTGAACTGCTGGAGGAAGTGGGTATGCCGAGCCTGGTTCGTCGGCTGCCGGCGGCCAGCTCAGCGGCGGCGGCTGTGGAAGCTCCGACTTCACTCGGAGCGACCCAAGTGGTCGACGCTGACTCCTTACCCCAGGTCGTCCAGCAGATCCGGCGCGCCGACTTGGCGCTCCTGGTGCGCGCGGTCGCCACCGACCCAGGCCGCAAGGGGAGGCTGGTGGGAATGGCCATGGCCCTCGATGCCGAGCGCAGCTGGTATCTGCCCCTGCTGGCGGCGACGCCAGCGGCCATCGTCGGGCCCTCCCTCCAGCCGCTGCTTGACCTCCTTGCGGACGAGGGCGTGGCCAAGGCCGCCTACCAGTGGAAGGACGAACTCCTGGCGGTCGGTGGGGCGGGGTGGGCGCTCCGAGGCGGAGTCTTTGACCTGGTGCTGGCGTCCTACTTGGGCGATTCACGCGGGCGGACCCCGTCCCTGGCAGCTCTGTGCGAGCAGTACCAGGCGCCGCCTCCCCCTGACCAGATCAAGGTCCTGGGTAAGGGGCTTGGGCGGCGCCTCCCGGAGGAGCTCAGTGTCGAGGAACAGGCCCAACTCTTCGGAGGGGAGGCGGCGTGTGCGGCGGCTGTCAGGCCGCGACTGGCTGCCCGCCTCACAGAGCTGGACGGCCAACGCCTGCTCACAGATATGGAACTGCCGGTGGCGGGCATCCTGGCCGCGATGGAGGCCGAAGGCGTGCGCCTGGACAGCTCCCAGCTGGTGACACTCTCCGCAGAGATGACGGCCCAGATCCGCGGTCTGGAGGACGAGATGTTCCGCTTGGCGGGACGTCAATTCGTCCCCGGGTCACCGACCCAGCTGGCAACGCTCTTGTATGACGAACTTGGTCTGGAGAGCTCCAGGCGAACCAAGACCGGGAGGTCCACGGATGCCCAGGCCCTGGAAGCGCTGCGCGAAATGCACCCCATCGTGCCCCTGGTCCTTGAGTGGCGGCAGGTCACGAAGCTGAAGAGCACGTACGTCGACGCCCTCCCGACGCTGGTCGACCCGGACGACGGACGCATCCACACCAGCTTCAATCAGGCGGTGGCGGCGACGGGCCGATTGTCGTCCAGCGACCCCAACCTGCAGAACATCCCCATCCGCAGTGAGCTGGGACGCAGAATCCGAGCGGCCTTCATCCCAGGTGCTGAGGACTGGAAGCTGGTGTCCGCCGACTACTCCCAGATCGAGCTGCGGGTGCTGGCTCACGTCAGCCAGGATCCGCAGTTGCTGGCAGCCTTCCGGCGCGGGGACGACGTCCATGCGGACACGGCGGCCCAGGTCTTCTCGGTGGACAGAGGGGAGGTCACGGCTGACCAGCGCCGGATGGCGAAGGTTGTCAACTTCGGAATCCTCTATGGGCTGTCCAGCTTCGGCCTGGCCCGGGATCTCGGGATCTCTGCGAAGGTGGCGGACGAGTTCATCCGCCGTTATTTCGAGACCTTTTCCGGGGTCCAGGAGTATCTGGAATCCGTGCGCCGTGAGGCCCGCTCCCAGGGCTATGTGTCCACGATCATGGGCCGCCGGAGGTACCTGACCGACATTCACTCCAGCAACCGGCAACTGCGCGACGCAAGTGAGCGCATGGCGATCAACATGCCCATCCAGGGCTCGGCCGCCGACCTCATGAAGATGGGCATGATCCGAACCGACAAAGAGCTGCAGAAGGCGGGGCTCAGGGCCCGGATGCTGCTGCAGGTCCACGACGAACTGGTCTTCGAGTGTCCCAGCGAAGAGGTGGCCGCAGTGGGGTCGCTGGCTCGCCGCGGAATGGAGACGGCGGCCGAGCTGGCCGTGCCACTCGTGGTCGACTTGAAGGCCGGCCCCAACTGGAGGGACCTGAGCCCGCTGGCGCTCGGCGCAGGCGGGGACTGAAGCATGCCCGAACTGCCTGAGGTGGAAACCATCGTGAGGGATCTCGATCCCCATCTGGCCGGACGGCGCCTCACCCAGGTGGCGCATATCAATCCCCAGGTCCTGCGCCATCCGAGCGCGGAGGAGTTCATGGTCCGGGTGCCTGGGCAGATGGCGGTGCGGGTGCGGCGCCGCGGCAAGTTCATCCATCTCGACCTGGAATCGCAGGACGTCCTGGTGGTGCACCTGGGGATGACCGGCACGCTGACCGTCCGCGCTCCCATGGACCCGATCATGCCCCACACCCACCTGCGACTGCGGCTGTCGTCTGGCGAGGAGCTCAGGTACCGCGACCCGAGGCGCTTCGGTCGGGTTGTGCTGGGACAGGAGAGGGACCTGCTTACCCTGGGCCACCTCCCAAAGCTTGGCGACGAGCCGCTTGAGCAGGGGTTCCCCAGCGCCCGGGTTCACGAGGTGATGCGCACCTCACGGCGGCCGGTGAAGGCGATCCTGCTGGACCAGTCGGTGATCGCGGGGTGCGGCAACATCTATGCGGACGAGGCCTGCTATCTGGCCCGGATCCGCCCGTCCCGTAGGGCCAACCGGCTCACCACTGCGGAGCGGGCACGGCTGCTGGCCGCCCTCCCGGTCGTGATGGAGGAGGCCGTTCGGAGGCGGGGCACCTCCTTCTCCGACTACCGGGATGGCTTTGGAGCCAAGGGCGAGGCGTTCGAGACCTTGCTGGTCTACGGTAGGGGAGGCAGCGCGTGCGTGCGCTGCGGTAGTACCCTGCGGCAGTCTGCCGTAGCGGGTCGGACCACGGTCTTTTGCACGAGGTGCCAACTTTGACCCCACGGGTGGCGGTGGTCTCCTTCGACGACATCCCCGCGATCGGGGGGCAGGGACGCTACGTCGCTGCCCTCGAGCGGGAGATGCCTTCCGAGGGCTACCAGATCGAGATGATCAGTCCGCGGCGCGGCCCCTGGGGGCCCACCGCGAAGATCCCCCGGAGGACCAGGCGCCCTCCGATCGACTTCTCGCTGTATCTGAGGCGCAGGATAGCCGAGGTCGCTCGCGAGGTCCACCCCGACGTCTGGCACTACCAGGGCGGCCCCGGCGGGGTGATGATGCGCCGGCATCCACCTGACGCCCCACTCGTCTACACCTCACACCACACGTATCGCACCGCTCACGGCCGCAACCTGAGCACGATGCCGCTGGGATACATGGAGTCGCGTGGATATCGTGTCGCCGAGCATGTGATTGCGGTGAGTCCCTCGACCGCCTCCTCAATCATGGCCGACTCCGGAGTCCCCAAGGAGCGCATATCAGTCATCCCATCTGGGGTGGATACCCACTGGCTGACCCCTCCCGGTGACGATGAGACCCGGGACACCATCCTGTTCGTGGGCCGTCTCATCCCCGCCAAGGGGGTGCAGTACTTCGTCGCCATGTTCCGGACGCTGGCCAAGGAGCACCCCACCCTGGTGGCTGAGGTATGTGGGGACGGCGTGCTGTTCCCCGTGGCGCTCGGAGCTGCGGAGCAATTCCAGGGTCGCCTGCGCATCTTGGGTCGCGTCTCCGATGAGGAGCTGCGCGACGCCTACCGGAGGGCCCGGGTGTTCGTTATGCCGTCCCGCTTCGAGGGGCTCGGCTTGGTGGCGCTGGAGGCAATGGCCTGCGGGACTCCCGTTGTTGGCATGGACGTGCCCGGCCTGCGGGACATGCGCGACACCGGGATCACCCTGGTCAAACCAGATGACCAGAAGGGGCTCCACGACGAGGTGAGCCGACTGCTCCTGGACGGCGCGCGCTGGCGCGAGCTCTCCGCCAGGGGCCAGGAGGTGGTCCGGGCGAACTACTCATGGGACTCGGTCCGCCCCCGGATCGCCGAGGTCTACCGCTCGGTGCTGCCCTCGAGGGCGACCCAGGCGGCATAGGCCGACTGGAGCTCCTGCTCCAGCTGGGACAGGCGCTGGAGCAGACTCGCCTCAAGGTCCTGGTTGCGATGGGTCGCGGGGTCCGCCAGCCGGTCGGTCAGGGTCTGCCGCTCACCCTCCAGCGCGGCGACGTGGCGCTCGGCCTGCTTCGGGCTGGCGGTGGCTCGCCGGCTTTGCTTATCAGCCAGGGATCGAGCGGGGGCTCGGTCCTTGCTCGCTCTCTGAGGAGCGCGCTTTGGGCCTGACGGGGAGGCCGACCTGCGCTCCACGAGTTGGCCATCTCGCACCTCGAAGACCCGGTTGGCCACGGAGTCCACGAAGTAACGGTCGTGGGAGACCAGGACCACGGCTCCGGGATACTCCCCGATTGCCTGCTCCAGCACCTCCTGGGCGGGGATGTCAAGGTGGTTGGTGGGCTCGTCGAGGAGCAGGCAGTTGGCGTCGTCCATCCCGAGGCGAGCCAGCGCGACCCGAGCCTTCTCCCCGCCGGACAGGTCGCCCACCCTGGCCTCCGCCCGGTCTCCGCTGAACAGCATGGCGCCCAGGACCGAGCGGGCGCGCTCCACCAGGGCGTTGGGGTGGTCGTCGAGGAGGGTTTGCAGGACCGATCGGTCCGGGTCGAGGTCGGAGAAATCCTGGCGGTAGAGGCGCAGGCGGGCCCGCGAACCCGGGATGACCCTGCCCGACACCGGCTGCAGATCCCCGACCAGGGTGTGGAGCAAGGTGGTCTTCCCGGAGCCGTTGGGGCCCAGGATCGCAACCCGGTCGCCGCGAGAGATGAGCAGGTCGGGCGCGGTGAAGAGCACCGCCGCGTCCCGGCCCAGAGCCAGCCCCTCGGTGCGCAGCACCACCTGGGCGCTGGGGGCGGCGTGGAGGGAGAGCCGCATGCGCCTAAGCTCGGTCGGCTCCGGCACCCGCTCCAGCCGGTCCAGAAGGGTCTGCCGGCCCCTGGCTTGGCGGGCCCGCTGGCCCGCCTTGTAACGCCGGATGTACTCCTCCTGGTGGGAGATGTGCGCCTGCTGCGCTTCGAAGGCACGGCGCCAGCGAAGCCGGCGCTCCTGCCTCTGGCGCAGGTAGCTGTCGTAGGTGCCGTCGTAAACCTCGACGCGGCCGGCCTCCAGTTCGACGACCTTGGTGCAGACGCGTTCCAGGAGACGCCGGTCGTGGGCCACGAGACAGATGGTGCGCGCGCTCTGGATGAGGTGGGACTCCAGCCACTCGATGGCCGCCAGGTCCAGGTGGTTGGTGGGCTCGTCCAGGAGCACCAGGTCGGCGTCCTGGAGGAGCAGCTTGGCCAGCTCCATCCGCCGCACCTGGCCCACGCTGAGCTCTCTGGGCGATCGTGACTGCTCCTCCTCTTCGAGGCCCAGGCCGTGCAGGACCGCCCGGGCCCGTGACTCCAGCTCGTAACCACCCATCCCCTCGTATGCCGCCTGACACTCGCCATAACGTGCCAGCAGCTGCTCAAGCTCGGGGCTCGGCTCCTGGAGGCGGTGTTCCAGGTGGATCATCTCGTCTCTCAGTGAGGCCAGGTCGACCCGGCTCGCCATGGCCTCACCGAGAACCGTCTTCGCGGTCGGCTCGGGCGACTCCTGGGTCAGGTGGGTCACGATCAGGCGGCCCTGGCGGTCCACGCTGCCCGCAGCCGGCTGCTCCTCCTCGGCGAGGAGAGCGAGGAAGCTCGACTTTCCGGCGCCATTGGCCCCCACGACCCCGATCCGATCTCCGGGCTCGACGCGCAGGTCGAGGCCGGAGAACACCACCCGGTCCCCGTACTCGACTGCGACTCCGCTGCAGTTGATCAGGGACACCGGCGGTCCTCCCGGGCATCCGGGATCTGACTCACCTGGGGATGGCTCGCCGGAGCCTCCGGCTGGCATACTCGAGCGGTGCCCAACCTGCAGCTAGAGTCACCCTTTGTCCCCACAGGAGACCAGCCCCAGGCGATCGCGGCCCTCTCCGAGGGGCTGAGCCGGGGCGACCGCCACCAGGTTCTGCTGGGGGTCACGGGCAGTGGCAAGACCTTCACCATCTCCAATGTGATTGCGGCGGCGGGCAGACCGGTGCTGGTGCTCAGCCCCAACAAGACCCTGGCGGCCCAGCTGTGGGGCGAGTTCAAGGCCTTCTTTCCCCATAATGCCGTCGAATACTTCGTCTCCTACTACGACTACTATCAGCCCGAGGCCTACATCGCCCGCACCGACACCTACATCGAGAAGGATTCCTCGCGGAACGAGGAGATCGACCGCCTCCGCAACGCCGCCACCAGGTCGCTCCTGACCCGGCGGGACGTCATCGTGGTGGCCTCCATCTCGTGCATCTACGGGGTGGGCTCACCAGAAGATTACCTGGGCGAGTCGGTCAGCCTCCACCCGGGATCAAGCTGGAGGCGCGACATCCTGCTGCGGAAGTTCGCCAACCTGCAGTACCAGCGCAACGACACCGACTTCGGTCGCAGTCGGTTTCGGGTCCGGGGGGACACTGTCGACATCCAGCCCGCCTACGAGGAGGTGGCCACCAGGATCTACTTCTTCGGAGATGAGGTGGAGCGCATCGTCGACTTCGATCCGCTGACCGGGGAGCTCCTGGGAGACCGAGCCGAGCTGGACATATTCCCGGCGTCCCACTACGTCACCCCCAAGGACAAGCTGGATCTCGCCCTCCGGGCCATCGAGGATGAGCTGGAGGCGCGGCTCAGGGAGCTGGAGGTGCAGAACAAACTCCTGGAGGCCCAGCGCCTGCGCCAGCGCACCCTCTTCGACCTGGAGATGATGCGCGAAACCGGCACCTGTGCCGGCATCGAGAACTACTCGCGGCACCTCACGGGACGCAAGGAGGGCGAGCGCCCCTTCACCCTCATGGACTTCCTCCCCGAGGACACCCTGATCGTGGTGGATGAGTCGCACGTGGCGGTGCCACAGATCGGGGGGATGTACGGCGGCGACCGCTCGCGCAAGCTGCCCCTGGTCGAGTACGGCTTCCGGCTACCGTCGGCCCTCGACAACAGGCCCCTCACATTTGCCGAGTGGGAGAGTCGCGTGGGGCAGCTGATCTACGTCTCGGCTACTCCCGGCCCGTACGAGATGGAGCATGCGACCCAGGTGGTGGAGCAGCTCCTGCGACCCACGGGCCTGCTGGATCCCCCAGTCGAGGTCCGGCCGTCTAAGGGGCAGATCGACGACCTGCTCGGCGAGATACGGCGCACCGTCGAGCGGGGCGAGAGGACGCTGGTCACGACCCTCACCAAGCGCATGGCGGAGGACCTCACCGACTACCTTCGGGAGGCCGGGGTGAAGGTGCAATACCTGCACTCGGACGTGGACACCCTGGAGAGGGTGGAGATCATCCGCGACCTCCGCCTTGGAGTCTTCGACGTGGTGGTCGGGATCAACCTCCTGCGGGAGGGCCTGGATCTGCCCGAGGTCAGCTTCATCGCCATTCTGGACGCCGACAAGGAGGGCTTCCTGCGCGGCTACCGCTCCCTGATCCAGACCTCGGGGCGCGCGGCCCGCAACGTCAACGGCCACGTGGTGATGTATGCGGACAGCGTCTCCGATGCGATGCGGGACACCCTGGCCGAGACCACAAGGAGGCGGGCCGTGCAGGCCGCCTACAACAGCGAGCATGGGATCAGCCCCACCACCATCGTTAAGGCGATCCGGGAACAGGAGATGAGCCGGGTGGCCCAGGGGGAGGCGGCGGTCGAGTTCCAGGAGTCGAAGGGGCTGCCGCCTGACGAGCTGCTCAGGGTCACCCTGGAGTTGGAGAAGGCGATGAAGCGGGCGGCATCGAACCTGGAGTTCGAGCGAGCGGCCACCCTCCGCGACCGCCTGGTGGCGCTGCGGCGCGACTCCGACCAGCCGGCCCGCCGAGAATCCCCCCGGCGGCCAACTCGCTCCCGGCGGGGGCCCTGAGGGTGGCTCGAGTATGGCCAGGTCAGGCCTATCCTCTGGGCGCCACCTGGGACGGCACGGGCACCAACTTCTCCATCTTCACGGAGTTGGGCGAGCGGGTCGAGCTGTGTCTCTTTGACGAAGACGGCGCCGAGCAGCGGATGGACCTGGTGGAGGCGGACGGCTTCTGCTGGCACGGGTATCTGCCCGGGGTGGGGCCCGGACAACGGTACGGATATCGGGTGCACGGCCGTTACGACCCCGCCCGGGGGGAGCGCTGCAACCCCGCCAAGCTGCTCCTCGACCCCTACGCCAAGGCGGTGGAGGGCGAGGTGCGCTGGGGCAAGTCTGTCTACGGATACGAGTTCGGCAGCCCCGACGGGGACGGAAGCCCCAACCGAACCGACTCCAAGCAGGCGGTGCCGCGATCGGTGGTGGTCGACCCAGGATTCGATTGGGAAGGGGACCGCCAGCTGCGCACCCCCTGGCACGAAACCGTGGTTTACGAGGCCCATGTTCGGGGTTTGACCAAGCTCCATCCCGAGGTGGATCCGGAGCTGCGAGGGACCTATGCGGGGCTGGCCAGCCCTGCGGTCCTGGAACACCTGCAGGCGCTAGGGGTCAGCGCGGTGGAGCTGTTGCCGGTGCACCAGTTCATCCACGACCACGCCCTGGAGCGCCGCGGGCTGCGCAACTACTGGGGCTACAACTCCATCTGCTTTCTGGCCCCGCACAACCAGTACTGCTCGGCGGGAC
This sequence comes from Candidatus Dormiibacterota bacterium, assembly GCA_027339635.1. Lineage (GTDB taxonomy): Bacteria > Chloroflexota > Dormibacteria > Aeolococcales > Bog-877 > AG-12. The sequence continues at coordinate 30,241 of DAHWNZ010000020.1, forward strand.
AGCGCGGCCAGCAGGTTACCGAGTTCAAGCAGATGGTCAAACAGCTGCACAAGGCGGGCATCGAGGTGATCCTGGACGTGGTCTACAACCACACCGCAGAGGGCAGCAACCTGGGGCCGACGCTGAGCTTCCGCGGGATCGACAACCCCGCGTACTACCGCCTGGTGCCGGAAGACCCCCGCTACAACATGGATTACACCGGCACCGGCAACACCCTGAACATGCGCCATCCCCACGTGCTGCAGCTGATCATGGACAGCCTGCGCTACTGGATCCAGGACATGCATGTGGATGGCTTCCGCTTCGATTTGGCGTCGGCTCTGGCTCGCGAACTCCACGACGTCGACCGCCTGTCCGCCTTCTTCGACATCATTCAGCAGGATCCCGTCATCAATCAGGTGAAGCTGATAGCCGAACCGTGGGACGTGGGCGAGGGAGGCTATCAGGTGGGCAACTTCCCCCCGCTCTGGTCCGAGTGGAACGGCAAGTATCGCGACACCGTGCGGGATTACTGGCGGGGAGCGGAGCGCGGGGTCGCGGAGTTCGCCTACCGCCTCACCGGCAGCTCGGACCTCTACGCCTCCAACGGGCGCCGCCCCTTCGCCAGCGTCAACTTCGTCACCTGCCACGACGGATTCACCCTGGCGGACCTGGTCGGCTACGACCACAAGCACAACGAGGCCAACGGCGAGGACAACCGGGATGGCACCGATGACAACAGATCCTGGAACTGCGGCGCCGAGGGTCCCACCGAAAACCCGGAGGTCAACCAACTGCGGCAACGGCAGCAGCGCAACTTCCTCGCCACTCTGATGCTCTCCCAGGGGGTACCCATGCTGCTGGCGGGGGACGAGTTCGGGCGCAGCCAGGAGGGCAACAACAACGCCTTCTGCCAGGACAACGAGATCTCCTGGGTCGACTGGTCACTGGTGGAGCGGAACTCCAGCTTGCTCGAGTTCACCCGGAGGATGATCCGGCTGCGCCACGACAACCGGGTCCTGCGCCGGCGGCGGTGGTTCGAGGGCATCACTCTGCACGGCCAGGGAGTCTCGGACATCGGATGGTTCACCCCCCAGGGCGATGAGATGACCGACGAGGAGTGGGGGCAGGGGTTCGTGAAGTCGATAGCCGTCTTCCTCAACGGACGCGCCAACCTCTCTCCCAACCTGCGGGGCGAGTCGGTGACCAGTGCCAGCTTCTGTTTGCTCTTCAACGCCCACAGTGACACGGTGGAATTCCGTCTGCCCACGATCGAGTGGGGAGACGGTTGGGAGCTGGTTGAGGACACCAATCTGGGCCCCAACGCTCCCCGGGGCGCGCACATCCACGCCGGCGAGGTGGTGGGAGTCGGCGCACGCTCGCTGGTCATCCTCATGCGGCGTGACTGAGGCGCCGCCGCGGCTGTGTCTGGTGGTGCACTTCCATCAGCCGGTGGGCAACCTCGATGAGGTGGTGCGCCACGCGGCCCAGGCATGCTACCGCCCCTTCCTGGACATCATCGGACGCCATCCCGGGATCCCCTGGACCCTGCACTATTCGGGCTGTCTTCTGCGCTGGTTGGAGGGCAACGAGCCGGATATCGTGGCAGCCCTGCGGGCCCTGGTCGACCAAGGCGTGGTTGAACTCATGGGCGGGGGGATGGAGGAGCCGATCCTGGCGTCCATTCCGGAGGGCGACCGTCAGCGGCAGATAGCCCGCCTGCGCGAGCACCTGGTCGAGGTCTACGGCAGCTCACCCAAGGGCCTTTGGCTGACCGAACGGGTCTGGGAGCCAGAACTGGCGGCCAGCCTGAGCCGCGCCGGCATCCACCACACGGTGGTAGACGACACCAGCCTGCGCGCGGTCGGCGTCCCCCAAGGGCTGGAAGCCGGGCCCTGGGTGACAGACCACCTGGGGGAGGCCACCCGCCTCCTTGGTGCCAGCCGAAGCCTGCGTTACCTGATCCCGTACGCCAGGCCGGAGGCCATCCTCGCAGAGGTGGACAAACTGGGCCCCGGCGGCTTGGCCGTGTACGCTGACGATGGCGAGAAGTTCGGCGAGTGGCCCGACACCAACGAACAGGTCTACGGCAGGGGCTGGCTAGATCGTCTGCTGTCCGCCCTGGAAGCGGGAGCTGCCCGAGGGCGTCTGGAGGTCGCGTTCCTCTCCCAGGGTGCCTCGCTGCCGCCCAGGGGCCGGGTGTACCTTCCATCGTGCTCCTACGACGAGATGATGACCTGGGCGCTGCCGACGCCCGCGCGCAGCCGCCTCGAACAGGCGCTGGCGGGACTCGAAGGCTCACGCCTGGAGCCGGCGGCAGACTTTCTGCGGGGCGCTCCCTGGCAGGGGTTCTTGGCCAAGTATCCGGAGGCGTCCCGCCTCCACCAGGAGATGCTTCGGGTCAGCCGGGAAGTGGAGAGAGCCGGCAGCCCGGAGAATGCCGTCGAGCACCTGCACATGGCTCAGTGCAACTGCGCCTACTGGCACGGCACCTTCGGCGGCGCCTATCTCACCTTCCTCCGCCTGGCGCTCTGGCACCACCTGGTGGCGGCCGACCTGGTGGCGGCAAGAACCCTTGGAGAAGCTCCTAGGACGGGACTGGACGTGGCTGACCTTGACTCCGACGGCTGGGAGGAGGTGCGGCTCTGGGCCCCCTGGGGATACGCGACCGTGGCCCCGAGAAGGCGGGGCCAGCTCGTGGACCTGATCTCGTTCGCTGGTGAGGCCAACCTGGTGGCGGTCATGGGGCGCCACCAGGAGGCTTACCATCTGGAGCCCGCGCCCAGGCCACGGGCCAGCGCCGACCTGGAACTTGGAGTGCTCACCGCTCCAACTGGTGCCTCCCCGGATCGGCTGGAGTTCGACACCGACGAGACCGGGGCGCTGGCAGACTCCATCGATGGAAAGGCCTGCGACGGCGACTACTCCTGGGAGCCCCTCCAGACGGGTGTCCGGCTGGCCTGGTCCGGCCGCGGCCTTCGGCTCGAGAAGGAGCTGCGGGCGACGGGCCTGGGTCTGGAGGTCACCTACTCGCTGCGGCCGCTGGCCGGCGACTGGCAGGGGACCCTGCAGGTGGAGGTCAGGAGCTGCCCGTATGCAGAGGGTGCCACGGCCGACTTGGTCACCTGCACAGAAGTCGGGGGCAGGTGGAGGGTGGACCAGCCTGAGTCGTCGGCGAGCCTTGAGGTAGCGACCGACCCGGCCGCCCCGCCGGCGGTGAAGGCGGTGGTCACCAGGGCGGCCACCCTGAAGGGATGGGAGGAGCTGCCGCAGGGGTTGAGCCTACGGTGGACCTGGGACCTGAAGGCGAGCCAGCGCAGCCCCGCTCAGGTCAGGATGCTACTGGTTCCGACGGCTCGAACCGCCTGAGGCAGGCGACTCAAAATGGTCCCATGCCGTAGCAAGGAGGTACCCGCCGGCGGACGTGACGCTCCCGTCCGGCCGCTCAGGGGAGTCGGGAGCCGCTCCCATCGCCATAGGGGCCACGAAGTGGCGGCCAAGGCACCCATCACGATTCGTTGAGACGGTCAATGGCTGGAGAGGCCCTCAGAGTGCCGCTATTCCGGCCTTGAGCTGGGCCAGACCCGCGGCGGACACACAGTAGGAGGTCCTTGGTCCCTCGATCTCACCCTGGATCAGCCCGGCCTCGCGCAATACCCTGAGGTGCTCGGAGACGGTGGACTGCGCCAGCGGGAGCTCCGCCACCATCTCACCGGTGACGCAGGTCTTACGTTCGAGGAGGATCCGCATGATCCTGACTCGAGCCGGGTGCCCCAGGGCCTTGGCCATGACCGCTAGGGTGGCATCGTCGGGAGCGGTAACCGCGAGCCCGGGAGGGGCGGGGAGCTCACAGCAGGCAGCCGTCCCGGAATCGGGCGACACTGGGAACTTGGACATCACCGCCACGATGTGAAAGGTAGCACGGTCCGACCCACTAAAGGCGGTGCGGGTTAGGGACGGGACTCAGCTCAGCTCAGCGGAGCGGGCAACGGTCGTTCCGCCCAGCCGACTGCCATCTCCAACTCTTGAGAGAGCTGAAGCAGCAATCCCTCTTCGTAAAGGCGTCCGGCGAGCTGGACTCCGACCGGTATTGTTCCGCTCCAGTGGACGGGCACCGAGATGGCAGGCTGCCCAGTCAGGTTGAAGAGAGGAGTGAAGGGGGTGAACCGGTCAGCGAGGAGCATGGGGGCGAGGGGGTCCTGGTCGGCTCCTTGGAACAGCTCACCCACGCGCAGTGGGAGCCTTGCCAGAGTCGGAGTCATGACGACGTCACACCCCTCCCAAAGCCTGGCCACCGAACGTGCATGCGCCTGCAGCCGCGCCTGGCTCAGAAGCAGCTCCCCGCTGTTCACCCGAGCACCCAGCTCGACCAGCGCCCTGATGTGTCCCTCCATGGGGGCCGGCCGTGAGGATGCGTGCTCCAGCGCCAGAACGTTGGCCAGCATGCCCGCCGCCCAGACCCGGCGAAAGTCGTCCGCGAGGCCATCCCTGGTCCAATCCGGCTCCAGCCTCACCACCTCGTGCCCGAGGCTCGCCACGGTCTCCGCGGCCAGGTGGACGGCAGCCTCGCACTCCCGGTCCACGGCAGCCGCGACCGGGGCCTCCGTGGTCCAGCCGATCCGCAGGCGGCGGCCCTTGGTGGCGATGGCCGCCGTGAAGGGGATCCTGGGCTCGGGCGCGTAATACGGATCGCCCGCAGCCGGTCCCGCGGTCAGATCGAGGAGGAGGGCCATATCCGAGGTTCTCCGGGTCAGGAAACCAGGCGTCACGAGTCCCGCTCCCGCGTCTCCGGGGTCGGGGCTCAAGGAGATCCTGCCCCGCGATGGCTTGAGTCCCAAGAGGCCGCAGCACGAGGCTGGGATCCGGAGGCTGCCTCCACCGTCGTTGCCGTGGGCGACTGGCACCAGGCCGGCGGCGACTGCGGCCGCTGACCCACCGCTGGATCCACCCGGGGTCAAGTCGAGCGACCATGGGTTGCGGGTCGCCCCGAGAAGTGCGCTCTCGGTCACGGGGATGGCTCCGAACTCGGGGAGGGCCGTCTTGCCCACGACGATCGCACCTGCCGCGAGCAACCTGGAGACCACGAGGGAATCAACCGTGGCGGGACTCGTCGACGCGGCTCTCGACCCTCTGGTGGTGGGGAGGCCCGCGACCTGGGTGTTGTCCTTAATGGAGACCGGGACACCCTCCAGCGGTCGCGCCTCACCCGACGAGATACGGCGGTCCGCCTCTTCGGCCTTCGCCATGGCCGCCTCCCCGGCCACGACGACGAAGGCGCCAAGCGCCGGGTCCAGCGATTCAATGCGCGCCAGCGACGTTGAGACCAGGTCGCACGCCGAGGCCCGACCCGAGCGGAGCATCTGCGACGTCTGGGCCAGGGATGGCCACGGACCTGTCAGCTGGGTCATCTGCCTTCAGTCTCGCACTTGGGCGGTGACGGCCACCGCCGAGGACGGCTCTGCCGGTATCATAGAACGGGTGTTCGCACAGCCCGCCGGCCAACCCGGTGCCGATTGAGGAGATAACCGATGAGGGGATTGCGGCCACGGCGGGTACGCTTACCGTGATGGGACAGTCGGTGGTTGCGGTGAGGGGGGCCCGGGAGCACAACCTCAAGGATGTTGACATAGACATTCCCAGAGACCGGCTCACCGTCATAACCGGGCTCAGCGGGTCGGGGAAGTCCTCGCTGGCATTCGACACCATCTATGCCGAGGGACAGCGCCGCTACGTGGAATCGCTGTCGGCGTACGCGAGGCAGTTTCTAGGTCAGATGGAGAAGCCTGACGTGGACCACATCGATGGCCTGTCGCCGGCCATCTCCATCGACCAGAAGGGAGCCGGTCGCAATCCCCGATCCACGGTTGGAACGGTCACCGAGGTCTACGACTATTTGCGCCTGCTCTACGCCCGCGTGGGGCATCCCCACTGCCCCAAGTGCGGTCGGGAGATCTCCCGGCAGACCGTGGAGCAGATTGCCGACCAGGTTGCCCAGCTGCCAGAGGGATCGCGGATCCTGATCCTGGCTCCGATCGTGCAGGGGCGCAAGGGTGAGCACCAGCAAGTGGTCGACCTGGCTCGGCGCCAGGGATACGTGCGGCTGCGGGTCGACGGGACTGTGTACGAGCTGGCTGATGTGCCGACTCTTGACAAGCGCTACAAGCATGACCTGGAGATAGTGGTAGACCGCTTGGTGGTGGATCCAAATGCCATGTCGCGGCTGCGCGAATCGTGCGAGCAGGCCGCCGAGTTGGCCGGCGGCACGGTGATCGTGGCCAGTGCCGATCCGAAGTCGCGCGAGGCGGACATGCTCTTTTCGCAGCGGTTCGCCTGCGTGTACGACGGCATCTCCATGGAGGAGCCCCAGCCGCGCAACTTCTCCTTCAACAACCCCCACGGCGCCTGCCCGGACTGCACGGGCCTCGGGGCCAAGCTGGAGGTGGACCCGGATTCCCTGGTCACAGACCCCGAGCGCTCCATCTCGGACGGGGTGCTCTCGGGTTGGAGTTGGGGTCCGGCCCAGCAGTGGTCGGATGAGCTGGTGCGGGCGGTGTGCCGGTCCCAGCGCATACCGGTCGGTGTGCCCTGGAGGGAGTTGACCAAGGCCCAGCAGCAGACGCTGCTGTACGGCCTTAAGTCGGGGCAGACGGTGCCGATGACGATGACCTCGGCCAGGGGGCGGGAGCATAGCTTCCGGGCCCGCTTCGAAGGCGTCATCCCGAGCCTGGAGCGACGCTACCGGGAAACGGAGTCCGAGTCGGTCAAGGAGGGGATCGAGAAGCTGATGATGCAGCGCCCCTGCCCGGTGTGCAAGGGACGGCGCCTGCGCCCCGAGTTCCTGGCCGTGACCGTGAGCGGCATCGGGATCATGGACCTCTGCGCGATGCCGGTCGAGAGGTCGCTGCTGGAATTGGACTCCTGGCGACTTCCCGCCCGTGAGCATGAGATCTCCCGCCGGATCCTCAAGGAGATCAGGGAGCGACTGGGGTTCCTGTGCGACGTCGGGTTGCAATATCTCACCCTGGACCGGGGCGCCGCGACCCTCTCTGGGGGCGAGGCACAGCGCATCCGGCTGGCGACGCAGATCGGCAGTCGCCTGACGGGCGTGCTCTACATTCTCGACGAGCCCAGCATCGGCCTGCACCAGCGGGACAACGCCAAGTTGTTGGCGACGCTGTTTCGCCTGCGCGACCTGGGCAACACGGTGGTCGTGGTCGAACACGACGAGGAGACCATCAGGGCCGCGGACTTCGTGGTTGACATGGGGCCAGGCGCGGGTGAGCACGGCGGCGAGGTGGTCGCGGCCGGCACCGTCGACCAGGTGATGGCGGTCGAAGGATCGGTGACCGGCCAGTACCTGACCGGCAAGCGGTCGATAGGGACCCCCTCTAAGAGACGCCGGCCCCAGGGCGAGCTCGTGGTCCGCGGCGCCACGGCCAACAACCTCAAGTCCATTGACGTGCGGTTCCCGCTGGGCTGCCTGGTGGGTGTCGCCGGGGTGAGCGGCTCCGGCAAGAGCACCCTGGTCAACGACATCCTGTACCGCCGACTGGCACAGTATTTCTACTCCGCCAAGCAGCGCCCATCGGCCCACAGCCGCATAGAGGGACTTGAGCAGCTGGATAAGGTGGTGGACGTGGACCAGGCCCCCATCGGCAGAACCCCAAGGAGCAACCCGGCCACCTACACGGGGCTGTTCACCCCCATCCGGGAGCTCTTCTCGCAGCTTCCCGAAGCCCGAGTCCGAGGCTACAAGCCCGGCCGCTTCTCGTTCAACGTTAGAGGGGGGCGCTGCGAGGCGTGCGAGGGGGACGGCCTCATCAAGATCGAGATGCACTTTCTTCCCGACATATACGTGACCTGCGAGGTGTGCAAGGGCAAGCGCTACACCCAAGAGGTCCTAGAGGTGCGCTTCAAGGGGCACTCCATAGCCGACGTCCTG
>DAHWNZ010000021.1:0-35986 GCA_027339635.1 Candidatus Dormiibacterota bacterium
AGGCACTCGTGGGGCCACCCAGCCCCGCAGCGCGCTCGAGACCGAGTCCGGGCTGGGTCGAAGCCCAACAGCGGAACTGGGATCCATTGGGGACCGACTCCAGGGCTGCGGCGGTCCGGATTGGCAGGCCGCTGGCACCGCGACCCTCCGACTCCACGGGCCATCCTTCCACTGCCTCGAGGGCAGGGCGGGCGGCCCACTGGTCGCGAAGAGTCTGGCTTCAGCTACGCCACCCGACCGCTGCGGTCATGGGCCACACCCTCCGGAGCCCGGCTGCGGTGTAGACGCTTGCCCGCACCCATTCCGTCCTTGGCGTGCGGCGCAAGAGGCTGGATCCCTTTGCCGTCGATGACGCCGTCAAGCCCAGACGACCCACCCCAAAAAGTGGAAGCTGGGGGCCATTTTGATCTCAAATCTGCTGGAGGCGACTCCGGGAATCGAACCCGGGATGGCGGTTTTGCAGACCGCTGCCTTACCACTTGGCTAAGTCGCCATCTCCCCAGGGGCATTCTAATGCCCCTGGGGCCCGGGCACCCAGCGGCGATCTGACTTCCGCCACAATGACAGGGTGACGACCGATGATCGCGAACACGACGGATCTACTCCCCGCGAGCCAGGGGCACCACCGCTGCTTGTCTTCCATCGAGACGGCCTGACCGTCCTGAAGCTGAACCGGCCGCAGCAACTTAACGCGATCGACCGCTCGATGGCTCTAGCCCTAATCGCGGCGGTTGAGGATGTGGCCGCCGATGACGGCTGTCGCTGCCTGATGATCACCGGCTCGGGACGGGCGTTTTGTTCAGGTCAGTCTTTGGGCACGGCCGGTGGCGAAGATGAATTGCCGACCGACATCTACGGCCTCATCAGGGAGCGCTACGTACCTTTGGTGCTCGCCCTGCGGCACCTGCCGGTGCCAGTGGTGGCGGCGGTGAATGGACCGGCGGTGGGCGCCGGATTTTCCTTGGCCTTGGCCGCTGATGTTCGGGTGGCGTCGGACTCAGCATGGTTCAGCTGCGCTTTCGCCCAGATCGGACTGGTCCCGGACTCAGGAGCCACCTACTTCCTCCCCCGGATGGTGGGAGTCGGACTGGCCCTGCACTACGCGCTTACGGGTGAGCGAATCGAGATGGCGCGGGCGTTGGAGCTCGGCCTCGTCAGCACCGTGTTTGCCGCGGACCGCTTCGAGGCTGACGCAGAGGCCTTCTCCCACCGGCTGGCTGAGGGTGCCACCAGAGCACTCGGGTTCACCAAACGGGCGCTCTACGCGGGGGCCGACGGGACCCTGGAGGCAGAACTGGACCTCGAGGCGCGCCTCCAACAGCAGGCGTCCACCACCGACGACTTTCGCGAGGGATTGTCGGCGTTCAGGCAGAAGCGCAAGCCCGAGTTCAAGGGCCGCTGAGCCCAACCGGCGGCTACGCTCCGGGCCCCAACCAAACCTGCCGCTCAAACTCCGTCTTCAGAACAACGGTGGTCCTGGTCTGGCGCACTCCAGGCAGCTCACGAATCCAGTCCACCAGCTCCAGCAGAGCTTCGGTATCGCGCGACCTCACCTTCAGAAAGAAGGAGAGGTCGCCAGCGATGTCGTGGCACTCATCGATTTCGGGCCGCTGGCGCAGTCGGCCGGCGAGGCTGCCGCCAGTCACATCCGCCTCCACGCCCACGAAGGCTGTCACGGGTCGGCCCACCGCGCGGGCATCGAGTGCCAGCGTCCACCCGCTGATCACACCGTCACGTTGGAGCCGGCGCAGGCGTTCGTGCACCGAAGAGGCGGCCAGTCCAACTTCGCGTCCGACATCGGCCAGAGTGGTTCTGGCATTGGCCTGAAGGCGGCGCAGAATCTTCGAATCGGATTCGTCCAGAAATGCCTGCTCAAGATCTCGATCGAATTGCCTTCGGTCCGCTTGCGTCATCGCTCACTCCTTGTCACCATCGAGGGCATGGAACTGCATGACATGTGGCAGATCAGCCTCAACCCCCGAAGAATAACCGCACAGCGTCTCACCACGTCACAGATGGCGGCTGCAGCACTTGTGTTGGTGGTGGCCCTGTGGGGAGTCAGCTTCGTCGTGGTGAGGTCGGCAATCGCCGCATACCCGGTCGTGGGCTTCCTGGTCCTCCGCTTCGTGATCGGAGGCGGGGCGCTCATGGCGGTGGCCTACCTGCACCGCGGCTCGCGGCCAGACTGGGGATCGGTCCGCAAAGGGTCGCTGCTCGCCGTCGGAGTGGCGCTCGCCGTCGGCTACGTCACTCAGACCCTGGGACTGCAGTTGGGTGCCTCACCGGGAGTCGCGGCCACGCTGACCTCGCTGGTTGTCGTCCTGACCCCGGCTTGGGAGTGGGCCATGTCCGGCAGGACTCCCGACCGGAGGGTGGCGGTGAGTTCCCTCTTGGCGATTGCGGGCACCTTGATGATCTGTGAGACGGCGGCCCCGGCGGCCGTCTCCGCCCATGGCATTCCCGCCCTGGGCGTGGTCTTGGAGGTGGTCTCAGCCGCAGCCTTCGCACTTCAGGTGGTCCTGGTTGGGCGTCTTGGGGAAACCTTGTCGGCCACCGCTCTGGGGGGAGCACAGCTCCTTCTGGTAGCACTCATCCTACTTCCGGCCCTCCCCTTCACAGGCGGACTCCCGATGCCCTCGGCGGGAGTCATGGCTGCGATCACGTTCTCCGCCCTCGGGGCCTCCGCCTTCGGGTTCGCGGTCCAGGCGGCGGCTCAAAAGCACATCTCCACGGCAGCCGCCGCGGTGATCATGGCGACCGAGCCCGGGTTCGCGCTCATCGCGGGAGTCCTGGTGGGGGAGCAGAACATCGGCGTCATCGCCGGACTTGGGTTCGCCCTGTTGCTGCTGGGGGTGGTGGCTCAGACCGACGGCCGGTGGGGGAACAGGGTCCGGTGGCTGCTCCTGGCCATGGTGAGAGGAAACAGGCTGCGCCGCCAGGAGGCCTGAGCCGAGCACCTTCCGGACCCGCTGGCCCTCGAGGGCGGAAGCATGCGGCCCGGAAGTTCCCACCTGCGCGGCAGTGCTCGTTTCTCGCAAACTCCCAGCCATGGCCCAATCTGACCTCACCCTGCTGGTGGTTCACGCCCATCCCGACGACGAGGCCACCTCGACGGGGGGAGTGCTGCACAGGTATTCGGCGGAAGGGGTCCGCACGGTTCTAGTCACCTGCACCGGCGGGGAACTGGGAGACGGGCGTGAAGGAGTCAAGCCAGGCGAGCCGGGGCACGACGAGGCGGCAGTACGCGAGATGCGTCGTGGGGAACTGGAATCCTCCCGGGTCACTCTGGGAGTGACAGATCTGGAGTTGCTTGGCTATCTGGACTCCGGCATGGCGGGCTGGGCGCAGAACGGGCGGGCAGGTTCCCTGTCGGGCACCGACCTCGAAGAGGAGTTGACGCGCCTGATACCGGTCTTTGAAAGATTCCGCCCTCAGGTGGTGGTCAGCTACGACCAGACCGGAGGCTACGGACATCCCGACCACATCAGGGCACACGAGTTGGCGGTCGCTGCCACTGAGAGAACGGGGATACCTGTCAAGCTCTACTACACGGCCTTCCCCAAGTCCATCTTCAAGATCGGCCTCGCCGCAGCGCGCGAGGCGGGGATCGCATCGGATCAACTGCCACCACTTGACTTCGACCCGGAGGACCCGCCCTTTGGGGTTGACGATTCGGTGATAACCACCAGGGTCGACGTGGCGGCCGACGTGCCGGCCAAGCTGGCGGCACTGCGAGCCCATGCCAGCCAGGCCGACAATGGATTCTGGCTCAACCTCCCCGCTCCGATTGTTACCAGCTTCATGAGCACCGAGTACTTCATTCGGGCAATGGACAGAACCGGTGCCCCGGTCCCCGAGTCGGATCTCTTCGCTGGGCTCCGCTGAGGTTTGTGCCCACCCCAATCAGCCGGGAACTGCGCGGGCACTAGGACACCCAACGGCCGAATCTCGGAGCGAGGCAAAATGGAATGGTCCGAGTTTGGCTGTGGAGGAGCAAGTGCCCCCTAGCGGGCGTCAATTCTGCCTTAGGCTGGGTGATCAGGAGGCCGTGATCGCCGAGGTCGGCGCGACCCTGCGCGAGTACCGGGCTGGCGAGCGGCACCTGATAGATGGATTTCCTCCGGGAGAGAGGAGCCGGGACGGACGCGGCCAGATCCTTCTGCCTTGGCCGAACCGCATACGCGACGGCAGGTACATTTTTGCGGGCCAGGAACAGCAGCTGCCGATCAATGAGGTCGGCCCTGGCAACGCCATCCACGGTTTGGCCCGTTGGCTGCCATGGACCCTGCGCGAGGTGACAGCCGAGACGGTCACCTTGTCTCTTTGCATACCCGCCCAGCCCGGCTACGAGCACTCACTTCACGCCACCGCGCACTACGAGCTTTCAGATGACGGCCTGATCGTCGTGGTTCAGGCCGACAACCGCGGAGAAGCCGCCCTACCCTTTGGCCTCGGCTTCCACCCCTATCTGATGGTGCCGAATCACCAGGTCGACGACTTGCTCCTCCACCTGCCGGCAACCCTGCACCTCCTGGCGGACAGTCGTGGGATTCCCACGGGAGAGCGCATCCCGGTCGAGAGCAGCGAGTACGACTTCACGGTGCCACGGCCAATCGGCTCTTTGCATCTGGACGCGACCTTCACGGGCCTGATCACCTCAGCCACCGGTGAGACGGCGGTGACACTAGTCGCGCCCGAAGGTAGCCCGGGAGTCCGGCTGTGGGCGGGGCAGGCCTTCTCGTATCTGCAGGTCTTTACCGGGGACTCGTTGCAAGACCCGAATAAGAGGCGGCGGGCGCTGGCGGTGGAGCCCATGACATGCCCGCCGGACGCATTTCGCTCGGGCACCGGCCTGATCATTCTGGACCCGGGCGCCAGCTTCACTGCCCGCTGGGGGATTCAACCAATTTGAGTGGCGGAAGCCGACCGTCTTGGCTTCCGGCGGGCGACCGGTGGTAGCGACCGCAGCGCCACGTCGCCGTGGCGGACGCGCCGTCCTTCTCGACGTCGACGGGGTCCTCCTGGATTCGATGGATGCTTACCAGCGAGCGTGGGCCAAGTGGTCGCTGGCCCGCGGCCTCGATCCCGACCGGGTCTTAGAAGTAACGCCGGGGAGGCGTCCAAGCGACACAATTCGAGCGGTCGCTCCGGACCTGGACGTCTCCGAGGAGCATCGGCACCTCGTCCGCATCCTGGCTTCGGAGGTGGCGCAAGTGCGCGCCATGCCGGGAGCTCACGAGCTCCTCCGAGCCCTGCCGCCAGCACGTTGGGCGTTGGTCACCTCCAACACCGAGGCCGTGGTCCGGCGGTGCTTTGCGCATCTGGGACTTACAGACCCAGTCCTGGTCGTCGATGCGGAAGCTGTGACCGCCGGCAAGCCTCATCCAGAGGGCTACCTGCTAGCGGCCATGGCCCTGGGGGCGCAGCCGCGGGACTGCCTGGTGGTCGAGGACGCCCCCGCGGGAGTTGAGGCGGCGAGGGCCGCGGGGATGTTTGTGTACGCCGTCAATTCCAATGGGGCGAGAACTCTACTGCGGGCTGCCGACCGCATCTACGAGTCCCTGGCAGAAGCGGCCCCTGCAGTCCTCGGGTGGGCGGCCCAGGATGACGTCTCGAACGATCAATCCAATCGGACCCACTCCCGCTAGTCGGGCGGGGGCGACCGGTCACCAACGTCCAGCTGCCGGCTCGCCTTGGACGTGGCCCTCAGAGGGTCAGAAAAGCGGTCAGGGCGTTCACCATGTGGCCCACGTCTGCGGCCCCACAGAGTTCTCGCGCAGAATGCATGGCTAGCTGCGAAAAACCGACGTCCACAGTGCTGACGCCCAGGCGGGCCGCCAACAGGGGGCCAATCGTGCTGCCGCAGGGGACATCGGCTCGGCCCAGGTAGCGTTGTACGGGTACCGAAGCTGCGGCGCACACGCTGGCGAACAACGCCTCGCCGATCGCGTCGGTGGCATATCGTTGAGCGGCGTTGATCTTGATCGCGGGTCCGGCGTTGAGATGGAGCAGATGGCCGGGCTCGTAGTACTCCTGGTAGTTGGGATTCACCGCATGGGCCATGTCCGCGGAGATCAGGGTCGAGGAGGACATCGCCCGCAGGAAGTCGCCCCTGCCCCAACCTAGACCAAGGGAGATGCGTTCCAGCACGTTCGGCAACAGCCCCCCGGCAGCCCCGTTGGCGCTGGTGCTGCCGACCTCCTCGTGGTCGAAGAGGCAGATCACTGAAATGCGGGGCCGAGCCGTGGACCCCTCCGCGCTGCGGACCATCGCTCGGGTGACCGCGTAGCTCGACCCCAGGTTGTCGAGGCGAGTCGTGCTGAGAAACTCCTCGGCCTGACCAGCGAACGCCCCGGGCTGGAGGTCGTGCAACATCAGGTCCCAGCTCAAGATGTCGGCGGCAGAAACTTTGAGCTCGTCGGCCAGAAGCTCCCTGAATCCGCGCTGGTCTTGACCGGCCAAGCCGAGGATTGGCACCACCTGGGTCTGGGGGTTGAGCCGTAACCCCTCCGTCCGCACCTGCCGGTCGAGATGGGGCGCGAGTTGGGCTACTCGCAGTAGTGAGCGATCGATCCTGAGAAGCCGCACCTCTGGTTCTGTTGTTCCGTCTGCGGGCCTCAGGGCCACCCGGCCCGACAGCCCCAGGTCGCGGTCCAGCCAGGAATTCACCAACGCGCCCCCGTAGACGTCGATCGCCAGCTGTCGATAACCCTGCTGCTCCCGCTCCGGGTTGGGTCTGACCCTCAGGTTTGGACTGTCCGTATGGGCACCAACCAACCGAAAGCCGACCCCCGGCTCAACCTCGGGTGGAACCGCCCACGCGATCAGAGTCCCGCCTCGGACGAGGAACTGGCTGCCACCCTCCGGCCAGGTCTCACCGGCCTCGACCATCCCAAAGCCCGCTCGGCCCAACATGTCGGCCGCCGTCGCGCAGGCATGGTACGGGGAGGGGGAGGCGTCTATAAAGCTCAGCAGACCCCGCGCTTCAGTTGCCCTCACCGCCGTCCTCCCACATCTGGGCCCGCGCCGACGAGCTCCGCGATCTCTCCGGTCGGAACGAGTTCAACCACGACTGCGTCCAGTCACCCAATCGTAGCGAACGTCATCATCGATGATGGGGCCAGATGGACGCCCTCCCACCCCACTGGCCCCATCGACGCAGTAGAGCGCACCGCTCACATAGCTGGCGGCGTCAGAACTCAGCCAGAGCACCAAGCTCGAGACCTCATCCGGCCGGCCCGGCCGGGCCAAGGGCAGCCCTGGAATCCTTCTGGCCAGGGACTCCGCCATGGCTGGTGGCAGAGGTTTCGGCTGAGTGTCGATTAGGCCGGGGCTCACACAGTTGACCAAGATGTCATAGGGGGCCAGCTCGATCGCCGCGACCCTCGTGAAACTCTCGGTGGCGGCGCGACTGCTGGCGTAGGCGGCCGCCCCGGCCGAGCCGCGACTGCTGACTCCAGAAGAGAAGTTGATGATCCGCCCACCTCTGCCCTGCTCAATCATGAGCCTCGCTGCCGCCTGCGTCATCAGAAAGGTTCCCCGACAGTTCACCCGGTACACCGTGTCCCAAACCTCCACCCTCTCATCCAAGAGCGCGGCATGGGGTGCCACCGCAGCGTTGTTGACGCAGACGTCGAGCCTTCCGTACACCTCGGTGGCTCGTTTCACAATCATGGCGGCGTCGGCCGGATCACTGATGTCACCCACCACCGCCGTGGCGGAGCGCCCATGCCCAACACAAGTTTCGTCGAGCCCGTCGGCGTCTCTGTCGGCGGCCACCACCTTGGCCCCGGCGTCCAGAAAGTCGCCGACCATGGCTCGCCCAACGCCGCGGGCGGCGCCTGTTATCAGCACCACCCTTCCGTCAAAGTCATATCTCACATTCAAGCGTCCTGCCTCCAATACCGGGAGAGTGTCCCAAAGCACCCCGAGAACCAGGTCACCGGAAGCCCAGGTGAAAACCCCTCACTCGGATGGCGGGGGCGCTGGCTGAGCCGTTCCAGATATTCATCAAGGGTTGGCTCACGAGCCGGTTGCCGACGCCATCAACTCGGGATAAAATGCCGAAAATCTCCTCACTGAACCGGCTTTGCCTTAGAGCCTCTCCGATCCTGCCATCCTGGATCCGGAAGCTGGCATCCCGGGTCACTCCGGTGAACGAACTCCTCTCCGGGTCGATCATGCGGGTGTAGTGGAAACGGGAGATGTAGATCCCGCGCTCGACGCCACCGATCAGTTCAGCCTCGGACTCGGTTCCGGGGGCCATGATGATGTTGGCTGGAGTTGGCCCCGGAGCTTGCTCGCGTCCGATGTGAGCGTGCCCGCTTGACCTAAGGCCCAGGGATCGCCCTGTGGTGAGGTCCGTGACGGCGTCCCCAACCCTGCCCTTGTCGATCATCGTGACCCTGGCCTTGTCGGCTCCCTCGAAATCAAAGGGTATGGGAAGGCCGCTTGCAGCGTAGGCATCGTCTACGACGGACACCGCCGGTGCCGCCACCATCTCCCCACGGCGGCGGGCGACAGCCCCCGAGCCATTGAGAAGATCGTCGCCGCTGAACCCCAACGCGTGAAAGAAGGACAGCACATCCCCCACGGCCAGCGGACCCAGGACCACATCAAATTCACCTGCTGCCAGCTCCTGAGGCTGCTCCGTGGCAAGAGCGTCCCGCAAGGCCTCCTCGATCATCGCTTCGGGCTGAAAAAGCTGCGCATCCCGGCCCAGGTCAGCACGGAATCCCGACCCTGAGCCCTTTCGGACCAGGATGCTGAGCGACACCTCGGTGGCCCTGACGTAGCGCCGTAGCCCGGCGGTGTTGGCGACCGCGAGTTCGGTGACAACGCTGGAGAACATCCCGTTGGCGACGGCTCCGACTCTGGAAGCGGCCGCCAGAGCCCTGGCCGCAAGGGAGGCTCTGGTCCCGGCGTCAAAAGCGCGGGAGCTCTCGTGCCAGGTATTGAGCAAATGCCCCCTGTGTTCCGGGGGCGCGAGAGGCGGAGGTCCAGAGGTGGAGTTCCGCATGGTGCCCGCAAGTTCGGCCGCCTTGCCCCCCACCCAGCTAGCGCCCTCAAGCCGGCTTGTTGCCACCCTGGCCTGGCCGCCCGCCGCGAAGGCGTTCGCCATCAACTGGACCTCATCGATGGCCTGAGGCTGGTGGATGCGGTCGCCGGCAAAGCGCGTGTACTCACCCTGGCGGGAACTCACAAAGACGGCGCCACCGTTTGGCATATCACGGAGTGCGTTCACGGCGCTGCCCAGCAGGAGGTCCTCCCCTCGCAGGCGTGCCCCAGCCGAGCTCATCCCGCCACCCCCATTCGCACCCCTCGGGCCAGAATCGGCGCCGCTCCATGGGAGACGAAGCCCCATTGCTTCGGCTCGCCCTTACCGCAGGGCAAACCGAAGACGCGAAACTCCTCCTCACCGGCGACATGCTCGACGCTGCCCCAGAACTCTGGCGTGATCCCACCGTAGGACGCGTTGCGCAGCAGGCGTCCGCGAACTCCCCTGCGGACCTCGTACGCGACTTCGGTACCGAACTGAAAGTTCAACCTCTGCTCGTCTATGCTCCAGCTGCGGTCCATGTCCAGGTAGTACCCATCACCCATCCGTTCCATCAGTTCCTCGACGGATCCAGAGCCGGGCAGGAGAGCGACATGGGTCGAGAAGCACAGCGGGATGTACTGCCAGCCGTCGGCCCGCATGGCGGCTGTCGACTCCAGCCCCTGACGCGCCGCGGTCTCGCGGGAGGAGAGAAAGTTTCGGACGATTCCGTCTTGGATCAGGATCTCGCGTCGCGCCGGTTGCCCTTCGTCGTCAAACCCGAAGCCTCCGCGCGCTCCCACGACCGTGGGATCGGCTACCACGGTGACCGCGGGCGAGCCGTAGCGCAACTGGCCCCGGGCATCCGCGCCAACGAAGGAGGTGCCAGCGAACCCGGCCTCATCACCCAAGATGCGATCCAACTCCAAGGCATGCCCGCAGGACTCATGAATTTGCAGAGCCACCATCGCCGGGCCGATGATCACGTCGGCTCTACCGCCAGGGCATCGGGGGGCGCGGACCAGGGCTCGAGCCTCATCGACAACCCTGGGCGCCTCTCCCTCGAGATCTAGCCCTGTCACGTACTCCCAACCCCCACCTCCGGTGTTGCCATGAAAGGAGTTGGGATAGGAGCGACGCTGCAGCTCGCCGTCAAGAAGGGCCCAGGCCTGGTAGAGCCCCCCGCACTCCATCAGGTCTTGCACCTGCCAGCTGCCTTCCGAGCTCGAGAAGAACCGACGCTGGCGCTTGGCGTTCAGGCCAGCCACGGCGGCGACGACTTCCTGCTCTCGCCGAGCCACCTCCAGCAAGGAGTCGAGCAAGTCTTGCTTTTCCCTCATTGGCACGCTGAAGGGGTCCTTGGCGGTGGGGGTCTCGAAGTGCCCGCTCCGACCGGGAAGGGATGACCACTTGGCCGCCTCGCCCGCCGGCGAGGCCGCTGCCATCATCAGGGCAGTCGCGGCGGCCTCCAGGTGAAATCCGTCAGAGTCCATGCTCCGCGAGGCAAAGCCCCACATGCCGTTGAGCAAAACTCTGACTCCCATGCCCACCGTGTGCTCGCGGCGCAGGTCAGGATCGCCCTTCAAATTCCAGTAGAGGCGCTCCTCTTCGAGCTCGACCAGCCGGGCGTCCGCGTAGCTCGCGCCGCCCTCAATCGCTCGTGCAACGGCATCGTCCGCAAGCTGGCGCGCCGCTGCCTCATCGTCAAGCCAGCCCCAGGACCTTGGCCCGCCTGGCACATTTGCATTCACAGTAGATGATTCCTCCCAAATGGCGGTCGGACTGCGCAACCGCGCCCCTCGAGTGGTCGCCAGCCCGCGTTGGGCTGGCGACCGAGGAGGGTTGAGCTATTTGTTGGCGAAGTACCAGTCTTGGGGATAGATCGAGAGCAGCGGGTTGGCGGGCAGCACTCCCCGCAAATTGCTCTTCACCTCAAGCAAAAGGTAGTCAGCATTGGGTATCCACAGCATTGGCAGCTGCTGGGCGACATAGGTCTCCCAGGGGATGAGGCTGCCGCCGGGGGCCTTGGCCGCATCCGACAGGCTGACCTCCTTGCTGCTGCAGTAACTGCCGGCATTGAGCGCTCCGTTGCAGGCGAAGTAGCCACCTCCGGGCGGGTAGTAGGGGAGCGTGTAGATCCCCCCGCCCCAGTCGTCGATCTGCCAACTGCAGGACGCTTGGGAGCTGGAGCACGGCACGGCCTCTGCGTACGCGAATGTGCTGCTGGTCAGATTGATCTGGACGCCGATCTGACTTGCGGTTGACTTGTACTCCTCCATCTCCAGAAGTCCTGCGGCGTAGTTGTCCTGGTAGATCAGGTTGAAGGAGAGTTTGCTGCCACCGGCGATTCCGGCCCCGCACTGGTTGCTGCCGGTCCCCGGCGAGGTGCAGGTGTCCACCCCCCCTGGGACGATCGACCACCCGTGGCTCCGGAGAAGATCCTTCGCGGCCGTGGAACTGTACGAATAGGGATACTTGCTCGGGCTCTCGATGGGAGCCGTCAGCTGAGGCGTGCCGTTCACCACCGGACCGTAGTCGGGCTGGCCGTAACCTGCCAGGGCCGTCTTGATCCACTCAGGCTGGTTGATCAGTCGCTCCAGAGCCTGTCGGATGTACAGCTGCTGAAAGTCCGCGCCCACCGTCGGGTTGTGGAAGTTGATCATGAGCGAGTTGAACCCGTACGTGGGCCAGAGGCCAAAGGTGTATCCCTGGGCCTTCAGCGAGGTGCGCAGGCCCGCGTCGGTTGTGGGCAGATAGCCGACGTCGACGGTGCCGGCCTTGAGGGCGTTGACCTCGGCGACCTCGCTGTCGAAGGGCAGGAACACCAACTTGGAGAGGTGGGCTTTGTCGGGCCCGCTGTACGAGCGGTTGGGCTCCATCACCACATAGCCGCTGTTGAGGAAGGTGGTCAGCTTCCAGGGACCGTCCACCACCTTCCAAAGTGGGTTGGAGGAGTAGGTGGCGATGTCCTTGGATTGACCGTTGAGGAAATTGAAGACCGCCTTGGCGCCCGCGGTCGTCTCGTCGTAGTTGCCCACGGCCCCGTTGGCGCTCTCCTTGTCCCACGCCTGCTGCGGCATGGGAGTGATCTGGGCCAGCTCATTGTCGGTGAAATAGGTGGGCGAGTAGGCCTTGTTCAAAGTGAAGGTCAATTCGTAGGCGTTGTTGACCTTGATCGAGGTCACGTTGTCCGGAAAGGACCCGGGCACATAGGCGGCCCAATTCAGCTTCTCGGCCCGCAGCTCGTTCATCCAGAAGGTGACGTCACGAGCGGTGACCGGGGTCCCATCGGACCAGACGTAGTGCTTCAGCTTGATCACGACCTGGGTGTCCCCGTCCTGATAGATCGGAGGATAGGCCAGGCTGATGCTGTAGTTGATGGCCGGCGACGTCCCGCTGCCGAACTGGTACAGGGGGGGGATCATCAGGTACTCGAACTGGCTCTGGAACTGCACGGTGAAGTCGGTGGCGGGGTACAGCGGAAAGATCCAGGGTGGCGGCAGGCCGGCGGTCTCAGCGAAGGTGGCGGTGCCACCGCTCTGGGCCGAGGTGCCGGTGCTGGTCGCGCTGCTGGCGCACGAGGTGAGCAGGAAGGCCGCCGCCGCCAGCAGCGCCGTCACCTGCCATCGCCGATGCATCCGACGGTGGCCGAGGGCCCTAATCGCGTTGATCACTGGTAATGAACCTCCTTGGCAGATCTGCCCTTCTACAACTCACCGTCCACTCCGCCGTCGTGCTCCGATACGCCCGCCCTGTCGCCAAGGTCCGCGCTTCCCAGGGGCCACGCCCCACCGGTGGGAGGCTGGATCTCGTAGGTCACATCCCGGGTCCTGGCCCACCCTGGCTAAGCCCCCCAACACTGACTCGAGTTGGCTGCCGCCATCTAGCGGCCCTCCCCGGCGTTCTTCCCGCCTCGCGCCTGGCCCATGCCCCCATCTGTCGGGTAATGCTTGACCAGGCGGCTGTGCGACCCCTCCAAATGGTCCGCAATCATCTCGGTCGCCGCCTCGGCGGAGCGGCTGGAGATGACTTCCGCCAGAGCCGCGTGCTCCCCGATGAAGATCGCCTCGTAGTCGGACTCGGCGATGTTGCGGGTGAGGAGAAAGCGGAAGACGTGAGGGCGCAACATCGACCAGCAGGCATAGAGCCGGGCATGATGAGCTGCCTGGTAGAGCAGATCGTGGAAGGCGATGTCCGCCTCCGCGAACTGGCGCGGTTTGAGCGCTGCCGGCTGCAGCCCGCTGCCGGATCCGAGTTCCCGCATCTGGTCTAGCTCGTCAGGGGTAGCGCGCTCCGTCGCCAATCGCACCGCCAGCCCTTCCAGGCTCCTCCGCAGGCTGTAGAGGTCCTCTATGTCGTCCGAGCTCAGCCCGACCACCACCGCGCCGCGGTGGCGCCTGACGGTCACCAGGCCCTCGTGATGAAGCTGCGCAAACGCATCCCTAACCGGGCTCCGGCTGACTTCCAGCGCTTCCGCCAAGTCCACCTCACGCAGGTGCTGGCCAGGTTTGAAGGCGCCCGTCACTATGCCTTCCCGGATGCGGTCGGCAACCTCCTCAGAGAGGCTGCGCTGGTGGACGACCTCGAGCGCGATCGGACGAGCCTCTTCCTCAGTCATGGATGTTTACATGTTGTCGACAATCGGCAGCCTTTGTCAACCGTGGCGCTACCATCTGATCTCACCTGGAGTTGCTCTGGGGGTGGAAGACCTCGGTCCAGGCTCGGCTGCGGTGGGAGCGCTCGACCGCGTTGATGATCTCTTGCACCTTGGCGCCAGCAACGAAGTCGCCCTGGTTTTCCGTGCCCCCGGTTGAGATCTCGTCGACAAAGCTCTTGATGAGGTTGCCGTAGCACGTCTCCTCCCAGCCATGCCCGGGGACGTACCCCGGCGGGAAGTGGCGGGAGGGGATCTCCATGCGCTGAAACTCGACCTGATCCGCCGACGCCGACCAAAGGCGCTGCCACTCCCCGTTCTCGTCGACGATCCGACAGATGAGCGCACCCCTGTCGCCGTACAGGCGGGCCTCCACCCCTGGGTAGTTGCCGACCGTGACATAACTGCTCTGGATGGTCATGACAGCGTCGTTGTCGAGTTTGGCGATGAAGACGTCGCCATCATCGATGTTGATCCGTTCGCGCTCCTGGTGCAGATTGGTGCGACGTCTCTCCTTGACGAAATTCTTCAGCACCCCGACCACCTCCTTGGCCTCGCCTCCTGTGCTCATGAGGCCGATGTCGATGATTGGGGCGCCGTATCCCTCTAAGGAGGAGACGGTTATCTCCTCTTCCAGTGGCGACCATCCCCCCACCGGGTCGTCCCCGGCGGGTTCCTTCAGGATCCTCTTGTCCGCCGGGTTGTCCGGGTCCAACCACTGGCTGTTCTGTTCATAGCCGTTGAACACGAATGGGGTGCCGCAGAAGCCATCCTGAATCAGCTCGCGCATGTAGGCGATCGCAGGTGCATAGCGAAAGGTAAGCCCCACTTTGGTCTTGACGCCTCGCTCCCGAGCCAGTCCGGCGGCCCGCCAGACGTCCGCGGCCCGGTGAGCCACCGGCTTCTCGGTCAGGCAGTGCTTGCCCGCCTCCAGCGCGGCGAAGACAATCGGGTCATGCTCGTCGCGTGTGCAGACGTCCACTATGTCAACGTCGGCTCGAGCGATAACCTCTTGGTAGTCGGTGGCAGCGGATTCCGCACCGAACTCGGCGGAGCGTCGCTGTGCCAAGGAGAGGTCAAGATCGCAGACCACCGCTATATCGACTCCGGGGCAGCGCTGCCACCCCGGTAGATGGGCCCGACTGGACCACCTCCCCGCGCCGATCACCGCCACTCTCAGGTTGTCGCTCAACGGTTTCCTCCTGCGCTTCTCCTTGCGCTCAATCCCACGGCTCCCAAGTAGCCTTGACCAACTCCAGGGCTGCCGCGGTCCCCAGGCTGTCGTCCCGAGCCAGGTGCGAAGGCAGGGAGCGACCCTTGATGGAAGTGGAGATCGCCCGCAGCATCGCGGAGAACGATGGTTCCGGTGCCACCAATCGTTCAACGGTCATGCGCCCAGCCACAACCACGCTGAGGCTGTCCTCAGGGTTGGGATGGTAGGGGTCGGTCAAACGAATTTCGCCGTCTGTGCCGATCACCCGAGTTGAACTGTCGCGCCAACGGGTCATTCCGCAGCTGAAGATCAGGCGTCGCCCGCGGCCGAAGTCGAGCACCCCCTGGCTCTCAGCGTCAACGCCTCTGCCTCCGGGCAGAAAGAGCGCCTTGGACCGAGTTGGCTCGGAGCCAAACAGAAGTCTGGCCAGGTGGATTGGGTAGCACCCCACGTCGTTGAGGGCCCCGCCCGCCATCGCGGCCTCCCAACGAATGTTGCTGGGGTCGCGAACCCGGAAGTGGAAGTTAGAGTGGATCTCGCGCAGATCGCCAACCGCTCCGCCGTCGACCAGGGACACCAGCCGCTCCCATTGGCGATGAAATGGAAATGCGAAAGCCTCCCACAGAGGCCCTCGGTTGGACTCGGCATGGGCCAGGATCCGCGAGACCTCGGCGCCGTCACGGCCCAGCGGTTTCTCGCAAAGCACCGCTTTCCCGGCCGCCAGGGCGGCCTCCGCCCACTGCGCATGCAGGTGATTGGGGAGAGCCACATATACGGCTTGCACATGGGGGTCGGCCAGGGCCTGCTCATAGGTGCAGGCTTTGGCCTCAAGCCGTTGTTCGGCGATGAACGCAGTCGCCCTTTCGACATCGCGGCTGCCCACACACACCACGCGCCCGCCGGCGACCCGCAGTGCCGGAATGAAGTTGCCGCGGGCGATGTTGGCTGTCCCCAGGATGGCCCAGTCCAGGCCTATATCCCACTCGTCACTGGAGCTGATGGAGCGGTCCACGTCTGCCATCACGGCTGCCGCCAGGTCCCGACAGCCAGCAGACGTGCGATGTTCGCCTCAGGATCGATGGTTGCGCCAAGTTGGCCCCCCCGGCCGGACGCCAGGATGGTGAGGCTGGGACCGTAGCCCGCCAGGCGGCTCGTACCTGTCGACACACAACCGATCAGCATCGCCCCGGGACGGTACCCGGTGTTGTAGCGACCGTCCCAGTCGGTGACGGCTACCAGGTCTCCGAGACGCAGGTCATCCAACCCAAGTTGGCCAAGGTCGTCCCGGCATCCCAATTGCAGGCATATCGAAGTGGCGGCACTTAGTCGGCCGCTTCCGATTCCCACCAGATGTGGGGGCACGACCGCCACCACAGGGATCTCGACTAGCGCCTGGCCGCGTGCGGGGCGGGTGAGCTTGCGCCACAGGCCGGGATCCAAACTGTGCAGCGTGACATCGCTTGCGTCCGCCAAGGCGAGCCCGGTGCCGTGAGCCCTGACCACCGCCTGGTCACCGGGACAGAGCTTGGCGAGAGTCTCTTCATCGAAGTCGACCAGAACGTGTTGGTAGGTCACGAACTCCTCGTGCTTGCCGGTGACGGTCCCGAGAGCCCCCGCAGCCATCCCGGTTCTGACCTGAACCGTGTTCCCCACGCACGCAAACGTGCTGAGAGCGGCATTGGCCGCGGCTTGAGGATGGGCGAGGCTCACTCCGGGCTCGACCTGGTCCCCGGCCCATCCGAAGGCGGACATGCCAACCTTGACGTTGTACTTGATCCCCCCGCTGCCGATCGGTACGAACGGCAACCCTGAGCTGTCGACGGCGTAGACACCCCCCGACAGCTCAGGGCTCGTCACCTGACCCATTACCCGGGTCTCCACCAAGAGGTCTGCGTTGTCCCGGTCAGCCATCAGCGCAATCCCAGAAGGTCGCCGACATTTGCTCCGGGGTCGGCACGGGTCCCCAGGTCAGCCGCAGGTCCGGTGAGGATGGTGACCACCCCCACCCCGTGCCCGGGGGTGGGGCCCAGGGCATGAGCGACGACTCCAACCGAGGTCCATCCCGAGCGAAAGCATCGCCCATATCGGTGATCCTGCTCTTCCATGACGACCAGATCCCCGAGGCGAAGATTCGCCAGCCCCAGTTCATCGACCAGGGCGGCATCGTGCAACATCACGTCGCAGTTCGCCCACTCGGAACTCATGCCGATACCTGCTCCCATGACGCGGGCGGGAAGGCTGGCCACCACCGGCACCGTCAGCCCGCAGCCGTCGTCAGACTCAAATTTCAGCGCGCCGAGCAGCTCCGGCCCGAGGTTGCGGACCGTGACCCGAGGGTGGTCCAGCAGCTGCAGACCCTGGCCCCATGCTTCAACGACCAGGCGATCGCCGGGACAGATCTCCGCCAGAACGTCGGCCGGGAAGTCGATAAGGACGAAGGCGTGCTTCCCTGTGACAGTGCCAATCGCGCCCTGAGCCAGTCCGGAGGTCATGCGAACGCGGTTCCCAAGAGCCGCCAGCACCTGCAGGGCAAGGTGGCGGTTGGGGCTTGGTCCTTCAGCCGAAACCCCTGGCTCTCCATGATCACACTGCCAGCCGAGAGCCCGGTCGCCGATTCGCAAGTTGACCGTCACCCCGGCCATGCCGGGGCGCATCTGGGGGCGGTCATCGAAGCCTACGGTGAAGTTTCCGCGCAGGCCCGGATGGCTCACCTGTCCCTCGACCGCGACTCGGACCAGCGCTTCCACGTTCGCAGTAACCACCTTCAGTACAGACGCCCCTTGTCGAGCACGTTGACGAGCTCCCGGCGCTCCAGATACGCCCTGAGGTTGCTGGCGAACAGTTCTGCGATCGCTTGGTTTTCGCCAATCACCGTGCTGGCTGAATGGGGACTTATGATGACGTTGGGCAGACTCCAGAGGGAGCTGTCCGCGGGCAGGGGTTCGGTCGCCGCGACGTCGAGGACGGCCCCTCTTAGCCTCTGCTCCGCCAGCCGCCTGATCAGGGCCGGCTCGTCAACCACCTGACCCCTGGCGATGTTGATGAGGACGGCGGACTGGGGCAGCAGCGCAAGCCTGCTTTGGTCCATGATCCCTTCCGTCTCGGGGGTGTGGGGACAGCTCAGGACCAAGCAGTCAAGCCGGGGCAGAAGCTCGTCGAGAGCCGATTGCGGATGCAGCTCATCAACTCCAAGAGCAGCCGGCTCCCGCCCCTGAAGCGAACGGACAATGCCGATCGTGTGGGCGCCGAAGTGGCCGAGCAGGCCGGCCACCTCTCGTCCTATGCTCCCGAGCCCCAGGATCCCTACCTTCTGGTCACGAATGAGGCGGCCGGAGCCTCGCACCCAACGTCTGGCTTGTTGGTCCCTGAGGGTCTGCGGGAGGTCACGGTTGAGCGCGATCAGCCCCATGACCACAAACTCGGCGAGAGCCCGTCCGTGTACACCCCTGGCGGTGGTGACGATGGGGGTGCCGGGCTGGTCCAGACCGATCCGACGGACAAGCTGGCCAACCCCGGCCGAGGTCGCCTGAATCCAGCGCAGGCCGGTTGTCGTCCCCAGCTCCGGGTGCATGAAGGCTGGGCCGAAGTCGAAGAGGATCTCAGCCGACCCGATCAGCTCGCGCCATGTCCTCTTGGCCCCGTCACTTTCCGCGCGGGGCAGACGGTGCTCGGCGTCATACCTGGGCAGCTCCAAGAGGTCCCAGGGAACCAGGATCTCGAGCTCAGGTAACTGAGCCCGGAGGCCCTCGATGAGGGCGGGCTCCAGGTAGGTCGTGATCAGGACACGACGCTTGGTCGCATCACTCATCAGCGCTGCCTCTCCTTCGCGCAGACGCTGGGGAGGGCGCCAGCCGCGTGGGTCGTTCGGCCCCGGCCGGGACCTCCCTCGACCAGGTGTGGCCGGGTCTTGGGGTCTGCTCCCTGCAACTTCATGATTCGGAATCCAAGCCGGAGATGTCTTGAGCGGCGGCTAGGGGCAAGGTCACCCAGGCATGCTGCCGGTGCGACAGCTCCACTGCATCGATGACCTCCTGCACCCTGGCCGCGTCGGCGAACGTCCCACCGCCCACCCTCTCGGGAGCTTCGATGTCGTCCAGGAAGTCGCTCACCAGGTTGGAGTAGAAGGAGGTCGGCCAGGGCTCCTGGAGCGATCCTCCAGCAGGAAACAGCTCTTCCGGAATCGGGAGCGGCTCGAACTCAACAGAGGCCTTTGTGGCCCCCCAGAGCCGCTCACACACTCCTTTCTCCTCCACCAGGCGACAGATGAGCGCTCCCTCCGTACCGTAGAGCCGGGCCTCGAGGCCGGGATAGTTGCCCACTGTGACGTAGCTGCTTTGCACGGTGGCCATCGCTCCGGCACGGAATCGCCCGATGAAGCAGTCCGCGTCATCCAGAGGGACAGGCACCGGGTGGTCATGACCGGGAACGACCCGTTCGAACACCTGATTCGTCAGCAGGCCGACCACCTCGGCCAGGTCATCCCCGACGAACCAGAGCCCGAGGTCGATGATGGGAGCCCCATATCCTTCCAGGGACGCCGCTCTCAGCTGACCGTCCTCGGTGGTCGTGGTCTCGCCCAGCCTCATCGGAGTGCCAGGGTCGAGAAACTGGGAGTTCTGCTCGAATCCGTTGAAGACCAGGGGCCGCCCGATGAAGCCCTCATCAATCAGCTGCTTCATCCGCATCATGGCGGGACTGAACCTGAAGGTGAACCCAACCTTGGTGCGCAGTCCCCTCGAGCGGGCCAAGTCGCTCAGCGCCTTGGTCCGCCGGTAGTCATGGTGGACGGGCTTTTCACAGAGCACGTGCTTGCCAGCCGCAATGGCCGCCGCCGCGTACTCGTAGTGACTGGGATTCCAGGTGACCACATCGATAATGTCGATATCCGGCGAGTCGATCAGCTCACTGGCGGACCCTACGCGCAAGCTCTGGTCTAGGCCTGCCCCGACCGAACCGTCCGAGTCGTAGACCCCCATCACTCGGCAGCGGGGATCTCGGCGCCAGGCGGGGAGGTGCGCCGTCCTGCTCCATCGACCCGCGCCGATCACTCCGACTCTGTGCAAGACCGTTCGGCCTCCATGATGATGGGCTCAGTCACCCCAACGGCTCAAGATTGGTTCGCCGAGGTCGATTACATTTTGTCGACAATCAGCCCCGGCTGTCAAGGCCGAGAACCCGGACAGGCGGCGGCGCGACGATCATCGCCTGCGCTAATCTGAACCGGGCGCCCGGGCTCGGGCCCTTGTCCCCGAGCGAGGCGGACTTGCAACGGGGCGAGGACCGGCAGCGCGCGCCAGAACAGTACCTATTTGGTCTAACAGGGAGGGCTCGCAAGTGTGGACCCGCCGGTTGGGCGCCAGTTGAGGTGGCCATGACGAAGATTAGAGTCGCCAGCCCGGTGGTCGAGTTGGACGGGGACGAGATGACGCGGATCATCTGGCAGATGATCAAGGATCAGCTGATCCTGCCCCACCTGGACGTCGATTTGGACTACTACGACCTTGGAATTGAGAATCGCGACGCCACCGACGATCAGGTGACCATCGAGGCCGCCACCGCCATCGCCCAGCGCGGGGTGGGTGTGAAATGCGCCACCATCACCCCGGACGAGGCGAGAGTCAGCGAGTTCGGCCTCAAGCGGATGTGGAAGTCACCCAACGGGACCATCCGCAACATCCTGGGCGGGGTGATCTTCCGGGAGCCGATCGTCATGCGCAACATCCCGAGGCTAGTTCCCAGCTGGACCAAGCCGATAGTCATCGGCCGCCACGCCCACGGGGACCAGTACCGGGCGACCGACTTTGTGGTTCCGGGCCCCGGCCGGGTGACCATCACCTACACCCCCGACGACGGCAGCAAGCCCATGGAGATGGAGGTCGCCCGTTTCGACGAAGGCGGCGTGGCGCTGGGAATGTACAACTACGACTCCTCCATCAGGGACTTCGCGCGCGCCTCGTTCAGCTATGGCCTGCGACGCGGATATCCCGTCTACCTGTCCACCAAGAACACCATCCTCAAGGCCTATGACGGTCGCTTCAAGGACATCTTTCAGGAGATATTCGACAGCGAGTTCAAAGAGCAGTTTGTCGCCGCGGGCCTCACCTATGAGCACCGCCTGATCGACGACATGGTGGCGGCCGCGCTGAAGTGGGAAGGTGGCTACGTCTGGGCCTGCAAGAACTATGACGGCGACGTCCAGTCCGACACCGTGGCTCAGGGCTATGGATCCCTGGGGCTCATGACCAGCGTCCTGCTCACCCCCGACGGCCGCACCATGGAGGCGGAGGCCGCGCACGGTACCGTTACACGCCACTTCCGCCAACACCAAAAGGGACTGCCGACCTCGACCAATCCCATTGCCTCGATCTTCGCTTGGACCAGGGGCCTTGCCCATCGGGGGGAGTTGGACGGCACGCCCGAGGTGGTGCGTTTCGCCAGGACCCTGGAGGAAGTTTGCGTCGATACCGTGGAGGGAGGCCGCATGACCAAGGATCTGGCTCTCCTGATCGGACCGGACGCCCCGTGGCTCACCAGCGAGGATTTCATCGGGAGCCTCGCCACGGAGCTCGATCGGCGCCTGAGCTGAGCCCTAGCTGCAGCTGAGCGCTAACTGAGAGTCGCGCCCGGGCCTTCCATTTTTGAGGTGTAGCGGCCCAGAATGGAAGACGCCGCCGGCGGATGCAGCGGGGAGGCTGAATCTGCCAGCGATTGGATAGGCCGCTTCGGAGTATTTGCGATGTCGCTGGTAGTTGTCGTCGGTGAGGAAAGGTTCAGAGAGGCGCTGGAGGGTCTCACCCAGGAAGCGGGCTACGCCCTGCTCAACCTGGGCAACCCCGGAGGGGACCGCAGTCTCACCGTGGGGCGAGCGCTGGCCCAGCATCCGGACCTGGCAGTCGTCGCCAGCGAGCGGGCTGGGAGCGAGTGGATCAGGGAGTTCGACCAGACTGACACCCGCTATTGGCTGCTGACAGTGGGCTCCCCGGAGGCCGCCGGATTGGCGCGACCGGTGCGCGAGCCCCACCGGCGCGTGCTGAGCCTCAACCAGACGAGCGCGGCCTACCTGCGACAGCTACTGGATGACTGGCGCGACCGGGAACAGGTGCAGGTGGATTTCTTCACCTTCGGATTCCGTTATGGGCTTCCAGCCGAGGCGGACTGGGTGGTCGACACGCGCTTCCTGGACAGCCCCTACTGGGTTCCCGAGATGAGGGACCTGCCGGGCAGCGACCCCGCGGTCAGGCGTCACATGATGTCGCAGCCGGGCGCCCAGACGCTGGTTGACAGCTTCCTGCCGATGCTGCTGGATCTGGTTCCCCTGTACCGCTCCCAGCGCAGGTCAGTGCTCAGGGTGGCGGTTGGATGCACCGGGGGCAAGCACCGATCCGTGGCAATCGCCAGCGAGTTGGTGGATCGAGTCAACAAGAGCGGCAGAGCCACCGCTCGGCACCTGGAACACCCACCGTTAAGCGTCCCCCAAGCGCTGGACTGACCCGGCCGGACGACGCGGCACAGCACCGGCTCCGGGAGCAGCCTCGGGGCGGCAGGATTCGAACCTGCGACCTCCACTTCCCAAAAGTGGCGTGCTACCCCTGCACCACGCCCCGTGCGGCCCTACCCTGGCACCAGCGCGTAAGTGCCGCTGCCATCTTATTGTTCCCGCTGATGCGATCGCGGCCTCTCAATTCGAAATCGGTCAGATCGAGCTATTGAGAACCGCCGCAACCATGGCCCGGGCGGCGAGCCCGCGATGGCTGATGGAGTCCTTCTCCACTTCCTCCATCTCGGCCAGGGTCCTTGAGTACCCACTGGGAACGAAGATGGGGTCGTAGCCGAATCCGTTGTTCCCGCGCGGCACGCTCAGCAGGGTGCCCCTCAGCGTGCCCTCCGCAAACACCGGGGCGCTCCGCTCGGGGAGAAGGGGCGCGTAGGCAAGCACGCAACGGAATGTGGCACCGCGGCGGTCCGGGGCCAGCTGGGCCACCCTCTTCGCGATCCCCTGCAGCAACTCCTCGCTGGTTGCCTGACCACCCATCCAGCGCGCGGTGTGGAGGCCTGGCCAGCCCGCCAGGGCGTCAAGCTCCAGGCCGCTATCGTCAGCGAGTGCGGCAAGGCCCGTGCCACGGGCCGTGGCCCAGGCCTTGATGGCCGCATTCTCCTGATAGGTGGCGCCATCCTCCTCCCAGCACACCTGAGCACCGCGCGGGCACTGGTCGAGGGCAACCAGGTTCCACCGAAGCCCAGCCAACAGGCGGGTCAGCTCTCCCAACTTGCCTCGGTTTCTGGTAGCCAGCACCACCTTCTCGACCCTTGTTGGTGGCACCGTCGGCACACCCGCCGGACCCTCCGTCACCCGGGCTCTCCATCCAACAGCAGTCGCTGTGCCCGCAGCACCTCTCCAATCCCTGTCTGGGCCCGACCAAGCAGGGACAGGAGCTGATCCTGAGCCAGGGTCCCTCCCTCCGCCGTACCCTGGATCTCCACGATCTCGAGCTCTCCTGTCATCACCAGGTTGAGATCCGTCGATGCCCGGCTATCCTCGCCGTAGTCGAGGTCGACGAGCGGGCGCCCATCCACCAGTCCAGCACTGATGGCTGCGATCTGCCTTGTGATCGGCTGAGATCTCACCATCCCAGCCGCCATCAGGCGTCGGCAGGCCAGGGCCAGCGCGACGAACCCTCCCGATATCGAGGCTGTCCTGGTGCCTCCGTCCGCCCTCAAGACGTCGCAGTCGACGATCACGGTGCGTTCACCGAGCCTGTGCATGTCGACCGCCGCCCTCAGCGACCGTGCCACCAGGCGCTGGATCTCCTGGGAGCGCCCATCGACTCGGCCCCCGCGTTCTCTGGGACTGCGCTCGTGGGTGGAGCGGGGCAGCATCGCGTACTCCGCGGTGACCCACCCCGCTCTTGTGCCGCGGCGGTGCGGTGGCACCCTCTCCTCGACGGTCGCAGTGCAGATCACCCTTGTCCCTCCCAGGGATATGGTCACGGCACCCTCCGCCCAGCTGTCCTGCTCGACCACAATCGCGATCGGCCTGGCCTGTTCGTCCCCGCGGCCGTCCTGGCGCGCCATCAGCGGTGAAGTGCGTGGCGGATGAACAATATGCTCCCCTCATAGAACAGGATCAGGGCGATCGATAGGAACGTGGGGGTGAACGGGTCGGCCCCTGGGGTGATCAACAGAGCCGCCAGGATGATCACGAAGATGGCGGCCTTGCGCCAGCGCTTCAATTGCTCACTGCTGAGGACCCCGACTGCGGCCAGCAAGCATAGCGCGACCGGCATCTCGAAGGTGATCCCGAAGATGAGGACGACCAGGGCCAGGAACGAGAGGTAGGCTCCGAGGTCCGGCAGGTAGACGGCATTGCTGCCCAAGAAGGTGGCAAGGAAGGTGAGCCCGATCGGGATCACGAAATAGGCAAACAACCCGCCCAGGGCGAAGAAGAAGAGGGTCCCGAATACGAATGGGAACGCCAGGTGGCGTTCGGTCGACCGCAGGCCCGGAGCCACGAATCGCCACAGCTGCCAGACGATGACCGGAAGCGCCAGGATCACTCCTGCCACGGCGGCCACCTCGATGGGGATGGCCAGGCCCTGGAGCGGACTGGTGACGACGACCCTCTGCCCGAACGGCGAGTGGGTGTGCTGGAGGGCAAGATGCAGGGGCCGCTCCAGGATCGCGATCAGGCGCTGATTGAAGACGAACGCGACGCTGGTGGTTATGCCCCAGGCGATGAGGCTCCAGATGATGGCCCGGCGGAGATCCTCGAGATGCTCCACCAGGGTGAGCTCACGGTCGGCCGCGGGCGACTCTCCCCCAACCTGACCACGGGCTCCTCCCCGCCAGCCTACCCGGCGGGTGGCCATGTCGACTGGTGGTCCGAGGCGATCAGCCCGCCGACTCGGAGGAGCTGCTGGTGGCCACGCCGGGGAGGTCTGGGGTCGCGGTGGACTGGGTCACGGTTGCCGACTGGCTCGGATCCAGTGGAGGCGGAGTGAGCCCGGTCGTGTAGGACTTGGCCTCCTCCGTCATGGAACGGGTCGCGTGGCGGAACTCGTTGATGGCCTTTCCCAGCGCCTGGCCGAGCTCCGGAAGCCGCTTGGGCCCGAACACCACCAGGGCTATCAGCAGGACGATGAGTATCTCTGGCCAGTGGTCGCTGATCATGGCAAGCGCCTCATTGAGAAAGTACCGAAACCGCCCGGAGTATAGCACCAGGGTATTTCGCGAAGGCTGCGCATCTCAGCTGCCGCCGTGCCTCGCCAGCGATTCCCGGGCGGCGAGCAGAGACTCGCGGAACGCCTCCACCACCTGATCGACCAGGCCATCATCGTGCGCCGCGGAGAGGAACGATGACTCAAACTGCGATGGTGGCCAGAACACCCCTCTCTCGAGCAGGCCCCGGTGCACCATGCTGAACAGCCGAAGGTCAGACCCGCGCGCGGAGTCATAGTCGGTCACGGGAAGGCTGCTGAAGAAGAAGGTGAGCATCGAACCCACCCGGTTGACATGCATCGGGAATCCCAGCTCGCCGGCGGCCCCGATCAGGCCCCGCTCCAGCCGCTCCCCTGCGTCCTCCAGCAATCGGTAGGGATCGGACGAGGAGAGCTCGCCCAGGGCGGCGAGCCCGGCAGCGACCGCCAGCGGGCTGCCGCTGAGGGTCCCCGCCTGGTAGACGGGCCCGACCGGCGCGAGCTGCTCCATCAAATCAGCTCGTCCCCCGAACGCTCCCACCGGAAGGCCACCACCAATTACCTTGCCCAGGCAGGTGAGATCCGGCACAACTCCATAAAGCTCCTGGGCTCCCCCCAGGGCGACCCTGAACCCGGTCATCACCTCGTCCAGGATGAGGATTGCTCCGGCCCGGTTGGTCAGCTCTCTGAGCAGGGCCAGGAAACCCGGCCTGGGGGGCACCACACCCATGTTGCCGGCGATGGGCTCGATGATCACGGCCGCGACCCGTTCGCCCTGATGTGCGAAGAGCTGGCGAGCCGCCTCGGGGTCGTTGTAGGGCAGC
Organism: Candidatus Dormiibacterota bacterium; assembly: GCA_027339635.1. GTDB lineage: Bacteria > Chloroflexota > Dormibacteria > Aeolococcales > Bog-877 > AG-12. The sequence continues at coordinate 25,922 of DAHWNZ010000021.1, forward strand.
ACGACGGTGTCCGACACAGTCGCCGACGGGACCCCGGGCGATCCCGGTATCGCCAGGGTCGCCACCCCCGATCCGGCCTCGGCGAGCAGCGCGTCGCTGTGCCCGTGATAGCAGCCGGCGAACTTCACGATCAAGTCGCGCCCGGTCACGCCCCGGGCCAATCGGATGGCGCTCATGGTCGCCTCGGTTCCGCTGTTGACGAGCCGCAACATCTCAACCGACGGCATCAGCTGACGCACCAGCTCGGCCAGCTCCACCTCCATCAGGGTTGGCCCTCCCATGGCCTCTCCTCGCTTGAGCTGCGAGGAGATCGCGGCCGTGACCGCCGGATGCAGGTGACCGAGAATGAGGGGCCCGTACGCCAGCACCATGTCGATGTAGCGATTGCCGTCCAGGTCGAAGAGGAACGCCCCTTCAGCACGGTTGAAGAACGGCGGATCGCCGCCAACCGACCGAAATGACCGCACCGGGCTGTTTACCCCCCCGGGGAGGACGGCCATCGCCCTCTGCATCGCCGCTGCCGAGCGGGGAATGGCTGCCCCCGCGGGCCGGGACGCGGTCAGGGCAGTTGCTCCCTCACGGTGATCTCCATGGGGTCACCCTTCTTCACCCGCTTTGCCACGTCGAGCCCGGAGATCACCTCGCCAAAGAGGTTGTAGTCGGGGGACAGGGTGAAGCTGGAAAGGGTTATGAAGAACTGACTGCCGTTGGTGTTGGGACCGGCGTTGGCCATGGCCACGGCCCCGGCGGGATAGGCGCCGTTCTTATAGAGAGGGCTCACCACCTTCTCGCTCTTGAACTGGAAGCCTGGGCCGCCACTCAGATTGTTGGTGGGGCTGCCTCCCTGAATGACAGGGCCACCCGGCGCAGTCGATGGATCACGGGCCCAGCGCAGCCCGTCAAAGAAGTGGTTTCTCACCAGAGTCACGAAGACGTTGACTGTGATGGGAGCCCACCCCGGCACCAGACATACCACGATCTTGCCCTCAGGCACGCTGATGGTGGCCTCATAGAGACGCTGGTCGTTGATCGTGAACGCCGGCTCCCGATCATAGTGGTGGACGTTGGCGGGCTGGTTCAGCGGCCCCAGGGGATTACCGAAAGTGGCGCCTTCGCAATTCGACTGAGACACGGCAGGAACCTCCCGTTGAGCACCGACGTTGACAAAAAACGCGGTCACCCCAGCCGCGGCCAGGATTCCCACTGCTACGACCACGCCGCCCCAGCGCATCCACGACACTCTCATCAGAGCTGCTCCGAGAGCCAGCGACAGATGTCAAGGGCAAAGTACGTGAGAACGAAGTCGGCGCCGGCGCGGCGCATGGCGACATGGGATTCCAGCACCGCTGAGCGCAGGTCGAACGTTCCCGCGGCGGCTGCAGCCCTGAGCATCGCGTACTCCCCACTGACGCTGTAACACCCCAGCGGGAGCTCGAAGCGGTCCCGTGCCTCCCGGACGATGTCCAAGTACGGTAGGGCCGGCTTGACCATGAGCATGTCGGCCCCTTCCAGAAGATCCAGCTCCAGTTCCCGCATCGCCTCCCTGCGGTTAGGGGGGTCCATCTGGTAGCCGCGCCGGTCTCCGAATTGGGGAGCACAGTCGGCGGCGTCGCGGAATGGTCCGTAGAAGCAGGAGGCAAACTTCGCGGAATAGGCGAGGATTGCGGTCGAGGTGTGCCCCGCACCGTCCAGGGCCTCGCGAATGGCGGCGACCTGCCCGTCCATCATCCCCGAGGGGGCGATCACGTCGGCCCCCGCCTCGGCCTGGCTGACGGCAACTCGCGCGTAGAGTTCGATCGTGATGTCGTTGTCGACCTCGCCCTGCTGGTTAAGGACTCCGCAGTGCCCATGGTCTGTGTACTCGTCTAGACAGTCGTCGGCCATCAGCACCAGCTCGTCCTGGAACTCTCTGCGAAGTCCGGCCAGGGCGCGCTGCACGACCCCGCGCTCGTCCCAGGCGGAGCTTCCCCTTGGGTCCTTGCGCTCGGGCACCCCGAAAAGGATCACTCCGCCAACCCCGAGCCGAGTCGCTTGCGTCACCAACTCCAACAGGCTCTCCTGGGTCTCCTGAAACACCCCTGGCATCGAGACGATCTCTCGGCGTTCGGTTATTCCCTCGGCGACGAAACAGGGCAGAATCAGGTCCTCAGGACGGATCGAGGCCTCCCGGACCAGCCGGCGGAGCCCTGCGGTGCGGCGCAGCCGACGCGGACGATCTTCGGGAAAGCTCATGGTTGGCCCTCATTGTCTGGCAAATGGCCGTACCAGGTCAGCAGGGCCTCGACCAGACCCTTGATGGTATGGGGATCGGCAACGACCTGAGGCACGATTCCGACGCCGGCCATGGCCGCTGCGGTGGCCGGCCCTATGGCGGCCAGGACGCAACCCTCGGGAGCTCTCACCGGCCCTGCCAGATCCGCAAAGAAGAGCGCCGCACTGCCGCTCGCAAACGTGACACAGTCGCACCGCGCGGACCTCAGCTCCGCCTGCAGGAGTGACCGTGACTCCCAGGCGGGAACGGCCTCGTACAGCTCCACCTCCTCCACCAGGGCGCCGAGGGCCCGGAGGCGGTCGGGCAGCACGGCCCTGCCGCCCCTGGCCCGCGGCAACAGCATTCGCCTACCTGCACATGGCTCCTGCGCGATCCTGTCAACCAGCGCCTCCGCCACGAAGCCATCCGGGAGGCTCTGCACCGACCAGCCGGCTCGCTCCAGGGGGATGGCCGTCCCCGGGCCGATCGCGAAGGCTCGAGCCGCTCCCTGAGGCAGAGTCCCCGGCTCGAAGAGCAGCGAGCAGGCATTGGCGCTGGTGAAGACCACGTCCTGAAAGTCGCCAGCGGCTATCCGAGTGCGCAGCTCCACTATCGCCTCAGGATCGAGCAGTGGCCTTAGTCGCAGGACGGGAATTGGGACGGGAGTGGCCCCGGCTTCCTCGAGGAGGTGGCACAGCTCCTCGGCCTGGGTGCTGGGACGGGTCACCACCACGCGCCGCCCCGAAAGCGGTGTCGTCATCTGCCCCTAGAAAGATGCCTGGCGATCGCCTCCGCGCCCGGTACGAGGTCGGCGCTCGGCAGAATCACGCTCTTGCGCTCCAGGTCGGCCCCGCTGCCGGTGGGTGACCAGGCGACGGTGAGCCGGAAGGAGGAGTCGGGAAGCGGTTGAGCCAGAGCTCCCAGGGGCAGACGGCATCCGCCGCCCATCGCCGCCAGCACCACCCGCTCCGCCTCCACACAGGATCTGGTTGGGTGGTAGTCGATCGCCGCGACCATCTCCGCGATAGGGTCGTTCCTGCGAACCTGCACCGCGATGGCGCCCTGGGCTGGGGCCGGGGTGCACTCCTGGACCGGGTCCAGGGGGAACCCATCCCCTCCCCTTCCAAGTCGATTGAGGCCGGCGCCGGCAACCATGATCGCACCCAGGCCCAGTTGTCCCATGCGCCCAAGCCGGGTGTCCACGTTGCCCCTGATCGGGGTGGGAACCAGATCCGGGCGCAGCGCCAGCAGCTGGGCCGCACGCCGGGGCGAGGAGGTGCCCACGGCGGTTCCCGGCTTGAGCCCCCGCCAGTGGCTCCCATCCAGGGTTACCAGGCAGTCGCGGGGATCCTCACGGGGCAGGTAGGCGGCGACGGTGAGCTCCGGAGGCTGGGTGCTCGGGAGGTCCTTGGCGCTGTGCACAAGCACATCCACAATGCCTTCGGCCAAGGCCTTCTCCAGACGGGAGGAGAACCACCCTTGTCCGGCCAGGTCTGGAACCGGAAGCTCTGGGTTTAGATCTCCCTCAGACTGGATCAACTCCAGGGTCAGCTCCAGCGCGGGCGCAACCGACCGCAGGGCTTGCAGCACGAGATTGGCCTGGGCGACGGCGAGGGGACTCCCCCTGGTGCCTATTGCGGTCAAGCGCCTTCCGAGGACTCGTCCACACTGAGGCCGAAGGCCTCTTCCAGGACGCGCCGTCGATCTCGGTCTTCGGCGTGCTGACGGAGGAAGTTGATCGGCTGGTGCATCAGCTTAGCCGCGATCGCCTGGGTGAGCCGTTCCAGTTGGACCCGTTCGGCGTCGTCGAGGGGCCTCATCTTCGAGATCGCCCGCTTGAGCTCCCCCTGGCGCACCTCTTCGGCGCGGTCCACCAGCGCCGCTATCACGGGCCCTGCGCCCCTGCCACGCAGCTCATCCACGAGCTCGCGAACCCCGCGCTCCACCACCAGCTCGGCCTTGGGACGGTGCACCTCGCGGCGGCTCATGTTCTCCGTGATCACCCCGCCCAGATGATCTATGTCCAGCAGCTCGACCCCCTTCAGCTCGCCCGCCTCGGGCTCAACGTCGCGGGGCACCGCCAAGTCCAAGATCAGGAGATTTGAGTCGGGGGCCTGGCGGCCCCGGATGGCCTCGACCTCCGATCGCAACAGAACCCGCTCCTCACTGGTGGTGCTGCAGATGATCAGCTGAAAACGGCCGGCATTGTCCAGCAGCCCCTGGCGGTCGATCAACTCTCCCCCGATCGCCTGAGCGAGCGCCGCAGCCCGCGGTCCTCGCTTGACCACAAGGAGCGGGGAAGCACCTTGGCGCTGGAGCAGCCGCGCCGCAGCCCCCCCGACCGTGCCGCCGCCCAGGATCACCGCACCAACTCCCGCCACCGGCCCGAGGCGGTCCTCGGCCAGACGGGCCGCCACCTGCCCGAAGCCGACCGCCTGGCGGGAGATCCCCGTCGTGCTCCGAACGAGCTTGGCGCTCTCCACCGCTCGGCGCATGATCAGGTCCAGCTCGCCATCGACGGTCCCGGCGTCGCGGGCTATCCGATGGGCCCTCTTGAACTGGGCGAGCACCTGCGACTCCCCGAGGATCATGCTGTCCAACCCACTGGCCACCCTGAAGACATGGCGCAGGCCGAGCTCACCTGGATGGCTGAAGATCAGGTCCGCGAACTCCGGCCCCCGGGAGAGGTAGTGAAAGAAGCGTGAGGTTGCCCTCCTTGAGGTGCGGTCGTCAGCGACAGACAGGTAGAACTCGGTGCGGTTGCACGTGCTGAGGCAAACGGCACCGCTCAACCCCGCATGGGAGACAATGGCCCGCAGCGCTTCCACCACCTGCCCCTCGTCCAGGTGGAGTTGCTCGCGGACCGGCAAGGGGGCCAGATGGTGGCTGATACCGGTGGCGAGAAAAGGCAATCTGAGATCGAGTATATCGATCCACCGCAGTGGCGACCGAGCCGATCCCCGCACTGGTTAGCATTGAGAGCCGTGCACCTTGCCAGTTCCGATGGTCCGCCTCCAATAGAGCCTGACATGCCGGCACCGGGAGCGGAGACCCGGAGCCACACCAAGTTGAAGTGGGGCCGCGAGCGCGGTCCGGGCGCTCCGGGGGACACCCTCCTCGCTCGGCTTGGGCCGGCGGCCCCTGAGCTGGCGCCATTTCACAACCCGCTGTCGCTGGTCGACGGTACCGACGGAGTGCTCGATGAGCCCCGTCCGCACCGCTTTCCCCTGGAGGCAAGGCTGGAGACGATCCCATTCGTCGCCCTGGACTGCGAGACAACCGGTCACTTCCCGGACCGAATGGTCGAACTGGGGGCAGTCCGCTTCCAGCTCCCGGCTCCAGGAGCCCCCCAACGGCTGCAGCTGGAGACCCTGGTACACACCATGGACCACATCAACCCCTACGCCAGAAGGGTGCACGGCATCACCCGGTCCATGCTGACAGGCGCCCCCTCCCAGAGACGCGTCGCCATGACCTTTCACGACTTCGCCAAAGGTGCCATTCTGGTCGAGCACAGCGCCGACAGCTTCGATACCCGACTCGTGTCCAAGGCCATGGATCGTCCGCTGCCCCATCATCACCTGGACACCTCGCGGATCGCCGGCTTCCTCTTCCAGCTAAGGGACACGATAGGGCTGGAACGGCTGTGTGAGCGGCTCGGGGTCACCCATCGCCAGCCTCACTTCGCGCTCGCCGACGCTGAAGCCACGGCCGACTGCTTCTGCAGGCTGGTGGAACTGGGGCAGGAGGAGCACGGCTGGCGAACTCTCGGCGACCTGGTCGCCGTTGGCATGCCCCCTTCACCCAAGCCCTCCGTCAGCCCGGGCCATCGGGATGGCGCCGCCCCAGGTGCTGAGCCCCAAACTCGCAGACGCCGTCATCGGGCGGGCCGACGCCACCGCGCGGGGGCGGCGGTGACCAGGGACCGGGAATAGCCCTGAGATCCTGGCGTCGGGCGCGCCCGATCTAGCTGGCGACGGGCCTCAGCCCCAAAGCGCCGAGGCCGAATCCCCGGCCAAGCGGCGGGCCTGTTCCTCCTGGCGCAGAGGGGCGATGACGAGATCCAGCTCGCCATCCATTATCCGTTGCAGCTGGTAGACCTTGAGGTCTATCCGATGGTCGGTCACGCGGTTCTCGGGATAGGTGTAGGTGCGGATCTTCTCACTGCGGTCGCCATGGCCCACCATCGACCGCCGGGTCTCCTGGAGGGCCTGATCCCGTTCCGCCTGCATCCGATCGTAGAGCCGGGATCGCAGCACCCGCATCGCCTTGGCCCGGTTCTTGTGCTGCGACTTCTCATCCTGGCAGGTGACCACCAGCCCCGTGGGCAGATGGGTGATGCGGACCGCAGAGTCAGTCGTATTGACGCTCTGGCCGCCGGGGCCGGTGGATCGATATACGTCGATCTTGAGGTCGTCGTCTCGGATGTCAACCTCAACGTCGTCCACCTCAGGGAGAACCACCACGCTGGCGGCGGAGGTGTGAATCCGGCCCTGCGACTCCGTGCGCGGCACGCGTTGCACCCGATGGACGCCGGACTCGTACTTCAGCTGGCCGTAGGCGCCGCGGCCGTGCACCTCCAACACCACCTCCTTGAATCCCCCTCCCTCCGTGGGCGACCCATCGAGTAGCTCCACCTGCCAGCGCTGCCGTTCCGCAAAGCGCAGGTACATCCGCATCAGGTCAGCAGCGAACAGGGCGGCCTCTTCGCCGCCGGTGCCGGCCCTGATCTCCAGCACCGCGTCGCGGTCCTCATCAGGATCCCGGGGCAACAGCAACACCTTCAGCTCTTCGACCATGGCCTCGCGACCCGACTCTTCCCGGCGAGACTCCGCCTCCAGGTACGCCCGCATCTCCGGATCCGCCTCGCTGCCCGCCATGACCTGGGCTTCAGCGGCGGCGTGAGCCGCCCGTTCCACCCTGGCCAGCAGTTCGACGACCGGCCTCAGCTGCGACTGTTCGCGGCTCAGGCTCTCGAGACGGGCAGGGTCTGACACCAGCTCAGGGTCCTCCATCTGAGCCGTCAGGGACCCATACCGCTCCCGAACCTTCATCAGACGCGCCTGCAGGCCGGAAGAGATCACGTCAAACCACCCCCCAAGGCGGAGGGAAGGAGGTGCCCCCTACTGCTGGGCCCTCTGGGCGCGACGCCGGAAGCGCTCCACCTGCCCGCCGGTGTCCACGATCCGCTGCTGCCCGGTGAAGAACGGATGGCAGACGCTGCACACCTCGGTCCTTATGGTGGCGACGGTGGAGCCGGTCTGGAAGGTGTTCCCGCAGGAGCAGGTGACCACCGCATCGTGGAAGTACTGAGGATGAATTGCAGCTTTCATGTCTGGACTTCAGTCTACCAAACCTTGGGATCTTCCTAACCGGATCCGGCTCCGGCTCCCCTCTTGGGCCCAGCAGAGCTGGTGGCGATGATCGGCCGGGTGAAGTTTCCCAGCTGCAGCAGGGGCAGCGAGGCTTTGAGGCGCTCGACCAGGATGTCGATTCCTATCCCGGGGTCCAGCTGGGGGATGCGCCCCAGCAGCCATAGTGGGTCCACATTAAGCGTCCTCAACTGGAGCTGGCGCACTCCGAGCTCTCCGAGCCTGGCGATGGAGAGCTCGACCTCCTTGGGCGAGTCACTGATCCCGGGGAAGGTCAAGAGGTTCACCGTCAGCTGCGCGCCCGACCGGGCGGCGGTCCGGCACGACTCCATGACGTCGTCGATGTCATACCCGCGAGGGCGATAGTAGGCGGCGAAGAGCAACTGATCGAAGCTGAAGATGCTGATGCGGCAGCTGTTGACCCCTGCGTCGAAGAGTCGCCTCAGGACCGAGGGCCTGCTCCCGTTGGTGTTGATGTGGATCGTGGCTGTGGGAAACTCGCGTCGGAGCACCCGGGCCACCTCCAGGAGCTGGCGTTCGCGGAGCAGCGGCTCTCCCTCGCAACCCTGTCCGAAACTCACCATCCCCGCCTCACCGGCCTCGGCCGCACGCCGAAGATGCTGGCGGCCGACCGCGATCAGGTCGTCTGAGGTCGGCGCCCTTGCTATCCGCGGCTGCGCCGCGGGCGCCCCGGAGTCGGTCTGCAGGGAGATGCAGCCGAGGCAGTCGGCGTTGCAGGCGGCGGAGGTGGGCAGCGCGGCCTCCCCCCGGCCGAGGAAGGTGTTCTGAGCGGTGAGACAGTTGTGGGAGAGGGCGCAGATGCTGAGCTGAGCCACCACCCGGCTCGTCGGCATCTGCCGCTGCAGGTGCTCCACCTCCTGTTCCAGCGTCGGCCGAGTGGGCCGGTCCCTGGTCCACGGAGCGAAGTCGTCCGTCCGCTGGGCCGCCACCACGATCTCACCATTCATATCGGCCGCCGCCGTGTAGCCGTACAGCGGCAGCGTGCGCAGCTCGACGCAGTCGTCCGGGTGGTATGCCGGAAGCAACAGTCGCAGATACCCTACGGGCAACACCGCGGCGACGGCCAGGCGATGGCGACCGGGGATCGGCGCCACCACACCGCGGGTCGAGCTGGCGCCCACACCCCGGCGTCCAGGCAGATGCATCAGGGTGGCTCGTGAAGGCAGCGGGATCCAATCCGAGATCGGGCGGTACTCCCTGCCGCTCCGACCCACAGCATCCCATCCTGCGGGAGCCACCACCATCTCCCCTTGGTCGTCGCTGAGGAGCGGGCGGAGTCCGCCCTTTGGGGTCAAACTGGGGCGACCGCAGGGTCCTGTGGTAGCTCTGGCTCTATCGCCAGGCCGGCCCTGACGACGCAGGCCGCCATGAAGCCGGCGAACAGGGGATGGGGGCGGTGGGGCCGGGAGCGAAACTCCGGGTGGAACTGGCTACCCACGAAGAAGGGATGGTTGCGCAGCTCCATGATCTCAACGAGCCTCCCCGTCGGCGAGGTGCCGCTGAACACGACGCCCACCTCCTCGAGCGCCTCGCGATAGCGGTTGTTGAACTCGAACCGGTGGCGGTGGCGCTCATAGACGACAGGTTCGCCATAGGCCTGCCCAGCCTTCGATCCGGGCTCCAGCTTGCAGGGATACAGCCCAAGGCGCATGGTGCCACCCATGTCGGCCACGTCCCTCTGCTCCGGCAGGAGGTCGATGATCGGGGCCTCGGTGAAGGCGTTGAACTCCGTGCTGTTGGCGTCCTCGGTGCCCAGGGCCTCCCGAGCGATGTCGATGCAGGCGCACTGCATCCCGAGGCACAGGCCCAAGAACGGCACCTGGTGGTGGCGGGCATAGCGCGAGGCGGCGATCTTGCCCTCGATACCTCGGTGTCCGAATCCGCCGGGGATCACCAGCCCGTGCAGTCCCTCGAACGACGAGGCGTCACCGGGCTCGAGCGTCTCAGTGTTGATCCAGCGAATGTCCAGGCCCACACCGTGAGCGACGGCGGCATGCCGCAGGGATTCGGTCACGCTGATGTAGGCGTCGGGGAGGGCCACGTACTTGCCCGCTATCCCCACCAGGACCCGCTCGTCCGCGGACAGGATACGGTCGACCAGCTGCTCCCAGCGTCTGAGATCAGCGGGGCCGGGGTCCAAGCCCATCTCCTCGGTGATGAACCTCCCCAGCCCGCTGGATTCCAGCAGCAACGGCACCTGGTAGATGGTGCGCGCGTCGGGCACGCTGATCACCGCCTGGGACTCGACATCCGCGAAGAGGGCAATCTTGTCCCTGACCCCTGCGCCTATGGGCTGGCGTGAACGGCACACTATGGCGTCGGGCTGGATCCCGATACCCCTCAGGGTCTGCACCGAATGCTGAGTTGGCTTGCTCTTGAACTCTTCGCTGGCATCCACGTACGGGACCAGGGTGACATGCA
>DAHWNZ010000022.1:0-35768 GCA_027339635.1 Candidatus Dormiibacterota bacterium
GCCTCCTCCGCCCCCTCGAGCTCCGCCCCCCCTCCCCCTACCTCGATAGCCGCCCTCCTTCTGGCGGGGTCGAGATCCCAGATCCCGATCGTCTGCGCTGGCCGGCCGGCCAGCGCCGTGAGCGCCATCGCGAACGATGTTCCGATCTGGCCCGCTCCAACCACCGCAACCTCCAAGGGCACGCTCACCTGACGCCCCTCCCCACCGCCGCCGCGATCCCCACCACCTGCTCCATCATGGTTGCGAACGCGCTCGGGTCCAGGGACTGGGCGCCATCCGACAGAGCCTCCGCCGGTCGGGGATGCACCTCCACGATCAGGCCGTCCGCCCCTGCGGCGACCGCCGCCCGGGCGATGGCGGGGACGTACTCCGCGCGGCCCGCGGCATGGCTCGGGTCCACCACCACCGGAAGTGATGTCAGGCGTTTGAGCACCGGTAGCGAGGTGATGTCCAGGCTGAATCTGACCGTCGGCTCGAAGCCTCGTAGCCCGCGTTCACAGATGGCAACCTGCTGGTTGCCCCCCGCCAGGATGTACTCGGCCGCCTGCAACAGCTCGTCGATGGTGGCGGCCAGCCCCCGCTTCAGCAGGACCGGACGGTCCGCGGCTCCGCACGCCTGCAGCAGCCGGTAGTTCTGCATGTTGCGCGCTCCCACCTGCAGAATGTCCGCGTAGCGGGCCACCAGCTCGACGTCCTCGCTGGCCAGCACCTCGGTGATGACCAGCAGCCCGTGCTCATCGGCAACGGACCGCAGCAGCCTGAGCCCGTCCTCGCCCAACCCCTGGAATGAGTAGGGTGAGGTCCTGGGCTTGAAGGCGCCCCCGCGCAGAACCCTGACCCCCAAGGCGGATATGGCGGCGGCTGATTCCTCAAGCTGCTGTCTGCCCTCGACCGCGCAGGGGCCCGCCATGATGAGCACGTTGGCCCCGCCCAGGGTCAGCCCCGGGCCCAGCGCTATCACCCGGTCCGCGGGATGGAAGTCGCGGCTCGCCAGGGGATAGTCGTTGAGCACCCGCACGACCCTCTCCACCCCTTCGAAGGCACCGAGGGCCTCCAGGTCCGAGTCGGTCTCGTGGCCGACCACACCGACTATGGTTCGCTCTCGCCCGTGGGAGACATGGGGCGTGAACCCGAGAAGGCGGATTCTGGCGACGACGGCGCGCACCTGGGCTGGGGTGGCGTGCGCGGCCATGACGATCACGAGCGAACCCCGGAGGACAGGTCGGGACGGAGCGAGACCGCGCCCCGCAGGTAGGCGTGGCGAATGCGGTCCTGGGGCAGGGGGGAGTTGACCAACATGAGCGCCCTGAGGCACCGCGCCACCCTGGTGTCGCCACCATGCTCGCGAACCATCAGCAGGGGCACCGTGGAGAAGCCTGCGGAGCGGGCCATGGCCGCGGGATTGACCGGCCCAAGATCGTCCTGGAGGGTGAAGACCAGGGCCGCCACATCACCGACCGCAACCTGGTTGGGCTCAACCATGGCGCGCAGCAGCTCCTCCACGCATCTGGACAGGTCGCCCCCTCCGGCCTCAACCGTGGTCGCGCCCCGGATCCCCCGACACGCCAACCGGCTCCCTGCAGCGGCTGGGTTTCTCCCCAGTCTTGGGCCCATTGCAATACCTCCCTGTTGGACTGTGGGAAGGTGTTGGGGGACCCGCTCCCTGATGCTGGGGAGGCGCGGATCCCGCTCCACGCCTCCCGCTTCGAGCTCGGTCCGGGTGGCTACCCGACCCCAGGGCCCGATGAGGGCGTGGGCTTTCGATATGAATAGGCTCGAAAGCAAGCCCCGCTCGGATCCTGGGAAGTGAGTTGCCACCCGCGCATATGACTGCAGAGCCTGACGGGTCAGGACTCTGGCGTCAAGTGCTGCGTTGGTCACCGGGGCACAGCCAGGCTGAGGAACGCCCGTAACAGCCGCGGTCCCTCGGGGGTGAGGATGGACTCGGGATGGAACTGCAGGCCGAACCGGGGAAGCCCCCGGTGCTGGACCGCCATCACCAGGTTGTCCTCGGTGTGGGCGCAGACCCGCAGCTCGTCCGGCACGGAGTCGCCGGCCACCACCAGAGAGTGGTACCTGCCCACCTCAAGGGGCGAGGAGAGGCCGCTGAACAGGCCCGAGCCGTCGTGCTCCACCAGGCTGACCTTGCCGTGCACAGGCTGCGGCGCCCGCACCACCCGAGCGCCGTACGCGAAGCCCAGAGCCTGATGTCCGAGACACACTCCGAGGAGCGGGATGCGCGCCGGAAGCTCCTGGACCACACGCACGAAGCATCCGGCGTCCTCAGGGTTTCCCGGGCCAGGGGAGAGGATGACCCCATCCGGAGAGAGCTCGGCCAGGGCGGCGGCCGTGGTCCCGGTAGAGGGCACCACCTGCACCTCGTGCCCAGCCGCCCCGACAAACTGCACGAGGTTGTAAACGAAGGAGTCCTGATGATCCACCACCACGATCACGACATCCCCTCCCCGCCGCTGACCGCCGCCAGGATCGCCGACGCCTTGGCCTCCGTCTCGCGCAGCTCCAGCGCGGGGTCCGAGTCGGTCACGACCCCGGCACCGGCTTGGACATGCACCTGCCCCCTGCTCAGGACCGCAGTCCTGATGGTGATGCAGAAGTCGAGGTCGCCGGAGAACGACAGGTACCCTACGGCCCCTGCGTAGGGGCCTCTGGCGGTGGGCTCCTCGCGGGCGATGATCTCCATGGCCCGCCGCTTGGGGGCCCCTGTCACGGTGCCGGCGGGGAAGGTGGCGAAGAGGGCGTCCAGGGCCTGACGGGAGGGCTCGAGCTCTCCCTCCACGGTGCTCACCAGGTGCATCACCCGGGGGAAGTTCTGCACCGACATGAGCTCGGAGACCCGGACCGATCCCGGGGTGCAGACTCGCCCCAGATCGTTGCGAGCGAGGTCCACGAGCATCGCGTGCTCGGCCCTCTCCTTGGGATCCGCCAGAAGCTCCAGGGCCAGGCGACTGTCGTCCTCGGCGTTCTCACCCCTGGGGCGGGTCCCGGCTATGGGGCGGGTCATCGCCTGGCTTCCGAAGACCTTGACCAGGGGCTCTGGCGATGAACCGGCCAACTCGATGTCGGGTAGCCGTAGGAAGAACATCGCTGGGGACGGATTGGTCTCCCTCAGCCTGCGGTAGATCTGAAACCCCGTCTGGAAGGCGGGCACCGACAGCCGGCGCGAGATCACCGCCTGGTAGATGTCGCCGTCCAGGATGTTCTCCTTGACCCGGCGCACGGACGCCTTGAAGGTCTCCCTGGAGATGTTCGGTGCCGCCGCCAGAGGCTGGGCGTAGCCCTCCTCGGCGCTGGTCCGGTGGTCGCCGGAACTGGCCACGGCCGCCGCCATCTGCCGGAGTATCCCAGCGCCAGCGGCGTGCCCCCGACCGGGTTCTATGTGGCAGACCAGAACCAGACGTCCCTGGCGGTGGTCGAACACCGCCACCCGGTCCAGCAGCAAAAGCTGAATGGGGTGGCCGAATCCCCTTCCCCTTCCCCGCGGATGGGCATGACCGTCGATCAAGGTGGCGGCCTCGTAGGCGAGCATTCCCGCCAGCCCACCGGTCAGCGTCGGCAAGCCTGGAACGCCGGGCGCGGAGAGAAGCCTGGCAAGTTCCTTCAGGGAGGAGGCGGGGTCCAGTCCGGCCGCAGACCAGCCCCGCGGCAGTGGCAGTTCGCGAGCCTGTGAGATGAGGTGCAGCCCATCCTCGTCGACCATCACCAGGGCAGCTGGATCCCACCCCACGATGGAGTGCGGCCCGGGGGCGCCCATGATGTCGAGGCTCTCCAGCAGGATGCCCAGGCCCCCCCCGGTCACAGCTGAGAACACCTCTGACGGGACCGCAAGATCCAAAGGCAGCTCCGCCCACATGGGAATCAGGGGGAAGACTCCAGCCGCGGCGGCTACCGCCTCGGGTTCGGGATGGACCTGGATCTCGGTCGTCACATGAGTTCTCCTGGGCAATAAAAAAGCCCCGGGCCTACTCGGCCCAGGGCTTGGTGGCGTTCTCCTAGCGGTTGCTTCAGAGGCGCGCATGCACTGAGCCCGGGCAGGGCCAGCGCCAAGCGGAGACGTTCTGGAGCAGCATCAAAGGCGATTCTGGGGCCCCGTGGGGGTCCTCGTCAAGCCCTGATAGCGTCTCCCCAGCGGCCGGGCCGGTGGCGAGTACTCCGTCTCCGCGTTCCCCGGGACCGCCCCAGCCTCTAAGCCGACGGGACCGGGCCCGCCGGCACAGGAAACTGCGATCCGCCCCGCCATGGCCGCCGTGAGAGCGGAAGCGACGGTTGAGAGATTAACCTTCGCGCATGTTCACGATCAGGCGGGACGGGGCTGGCGCCCCGCGGCCATCTCCCTGGAGGGGATGTGAGGCGCCGTTTGCCGACCTTCCCGGCTGGCTCGGAGTGAGCCCGAAGCTGGGCAGCATACGTCAGATTGAGGTGGCGATCCTCGCCACCGTGGTGTTGCTCGCAGGGGTGGCGATCGCCGTCGCCACGGGCAGTGCCGTGGTGGTGCTGCCGACTCTGCTGCTGGCCGCGCTTGGGGAGGCACTTGGCTCCCTCTACATGCGGCGGCGAATGGGCAGTTGGGGATACCTGGAACGTGAGCAGGACCTCCTGGTCCGCCGGGGCCTCCTGTTCCGGCGGCTTTCAGTGGTTCCCTACGGAAGGATGCAGACGGTCGACGTGACCGCCGGTCCCTTGGAACGCGCCTTCGGACTGGCCAGCCTCCGGCTGCACACCGCCTCGGCAGGCAGCGATTGCCGCATCCCGGGTCTTCCCAGCGAGGTGGCGGCCGGGCTGCGCGACCGTTTGGCCCGCCTTGGCGAGGCCAATGCGGAGGGCCTTTGAGCATCGCGCCCGACCTGCCCTGGCACCGCCTCCACCCCCTCTCTCCGGTGATCCAATTGGGCCGGAGCGCGGCCGCGCTCATCTTCGTCCTCGCGGTCCCGTACATCTCCAGCTCGGGTCATCCCAAGTCCGGTGACTACTTCGACCTGGGAATCGTGGTGCTGGCCGCCCTGGGTGGGCTCATCTCCTGGCTCGTGACCAGGTGGCGCATCGAGTCTGGGGCGCTGCTGGTGGAAACCGGGCTCATCCGGCGCCGCCACACCCATCTGCCGCTCAGCCGCATCCAGTCCGTCGACGTCGTGCGGCCAGCTCTGGCGCGCCTCTTCGGACTGGCGGAGGTGAGGGTCAGGACGGGGGTCGCCCGGGACGGGGACGCCCGCCTCGCCTACATCGCTGAGGAGCAGGCGGAGACGATCAGGGCCAACCTGCTGGCCTGGTCCCACGGCACAGCGCCGCAGGAGGTCGTCTACCAGGAGAGCGTGCTGGCGGCGGTCAGCGCCCGCCGCGTGATCGCCGCCGTGTGGCTGCAGGGGGCCGCCCCACTCCTCCTGGCCCTGGCGCTGGCCTTCG
This sequence comes from Candidatus Dormiibacterota bacterium, assembly GCA_027339635.1. Taxonomy (GTDB): domain Bacteria; phylum Chloroflexota; class Dormibacteria; order Aeolococcales; family Bog-877; genus AG-12. The sequence continues at coordinate 5,419 of DAHWNZ010000022.1, forward strand.
CCGTGGTCGGGATCCTGGCGCCGACCCGGGAGGCCCACGCCTCTCTGACCGGAACAGGCTTGGTCTGGCTCCTGCTCTCCCTGGTGGCGGTGCTCAAGAACCTCAACTCTCAGCTGTCCTACGAGGTCGCCCAGGCACCCGATGGGCTGAGGGTGCGGGGCGGCCTGATCGGCACCGTCGTCGAGACGATCCCGCAGCGGCGCATCCAGGCGGTGAGGCTCCTGGAACCCCTGCTGTGGCGCCCCATGGGCTGGGTCCGCCTCGACGTGGACGTCGCCGGAGGACAGCATCGCAAGGGCGAGGACAGAGCGGCAGCCGGGCAGCTGCGAATGCTGCTGCCGGTGGCCACCATGGAGGAGGCCCACGCCCTGTTGCTCCTGATCGCCCCCGACTCCAGGGTGGACCGGGCCAGCCCGCCTACCAGGGTGCGCCTCAAGGCGCCGCTCAGTTTCCACTTCCTGGAGGCGGGCCACTCGAAGACCTGGGCGGTCGCGGTGACGGGGCGGATCCAGAGGACCACCACCCTGGTGTCCCTGGCCAAGGTGCAGAGCGTGCGCTGGAGCGCGGGTCCGCTACAGCATCGGATGGGCCTGGCCAACGTCCATCTGGACGTCGCCGGGCACCGGGTCGGAGTCAGCCTCAAGGATCGCGACGCCCACGAGGCGCGGGAACTCGTGGAAACCCTGCCGGAGCTGTGTGCCCTGGCGCGACGTCCGGGCGGAGTCGTGGTTCCAAACCTCGCGGACCAAGGACCGGAGCCCAGTTTGAGGTGGTCACCCGCTCCCAGGGCCTCCGGCCTCGAGTAGCGTGGTCCCGGATGGCGTCCTCAGCGAGACACCGCGAATCGACGTCCTCGGCACAACCGAAGCCGCCTCCACCTGAGTCTCGCTTCTCCGGCTGGAACGCCACGAGCCCGCCTCCTGCCAGCCGCCCCTGCGCGACTCGACCCAGATGACACAGCGCAAGGACGTCGGCAAGCCCACCATGCGAATGACCAGCTGGGTGCCCCAGGCCTCCTGCTCGTATGAGACTGTGCCGGTGGCGTGAACACTGCGGTCGACGCTTGTGAACGAATATACAGTGGATGTCGGGCTCGACCGAAATAGCGCCAAGCCGGAGCCGATGGCGACCAGGAGGACGGCCGCTCCCACCGCCATCCCGACCAGCAACGGTCGGCTAGCCCACCTCCTGGTCCGGCGCCCGAGTGGCCACGCCCGCCCTTGGGCCACCAGCCCGCGGTCCAGGATGGCACGCAGGCTCTCCAGGTCCCGGAGCTCGTGCCTGCAGACCGGGCACTCCTGCAGATGCTGGTGAACCGCGACCATCTCGGCGGGATCCAGGGCTCCCAGGGAGTAAGCTCCCAGCGCCTCCAGATGGCGGTCGTGGATGCTCACCGCCGGTATCCCATCTCATCCAGGATGAGCCGCAGCGACCGCAGGGCGTAGTAGGTCCGCGACTTCACGGTGCCCTCAGGCACGGCCAGGACGGCGGCGGCCTCGGCGACGCTCCGCTCCCGCCAGACGCACTCCAGGAGCACCTCTCTGTGCTCCGGGCTGAGTCTGGCGAGGGCCTGCCTCAGCACCTCAGCCTCCAGCACAAGGTCGAGGTCGGACTCCCCATGGGCCACCTCGGATGCGGCGGCGGCCTCGGCCATGCGACGGCGCCCTCTGGCGCGCCAGCGGTCTGCTCCGATCCGCCTGGCGACGGTCAGCAGCCACCCCCGGGGTGAGCTGTCCGGCGAACGGAACGCCTGGGGGTGACGCCAGGCCCGCAGGAAGGTCTCCTGCGTGATCTCTTCCGCTGCCTGTCGGTCGCCCGTCGCCCGCAGGGCGGTCGCCAACACCGCCTGATGGTGCTCCCGGACGAGCCTTCCCACCAGTTCTGCGTCGCCCGGGTCAACCGGTGCTCCCTCGGGACCGTCGCTGGTCTTGTCCACCTCTCGACATGCTCCTGCTTGAAGACCAGGAAATCAAGCCGGCCGCGGCCCGCGATGGAACTGGGCAACCGGCTTAAGCTATTGGGATGTACGCCAACTGCATCCGGGAAGGCGAGCTCGCCTGGAGCCAACGCCCCGACCCCACGCCGAAGGACAGGCAGGTGCTGATTGAGGTCAGGGCGGCCGGCGTCAACGCGGCGGACGTGCTCCAGCTGCGCGGCAACTATCCCGCCCCGCCGGGGTCGCCGGATGACATACCTGGCATGGAGCTGGCCGGAGTCGTCCAGGCGGTCGGCTCCGAGGTCAGGCGGTTCAGCGCCGGAGATCGCGTGATGGCCTTGGTCGGAGGCGGGGCACACGCCCAGTTGGCGGTTGCCGACGAGGGCACCGTCCTACCCATGCCGGACCAGCTCGAGTTCACCGCTGCCGCGGGTTTTCCGGAGGTGTTCACCACCGCCTGGGACGCCATGTTTGATCAGGGCGGGCTCAAACCGGGCGAGCGGGTTCTGGTCACCGGCGCGGCCGGCGGGGTTGGCACGGCGGCCATCCAGTTGGCAGCGGCTGCCGGTGCATCGGTCGTGGCCTCCTGTCGAAACCAGGATCTCCTGGCGGACCTGATCGCCATGGGGGCCGAGGCGGCCCACCTCCCCGACGCCGCATTGGAGCGGGGACCATTCGACCTCGTCCTGGAGTTGGTCGGCGGCGATGGCGTGGGAGCGGCCCTGGCCCGCCTGAGCACCAGAGGCAGGATCTCTGTCATCGGCCTGGGCGCCGGCCGCTCAACCCAACTTGACCTCTCCCTGCTGATGGGCAAGCGAGCCCGCATCTTCGGCTCCACCCTGAGAGCCAGACCGGCGGCCGAAAAGGAGATGGTCATGGCGGGCGTGCAGCGCCATGTCGTGCCGCTGCTGGGGGCGGGCCGACTTCGAGTGCCCGTCGCGGCGACGTATCCCCTCCACCAGGCCGGGGACGCCTACCGCCGCCTGAGTGCAGGCGGCAAGCTGGGCAAGATCATCCTGATCGCCTGATCCCTCGCTCCGACGAACTGCCCTTCAGGGTATCGGGCCGCACCTCTGTTGTTAGAGTAGGAACATGGAGGCGTCACCACCCGCGCCGCAGCTGCTGGTGCCCGTTTTGGAGGTGCCCGCCCCCAAGGCGGTCGGTCAGCTTTCCCTCTGGAACGACCCGGCCGTCGATCAGCTCCCGGTCCGCGAGATCGCCAGTGCGGACATGGTCCGAGAGCGGGTGTGCGCGCTCGCGGAGCAGATAGCCACTGAGTTGGGAGGCGAGCCGCTCACACTGGCCGTGGTCCTGCGGGGAGCCTTCGTATTCGCGGCAGACCTGGCCCGGGAACTCATCACCAACAAGATGGAGAACCTGCTGATCACCTTCTTCCATGCCAGCAGCTACCGCGGCACCAAGGCATGGCGCGCCCCTGTGATTCAGGAGCTGGGCGACCTGAGCGCCGACGGCAAGCAGACGGTGCTGATCATCGACGACATAGTCGACGCCGGCCACACCGCCGCCGCCATGATCGAACGCCTCTCCTCGCCCAGCCGCCGGGTCGAGTACTGCTCCCTCCTGGACCGGCCGGAGGCAAGGGAGGCGCCGGTGCATCCCCGCTACGTCGGCTTTCGCCTGGCGGGGCCGGGCTTCGTCGTCGGGTACGGCCTTGACTACGACGACAAGTACCGGGAGCTGCCCTACCTGGCCCAGTGGATGCCACCACCTGGCCTTGGCTGAGGGCGGGGCGGGCGGTCCCGCCCCGCACCGAGGGATGGATCAGGAGGGGGCGCCGCTCTCCTCCCGCCCACCGGTCAGCTGCTCTCGCTCACGGCCCAGGCTGCCAACCGACATCAGCAGGTAGGCCAGGCCACCCACCAGGATCCCCACCAGCCAGCTGAAGTCGGCACCACCCGTCAGCTTCGACAGCGGGCCCACGAACGAAGGCACGTAGAAGGCAGCGTCGATCCAGAGCATGGCTGCCGCCATTCCCAGCAGCTGCGCGACCACAGCCCGCCAGTTCACCCCGCCCCGCCGCCAGTAGAGGCCGCCGGTGGTGCTGACCAGGGAGGCACCGTCGTAGCGCCCCCTCCGCATCAGGTAGTCGATCATGAGGATGCCGAACCAGGGCCCCAGCCAGACGACTATGTAGTCCAAAAAGCCCGACAGGTCCGTGTAGAAGTTCCCCTTGAAGATGACCAGCACGGTCACCGCCCCGGCCACCACGGTGTCGATCACGACCGCTCCCCATCGCTTCACCGGGAGCCCCAGAGCCTGCAGGGTGACTCCTGAGGAGTAGAGGTCCAACGAGTTGATGGCGAACAGCTGGGGGAGCACCAGGATCAGAAACGGCCAGAAGAACCAGCTCGCGAACGACGACGGGACGCCGGTTACGGCGGTCACCTGGGGGCTCACGATGAAGGCGAGTGCCCCCAGGAGCTCCAGCAGGATGGAGGGGATGGCGGCCCCCATGGTGGCCGCCCAGAAGGTCCTCGCCTTGGGCGTGGACCGCGGCAGGTAGCGGGAGTAGTCGCTGGCATTCTCCGTCCAACCGAGCCCGCCGGCGGAAACGATCAACACAACTGCGGTGGTCCAGACAGCCCATGACGCCTGCTGGTGGAAATGGCCAAGGTTGACGTGGGGCACGACCAGGATCGCCATGACCACGAAGAGGACGATGAACACGAAGGAGAGGTAGCGAAGCGTCTTGGTGATCATGGCGTGGCCCAGGAAGGGGACCACGAACTGGATGGCGACCGCGGCCAGGATGATCGCCACCTTGAGCCCGGTGCTCTGGCCAATCCCCCCCCGCGCGAACATCGCCAGCGTCACCAGCACCACCAGAACAAGTCCTTCGATCTCAAAGCCCACCTGGGTGAGCCAGTTGAAGGCCGACACCAGCCGGTTGCCGTTGAGCCCGAAGGGGGCTCTGGAGACCATGAAGGCGGTGGTGCCCGCCTCCGGCCCCGGGAGGCTCGCCAGGCCGAGGAACACATAGGCCAGATTGCCCACCAGGATCGCCAGGACCGCCTGTCCGAACGAGAGTCCAAATGAGATCGCCAGCGCGCCGTAGACCAAGAACTCAACGTTCCAGATGCCGCCCGCCCAGAGCCAGAACAGTCCGGAAGGACGCATGCTCCGCTCGGCCTCTGGGATCAGGTCGATTCCGTGCTGCTCCACCTTGAAGGCGCCATACTCGCCGCCGTCGCCCAGGCCCCGTTCGAATTCCATCGGTTGACTGGTGGCCAAGCCGCTCCTCCCCTAGTGGTCTGGTACCGTTGCTGCCTGCCCGGTCAATCTCCGAGCGACCGACGGTCGATCAATTGTCGCCAACATATAGTGGGCTGTCAAGTTGCAACCCACAATATAGGGTAGTCTGCCTCTCGGGAGTCCCGTCAGGCTGTCTTGGGAGCCGTCGGCTGGGGCACCGCCCCATCAAGGGCTGAGAGAGGAAGCCTTGGGGCACCGGACAGCAGCAGCTCCATCCAGATGCGAACCTGCGCGGGGACGGTGAACGACTCCTCACCCTTGCTGCTCTGCCTCTCCCCGACGACGCCCGCCCGGGTCAGCGCCGCCAGGTGGTAGGTCGCCTCATCGTCGCTCATGGAGGCCGTCGTGGCGACCTCAGACGCGGTCGTGGCTCCCGCCAGCAGCGCCCTCACCACCGCCAGACGGGGGACGGCGCCCAGCTCGTGGAGCAGATCCGCGACCGAGCGCAGCTCAGGGTCGCCCCGTCCCTCCTTGAAGCTGGACGCGAAGCCCGGGGCCCCGTGGTGGCGGGGCAGGTACACGGTGTGCAGCAGGGCCTCTCCTACGGTGGCGCCGGTGCTCCTTCGGGTTACGAAGAGGTAGAGGGCCGCGACCACCGCAAGCGCCACCAGACCGTCCGCCCAGCTGGCGATGAGGCCGCTCCCGGTCACCAGGCGAGCGATGGCCAGAAGCCCCGTCAGAATGCTGGCGACGACACCCAGGTCGATGAGGGCAGCCAGCGAGGTCTTGAGCCACACCGGCACGTTGACCAGCGGCTCCCGTTCCTTCGCCGGGGTCTTGCGGATGGCGAGGTAGCCGCCCACTCCGATCACCAGCAAGATCCCCCCCTGCACCGCGACCCGAGCCAGATTGTTCAGGAAATGCTCGACGGGGATTCCCGCCACCACCCCGATGGCGACGAACACGCACACCCAGATTGCGGTGCTGGGGATGAGGCCCTCGATGAACGTGCGGCGGCGCACCCCGAAGGCGCCCGCGACCAGGGTCGTGTAGATGCGGAGCCCAGGGATCAGGCGAGAGACCCCGATCCCCACGGGGCCCGCCTCCCGAACTCTCTTCGAGACCCGTTCCAGCGCCTTCGCCTGATGAAACCTGACCGCCAGGTCGGTCAGCCCGTGCTCTCCCATCACCCTGGTCCAGCTGTACCCGACCATCGCGCCGGCGACGCACACAGCGAAGGCCAGTGGCACGAACACCCAGGGGTCCAGCCCTCCGGCGGCGATGAGCAGGCCCGCCGCCAGCAGGGTCAGCTCACCGGGCGCGAACGGCAGCGGCACCCCCGCCTCTTCGACGAAGAGCAGGCTGCACAGCAGAACGATCGCCACCACCCCGTGGAGGCCGGAGAGGAGATTCATGGTGAGTGCCTTCGCAACCGCCGAGTGGAGACGGAGATCCCTCGCTCAGCCTCGGCCGAATTCGAGAATAGCGCATGCCTGATGGTCACGAGCCGGTGAGATGCCCACCGCCGGCGGCGCCACGCGCGCGACCTGCCCTTCGAGGGAGCACGGCCGACCACCGCGCGCCGAAGGGCCGCAGCCGTCGCCGCGCGGGGAGCAGCTCACCTGGTGCGGCGGTATCTCTTGATCAACTCGTTGGTGGAGCTGTCGTGGCTGAGCTCGGGTTCTGCCTTCGACTCCAGTTCGGGGGTTATCCGGTCCGCCAGCAGCTTGCCCAACTCCACCCCCCACTGGTCGAAGGAGTCGATCCCCCAGATCACCCCCTGGGTGAACGTCTTGTGCTCATAGAGAGCTATGAGCTTCCCCAGGGTCTCGGGCGTCAGCCGTTCCATCAGCAACGTGGTCGTGGGACGGTTGCCCGCACAGACGCGGTAGGGAATCTGCCACTCTGGCACTCCGGCCGCCCGCAGCTCCTCAGCCGACCTGCCGAAGGCCAGCGCCTCCGTTTGCGCGAAGAGATTTGCCATCAACAGGTCGTGATGCCTGCCGAGAGGATTGACGGGCTGGCAGAAGCCGATGAAGTCGCAGGGAATCAGCTTGGTGCCCTGGTGAATCAGCTGGTAGAAGGCGTGTTGACCGTTGGTGCCTGGCTGGCCCCAGATGATCGGCCCGGTCTGGTAGTCCACCTCCCGCCCGGCGAGGTCCACGTGCTTGCCGTTGCTCTCCATCTCCAGCTGCTGCAGATACGCGGGCAGCCGGCCGAGGTAGTGGTCGTAGGGCAGGACCGCCAGGGTCTCGGCACCAAAGAAGTTGTTGTACCAGACGGCGATCAGGCCCAGGAGGACCGGCAGGTTCTCCTCCAGGGGGGCATTCCTGAAGTGTTCGTCCATGGCATGGAATCCGGCCAGCATCTCCCGGAATCGCTCCGGTCCGATCGCGATCATGAGTGACAGCCCGATCGCGGAATCGTAGGAATAGCGACCGCCGACCCAGTCCCAGAAGGGAAACATGTTGGCAGTGTCGATGCCAAAGTCGCCGACCCCCGCCGCATTCGTGGATACCGCCACGAAGTGGGACGCCACGGCCGCGGGGTCGTCTCCAAGCCCGGCCAGCAGCCAGTCCCTCGCCGTCGTGGCATTGGTGAGGGTCTCCAGGGTGTGCCAGCTCTTGGAGCAGACCACGAACAGGGTCTCCTCAGGGTCCAGCCCCCTTGTCGCCTCCACGAAATCGGTGGCGTCAATGTTGGACACAAAGCGCAGGTTCAGCCGTTCACTGGCGTAGTGGCGCAGAGCCTCGTAGGCCATAACCGGCCCCAGATCCGACCCCCCGATGCCGATATTCACGACATTGCGCACCGGCTTGCCCGTGTGCCCGCGCCACTCGCCGCTTCTCACCCGCGACGCGAAGTCTGCCATCCGCTCCAGCACCGCCAGCACGTCCGGCACAACGTCGTGACCGTTGACCATGATCGACTCGCCCGCCGGGGCTCGCAGCGCCACGTGGAGCACGGCGCGCTCCTCCGAGACGTTGATCGCTTCGCCTCTGAACATGGCCTCGATCCGCTCGCCAAGGTGGCACTCGCGGGCAAGGGCCACCAGCAAGTCCCTGGTCGTTGCTGTCAGCCGGTTCTTGGAGTAGTCGAGGTAGATGTCCAACGCCTCGGCGGTGAGGGTTCTCCCCCGCTGCGCGTCGGCCGCGAAGAGCTCCTTCAGAGTTGTCTGCCGGATCTCCTGGAAGTGGCGGTTCAGGGCAGCGAACGATCCCATCTCCCGCAGGCGCGGCCGGGCCTTTACGGCGTCCCGGCCCTCAGGAGCCAACTCGCGCCCCCTGGCGCTTGCCATCGATGCAGGCGATCAGGCTGTGCCAGGATTTGGCGAACGACTCCCCGCCCTGTTCCTGCAAGGATCGGGCCAGATCCTCGGGGTCAATCCCCGCCGAGCCTAGTTCAGCCATGACCTGGACCGCGTCCCCGCCATCGGCCGGCAGCATAGGGCCCACCCTGCCGTGGTCGAAGAAGGCCATCAGGGTCTCATCAGGCATGGTGTTGATGGTGAAGGGCGCCCCCAGGGCCGCCACGTACAGGGTGTCGGGTGACTCCTTGTCCTTGGTCGAGGTGCTCGCGAACAGAAGTCGTTGGGCCCTCGCACCCGCGTTGGCGAGCCGCTGCCACCTGGCCGAGTCGAGCAACTCGCGATAGCTGCGATATGCCAGGGTGGCGGCGGCGATCCCCACCCGATCGTGGAGGGACTGAGGGGCCCTGCCCTTCACCGCCGTGTCCCAACGGCTCACGAACACCGAGGCGACCGACGCCACGGCGGCGGAGAGCCCCTGGTCAACCCTGCGTTCCAGTCCCCTCATGTAGGCCTCGGCCGCCCTCTGATACTGGGTGGCGGAGAAGAGGAGTGTCACGTTCACCGGGACCCCCCGGTAGATCGTCTCTTCAATCGCCTCCAGCCCAGCCTCCGTACCTGGGATCTTGATGAACAGATTGCCCCTGTCCGCCCTGGCCCAGAGCTCTCTGGCCATCCGGGCCGTGCCCATCGCGTCGTTGAGCAGGAGCGGGGACACCTCCAGGGAGACCCATCCGTCAACCCCTGAGGTTCGCTCATGGATGGGTTGGAAGAGATCGGCCGCCCGCCGCAGGTCGGCAATGGCCAGCTCGAAGAAGATCTCTTCGCTGCTCTGGCCCCGCGCCATACCCTCCTCGATGTCCCGGTCATAATCGGCGCTGCTCTCAATTGCCTTGTCGAAGATGGTGGGATTCGAGGTGAGGCCAGTCACGGCCCGCTCAGCTATGTGGGCGGCAAGCCCGCCCCCATCCAGGAGCCCGCGGGTGATGTTGTCAAGCCAGAGACTCTGCCCGGCTCGGTTCAGTTCCTTGGTGGCGTTCATGTTCACTCCCTAATCAGACACGATCCCGCTGGGCCAGGCTGCGATCGCGCCCACCCGAGAGCCCGTCCCCGCCATCGCCAAGCTGGGACCAGCCGGGGAAAGGCCGCGATTTATGACTGCTTCTCATCATGACCGCCGAACTGCTTGCGCATGGCGGAGAGCACCTTGTTGGCAAATTCCCCCAGGTTGCGAGAGGAGAATCGAGAGTAGAGAGCGGCGGTGAGGACCGGCGCGGGAACTCCCTCGTCGATGGCCGCGATCGAGGTCCAGCGACCCTCGCCCGAGTCCGACACCCGGCCCGCGAACTCGTCGAGATCCGGCGCTTCCTGCAGGGCGATCGCGGTGAGGTCCAACAACCATGACCCGACCACGCTGCCCCGGCGCCACACCTCGGCCACTTCCCTGGTGTCGATCGCGTACTGGTAGTACTCCGGCTCCTCCATGGGAGCGGTCTCCGCATCGGAGGCCTGGGTGCGAGACCCTGCATCGGCATTGTGGAGCACATCCAACCCCTCGGCCAGAGCAGCCATCATGCCGTATTCGATCCCGTTGTGCACCATCTTCACGAAGTGCCCCGCCCCGTTGGGCCCGCAGTGCAGATAGCCCTGTTCCGAGCGCGCCGGGGGTCCGCTCCTCCCGGGCGTCCTGGGAGCTGACTCGACGCCGGGGGCGATGGTTTTGAAAATCGGGTCCAGCCGCTCGACCGGGCCGTTCTCGCCGCCGATCATCAGACAGTAGCCGCGCTCCAGCCCGAATATCCCTCCGCTGGTGCCGCAGTCGACCAGGTGTATACCGGAATCCTTGAGCCTGGCCGCTCTGCGGATGTCGTCGCGGTAGTAGGAGTTTCCCCCGTCGATGATGGTGTCACCCCGCGCCATGAGGTTCGCCAGCTCGAAGATCGTGGAATCCGTGATGTCGCCGGCGGGAACCATAACCCAGGCGGCCCGGGGCGGGGTCAGCTGGGCGACAAACTCCTCCATCGAGCGAGCTCCGACCGCACCCTCGCGCACCAGCGCCTCGACGGCCGCGGAGTTGAGGTCGAACACCACGCAGCGGTGTCCGTCCCGCATCAGGCGGCGCACCAGGTTCGCGCCCATGCGCCCCAGCCCCACCATCCCCAGCTGCATCGGTTTGGCACTGCTCATCGCTTCCTCCCATAGGCGCTTTTGTTCCTGCTCCTCTCGCCGGCGACCGCCGCGAGCCAGGGGTCATGCCACCCCGGATGGCCGCGCACCAGCCTGGCGGCCTCCTCTGGCCCCCAGGTGCCCTGCTCGTAGGTGGCAAGCGGCCCTGGGTCTTCCAGCAGCGGCGCCACGATCCGCCAGGTCTCCTCGACTGTGTCCTCACGCGTGAAGAGGCGGTGATCACCTCGCAGCGCATCGTCGATGAGCCGCTCGTAGGGCTCGGCTGGCCGCCCGACCTCAGCCGCGAATGACAAGTCGAGATGGACCGCCTGCGCCACCTGCCCCTCGCCCCCTTTTGAGTTCAGGACGATCCGCAGCCCGGGCTCGGGGTCGATCCGCAGGATGACCTGGTTGGCCTCGGCTTTGGCGGAGTGGCCGAGAAATGCCAGGTGAGGCGGGTGCCGGAAGACGACCCGGACCTCTGTCACCCGCTCCGCCATGGCCTTGCCGGCGCGGATGAAGAATGGCACCCCGGCCCAGCGCCAGTTGTCTATCCCGAGGCGCAGCGCGGCATAGGTCTCGGTTGTGGAGTGCCGGTCAACCCCGGCCACCTCGCGGTATCCCAGGTACTGTCCGCGGACGTAGTGCTGAGGCTCAATGCCAGGCACGGCGCGGAAGACGTCGGCCTTCTTGTTGCGCAGATCATCCGCGTCGGCCCCCGCGGGAGGCTCCATCGCCACCAGGGCCAGAACCTGGAGGAGGTGGTTCTGGACAACGTCTCGAAGCGCGCCCACCGCGTCGTAGAAGCGCCCCCGGTCCTCGACGCCGAAGTCCTCAGCCATGGATATCTGCACCGCCGAGATGTGGTCGCGGTTCCAAACCGGCTCCAGCACATCGTTGGCGAACCGCAAAAACTGCAGGTCCATCACCGGTTCCTTGCCGAGAAAGTGATCGATGCGCAGGATCTGGTCCTCGTCCAAGACCTGGTGGAGCTGACGGTTGAGGTCGCGGGCGGACTGCAGATCATGTCCAAAGGGCTTCTCGACCATCACCCTGGCACCCTTGGTGAGCCCGGCCCGGCCCAGATTGGTGACCACCGTCCCGAACAGGCTGGGTGGAATCTCCAGGTAAAACAGCGGGGTTCCCACTCCCTTCAGGCGCTGCGCCAGCTCCGAATACGTCTTCTGGTCGTTGAAGTCTCCCTTCACGAAGTGGAGCCTCTGGGCAAGTCTCGAGAACACCCGCTGGGAGAATCGTGGCTCACTGCCCTCGATGGCCGCCTTGGCCTCAGCGCGCAGCCGCTCATCCGTCCAGGCGTCCACGGCCACCCCTATCACCGGGCAGTTGAGGCGCCGGCGACGTTCCAGCCGGTAGAGGGCGTGGAACGTCATCTTGCGGGCGAGGTCACCGCTGATGCCGAAGATGACCAGAGCGCCTGTCGTCTCCTCATCTGTGCTCGCCACCCCTCGAGTCTATCCCGCCACAGCGATGGCGGCAGGTTTGCATCTGCTGTGGACGAGCCGCCGTTAAGTTTCCCCTACTTGGTCCACCACGGCCCGCGGCTCCCGGCGGTGACGAGATCTGGACCCCCAGCGGGACCTAGCCGCGCGGTCCGGGCGCCGCGCGGGGCGACGGTCTCAGGAGCACGTCCTGGTAGACGAACCGGCCCTTTTGCACGGCCTCACCTGGGATGACCGGGATGGGGCTGGAAAAGCCCGGGGCCCATGTGACCAGGGTGTGGAACTCTCCCTCCTCGCCACAGGGATCGACGTCGGGAGGCAGGTCGGCCAAAAGCTTCCGATCAAACCAGCGCCCGGCGAAGCTGGCCGGAAGGCGCAGGGAATCCACACAGGTGAGGACGGCCCTCAGCCCGATCCGGATCTGCTCTTCGGCGACCGCCCTGGAACCGGCTCCGAAGATCGGAAAGATGGCGTCCATGCCGATCCTCGCCAGCTGGCCCTCACGGTACCGACGGACATCGTTCAGGTGAATGTCTCCGAACGCGACCGCCGTGACGCCGTCGTCCCGGGCGCGCTCCAACGCCTGGCCGAGCCGGGCCTCGTAAACCTCATTGCCGCAGGGATCTGGCAGCGGTACCTCGATCAGGGGCAGGGACAATCGGTCGGCCTGGGCCCGCAGAACCTCCCGGCGCGACCCGTGAATGGAGACCCTCGCCACCGTCTCGTTCATGGTCGTCAGCAGTCCGGCCACCCGGCAATCGCCTGCCTCCCGCAGATGGTTGAGGGCGAGCGCGCAGTCCTTGCCACTGCTCCAGCTCATCAGGACCTTGCGCTTGGTGATGACCCCGCCTACCTCAGGTATGGGCAGTGCCGGCAGCCAAGGCCGCAGCACCGTCCATTGGCAGCCAGCGTGGCTGCGGTCAGCACGAAGAGCCCCGATTCCTCGTCCAGATACCCGTCCAGCCCTGCCTGGAGGGCCTCCCTGTGCAGCTGCAGGATACGTCGGTAGGCGGGGTCAGAGGTCGGCAGGCGGCTCGGATGCGGGATGTCGAGAGGGCGGTCGGCCATGCGCGCCACCAAAACATCCTACCCGCAGTCAATCTCGTGCTCACGGTCAACCGATCTGGATCGACCTCTTGGCGAGCCCGTGCCAGAACCCCTCGATCACGGTTCGGTTGCTGGCGAGGTCATCGGACCCTGCCCCCAGGGTCACAAACAGCGGAGCGAAGTGCTCGGTGCGGGGATGAGCCAGCTGTCCCGCCGGCGCCTTGGCCTGGAAGTCGACCAGACGATCGAGATCCAGCTTCTCCAGCGCCTCCTTGCCCCACTGGTCAAATTCGGATGACCACGAGGGGGGCGCGGAATCGGGCAGAGGCGCCTCCCTCAGGGCGTGCAGGTTGTGTGTGAAGAATCCGCTTCCGATGATCAGCACCCCCTCGTCCCGCAACGGCGTAAGCCGCCTCCCCATCGAGATCAGGGTCTCCGGGTCCAGGGTGGGCATGGAAAGCTGCAGCACAGGGATGTCGGCTTGGGGAAACATCTCGACCAGCGGCACGTAGGCTCCATGGTCCAGCCCCCGCGCCTGGGCATGCCGCACCACCCGGCCAGGGGAGGAGAGCAACTCGCTGACCCGTTGCGCCAGCCAGGGGGCTCCGGGCGCTTCGTACTTCACCTGGTAATACGAGGGTGGGAATCCCCAGAAGTCGTACACCAGTGGCACGGTGGTAGTCGCCGAAACCGTGACGGGGGCCTCCTCCCAGTGGGCGGAGACGATCAGGATCGCGGTCGGCCGGGGCAGGCTCGCAGCCCACGATGCAAGTTGACCCTTCCACAAGCCGTCATCCGCCAGGGTGGGTGCCCCGTGGCTCAAGTAGAGGACGGGGGTACGGGAAGTCGGCTTCGAATCTGTCATGGCGCCCTCCTGGGCGGTTTCTGGTCAAACAGGGGGCACGGCCCGCTGTCTGAATCATATCCAATTAGTTGCTCGCGCAATCACATGTCACCCCTCGGCCGTGCTCCAAGGAGCCCGCGATAGTGCCCACGGCGTGACGGGCCAGCCGGCGCGAGCCCTCAACCCAAGGAATACACTGTAAGCGGAGTCACGCTGTGACCTGGCCCGGCCGCGACGGTGTCCCGGGCCAAGGTCCGGCCCCAGCCAGCAACCGGCCCATCGGTTCTCCAGGAGAGCTGCCATCGCCACCGTCCCGACAGTTCGAGCGCGGGTCGCTCCTGCTCATCCGTGGCCGCGCCGGTCCCGGCGCCCGCTAGAGCGACGTGGGACCACCGGGGCCGACACCAATCCCAAGGGGTGGTGCCCACGGTGACGACCGCGACCGTCGAGCAGCCCTGTTCGCCCGACGCGTTGGCGACCGAGGTGGTCGAGAATGCGAGCAGGCGGCGCACATTCGCCATCATCAGCCACCCCGACGCCGGCAAGACCACCCTCACCGAGAAGTTCCTGCTGTACTCCGGCGCGGTCCAGCAGGCGGGGGCGGTCAAGGCACGCGAGGGGCGCCGGCGGGTCACCTCGGACTGGATGGCAATGGAGCGGGAGCGCGGCATATCCATCACCTCCACGGCCCTCCAATTCCCATATCGCGGGCACGTCCTGAACCTGCTGGACACCCCCGGCCACCGCGATTTCTCCGAGGACACCTACCGGGTCCTGGCGGCCGCGGATGCCGCGGTCATGGTCTTGGACGTCGCTCGCGGCATCGAGACCCAGACGCTCAAACTGTTCGAGGTGTGTCGCGCCCGCAGGCTGCCGGTGCTGACCTTTCTGAACAAGCTGGATCGGCCCGGGCGCTCGCCGCTGGAGCTGCTGGACGAGATCCAGGAGAAGATCGGCCTGCGACCCACTCCGGTGACCTGGCCCGTGGGTATCCCCGGGGAGTTCAAAGGCGTCATCGATCGACGCACCGAGACCTTCGTGCAGTTCTTGAGGACCGCCCGTGGCGCCACCGTGGCGCAGGAGGTGACCAGGCCGCTCAGGGACTCGATCGGGGAGCTGGGCGACGAGTGGCTCGCCACCAAGGACGAGATGGACCTGCTGAGCGCCGTCGGCGCCGATCTTGACCAGCCCTCCTTTCTGGCGGGAGATTCGACTCCGCTCTTCGTCGGCTCTGCCCTCACCAACTTCGGGGTGCGCCATCTCCTCGACGCCCTGGTCGACCTGGCCCCCGCCCCTGGGCCGCGCGGGGACGCCGGCGGCAAGCCGCGGCCGCTCAACTCACCCTTCTCAGGGTTTGTGTTCAAGATCCAGGCGAACATGGACCGCGCCCACCGGGACCACGTGGCCTTCGTGAGGGTCTGCTCCGGGCGCTTCGAGCGCGGTGAGCCCCTGATTCACGGCCGCACCGGGAGGACCTTCGGCACCAAGTACGCGGCGTCGATGTTCGGCGCCGACCGCAACACCGTCGACACGGCCTTTCCGGGGGATGTGGTTGGTCTGGTCAACGCCACCGACCTGCGGATTGGTGACACCCTCTTCGCCTCGGACCCGGTGACGTACCCACCAATCCCCACGTTCGCCCCGGAGCTGTTCGCCACCGCCCGGGCCCATGACTCCTCCCGCTACAAGCAGTTTCGCAAGGGCCTCAGCCAGCTCGAGCAGGAGGGTGTCGTTCAGGTGTTGGAGGACATCGATGGGGATCCCGCACCGGTCCTGGCCGCGGTGGGGGTGATGCAGTTCGAGGTGCTCACCGACAGGTTGGAGGGCGAGTACGGGGCCAAGGTGAGCCTGGTGAACACCCCCCATCGACTGGCTCGGCGCACCGACGCCGTGACGGCCGCCGCCCTACGCAACGTCAGGGGCGTCAGAGTCTTACGCCGCGGCGACGGGACCCTGCTGGCCGCCTTCGAAAGTCCTTTCTGGCTGGATCACCTCCAGCGGGAGCACCCAAGTTGGATCTTCGAGTCGATCCTGACCGATTGAGCGACCGCCGGGCTGCCCGGAATACGGGAGGAATCCATCAGGATGCCTGAACCGGAATCCGAACGGCGCCGCGTCGTGGAGCCGGGGCCCCACGATACCCCCACCTCGCCAGCCCTCCTGCTCGACCTCTACGAGCTCACGATGGCTCAGGCGTACTGGTGCGAGGGGATGCAGGACGTGTCGGCGACCTTCAGCCTCTTCGCTCGCAGCCTCCCCGACACCTGGGGCTACCTGGTGGCCGCCGGCCTGGACGACTGCCTCCAGTGGCTCGAATGCCTGCGCTTCGCCCCCGCCGACCTCGCTGCCGTAAGAAGCCTCGGGGGCTTCTCCGACGAGTTCCTGGGTTGGCTCGCCGGGGCCAGGTTTGAAGGCTCCGTGAGAGCGGTCCGAGAGGGGACCATAGTCTTTCCTGGCGAGCCGATCCTGGAGGTCGATGGCCCTCTGGCCCTGGCCCAGCTGGCGGAGACCTACCTGCTCAACCAGATCACCTTGCAGACCGGGCTGGCCACCGAGGCGGCCCGTTGCAGGCACGCCGCCGCGGGCCGCCCGGTGGTCGACTTTTCGCTGCGCCGGGCCCCGGGCGTCGACGCGGGAATGAAGCTCGCACGCTGTTCTCGCATCGTGGGCCTGGCCGGCACCAGCAACGTGGCTGGCGCCACCCGCTACGGGCTGCCGGCAAGCGGAACCATGGCCCACTCCTTCGTGCAGGCGCATGTCGACGAGACGGCCGCGTTCCGACGCTTCGCTGCGGCCTTCAAGGAGAGGACGCTGCTGCTGATCGACACCTACGACCCCGAGCGGGGCCTGGAGCGAGCCATCGAGGTGGCCCGCGAGAGCCGCGCCGCCGGCTTCGAGCTGCACGGCATCAGGATCGACTCAGGCGATCTCGCCCAGCTGGCCCGCCATGCACGTCGCCGGCTGGACGAGGAGGGTTTCAACAATCTGATCGTCTTCGTGAGCGGCGGTTTGGATGAGCATCGGATCGACCGGCTCGTCACCGAGGAGCAGGCCCCAATCGACGGGTTCGGAGTCGGCACGACCCTTGGCGCCGCAGGAGGTGTGCCCACCCTGGAGACCGTCTACAAGCTGGTGCGCCACGGGGGCAGGCCCGTCCGCAAGACCTCGTCGGGAAAGGAGATATGGCCAGGGGCAAAGCAGGTGTTCCGTCGCTCGGACTGGGGCGAGGACATGCTCTGCCTTTCCTCAGAGTCCCTCCCCGTCGACATCTGGGAGCCGCTGCTTGACCAAGCCATGGTCGAGGGCCGGCGCGTGGAGGCAGGGACGCTGACGTTGGCCGAGTCCAACGACCACTTTGAACGTCAATGGCTGAAGCTCCCGCCCGCGCTAAAGCAGCTGCGATGCCCCTCCCGCCACACCGTGGCCGTGAGTCCCGCCCTCAGGCGGCTTACCGAGGAGGTGGACCTCGCCCTGGCAGCCTCGCCGGCCTGACCTGGGGGCGGAGGCAACCAGGGCTCTAACCCTTGAGTTCGCCAACGGCCTGGAGCAGCCTCAGGACGTCCTCGGCGTTGTTGTAGTGCACGATGCCCGCCCGTACCGCCCCCCCACTCTCCCGCAGACCGAGGGCGCCGACCAGTTCCCAGGCGTAGTTGTCGCCGCTCCAGACGTTGATCCCGCGGTCCGCCAGCAGCCTGGCGACGTCATCGGCGGAGCGCCCACTCAGATTGAAATACGCGGTTGGGGCTCGCCTCTCGGCTCGCCCGTAAAGGGTCACGTGGGGCATCTGCTCGAGCCCAGCCAGCATCGTGGAGAAGAGCTCACCTTCGTACTCCTCGACCGCCGCCATCGCCTCCAGGAGCCTCTCCCGGCGAGTGCCGGTGCCGGTGGCCAGGCCCGCCAGGTGGTTCACGGCCGCGGTGACTCCGGCGAGGTCGGCGAAGCCGGGTGTGCCCAGTTCGAAACGGTCGGGCACGTCGTCGCTCGAGGGCACTAGCTTGTCGGGCTCAAGGGTCTCCAGCAACTCCGGGGCGGCCACCACGGCACCGATGTGGGGCCCGCACCACTTGTAGGCGGACGTGGCGTAGAAGTCCGCCCCCAGCATGCCCATGTCCACCGCCATATGGGGCGTGGCGTGCACTCCGTCGACGTAGGTGAGCGCCCCGCTCCGATGAGCGATCGCGGTTATCCTGGGCACCTCGGGCCTGACTCCCAGAATGTTGCTGGACGCGGTCACCGCCACCAGCCTGGTCCGCTCCCCGACCAGCTCTTCGTACTGTTCCCAGGCCAAGGCCCCGGAGTCCCTGTCCACCTTGGCCCAGACAACCCTGGCACCCACATCCCGGGCGGCCTGGACCCAGGGCCTGATGTCGGCGTCGTGATCCAGCTGCGAGACCACGACCTCATCGCCAGGCCGCCAGGTTTTCGAGATCGCGCGCGCCATCCGATAGGTCAGAGTGGTCATGTTGGGGCCGAGGACCACCCCCTGGGGACTGCCCCCGACCAGGTCGGCGACCGCGCGGCGACACTCCTCCACGATCTGGTCACTGCGCTGACTGGCGGGGAACATTCCCTCCGTATTGCCCATTCCCCCGCGGTAGGCATCAGAGATGGCGGCGATGACGGCCTCCGGAACCTGGGTGCCGGCCGCCCCATCGAGGTATGCGAAGCCATCCCGGAGGGCGGGAAAGTCCGCCCGCACCTCCGCCACCGCCAACCGTGAAACTGGCCTTGCCAAGAGATTTCTCCCAACTGCGAGCTGGTATACCTGCCCTAGGGCGCGGGGTGCCTGAGCGGGTCGCACCTTGGGTGATGCTCCAAGGCGTCATCACCCCTGCCCGGGATGTTAGCGGCCCGGGGAGTGGCCGGCGGTGGTTGGGACCCCGGGGGGTACCGGCCGGGGCCGCCCAATAGGGAGCGTCGAAGACGACAGGCAACCACGGCTGGTGCGACACCCCTCCGCTCCGATTTGGGGGAGCGGGTCAGTTTGAACCGCGCCGGTCACTTTTGAGCTCGTGAAGTGCGCTCACCTTGCGCCGGGGCCACTGGCCCCCTGGGCAAGTTCTCTGATGTGAACGAATTTGGAGGGCGGGCACGGGCACACGCGCCAGGTTCCGGACTTCCAGTGATGCGAGCAGCGGCACCTGACGTGCTTGGCGGTGCGTGCGGTGTGGCCGGGACGAGGGGAGAGTCAGATCATGGCGTGTCGGAACTCTCTGACCGCCAATCCAACGGCCAACATTGCCAGACCGGCAATGATCACAAAGCCCTTGGCCACAGCCAAGGTGGCGACGTTGCCGTCAAAGAGCGCGCGTTCAGCACCCACCGCATAGAGCAGGGGGTTGAGGTCGGCCAGGCGCTGCATCCATGCTGGGGCGAAACGGATGGGCAGGAGTATTCCGGAGAGAAGGAGCAGCGGCAGGGTAGCGGAGAACACCAGGGCGCCGAAGGTGTCCTCACTTCGGATCCGCAGGGCACCGGCGTAGGAGACGGCGCCCATGAGGAACGCCAACAGAGCCACGAGGACAAAGGCGAGCAGGAGTCCCGGCAGCTTCGCCGTCAGCCCGAGGGGCAGTGCCACGGCCACGATGATCAACGCCTGCACAAGGAGGGTTGCGGCATCACGAAGGATCCGGCCCAAGAGCAGACCGACCCGACTCACAGGAGTGACCCACATCCGCTCCAGCACCCCGCTGCGTAACTCGGAGATCAGCGACCACCCGCCACTCGAGATGCTGAAGAGGGCGATCTGGATCATGAGGCCGGGCACGAACCACTGGTAGCTGCCTTCGTGGGCCACTCTGGAGAGGCTGGATACCGACGTCAGCAGGGGCGCGAAAAGCAGGAGGTAGAGGATCGGCTGAATCAGGCTCACCCCAACCAGGAGCGGGCTCGTCACGCTGCGGCTGAAGTAGCGGGCGAAAACGATCCGAACGTCGCGCAGGACCCCCATTCAGGCAGCCCTGTCCCGCAAAGACCGTCCTGTGTAGCGCAGGAAGACATCGTCCAGGGTGGGCCTAGAGAAGCTTAGTGTGACCAGTTCCAGCCCCGCGTTGCTGAGCTCTGCCAGCAGCCCGGGAGCCGCTTGCTCACCGCAGTCCACGTACAGGCGAATGCTGTCACCATCCAAGGCTGCATCCCTCACGTAGGGCAGGGTGTCCAGCGTGTGAAGGGCGAGCTCAGGGTTCTCGCGCACCCGCAGGGTGACGCCGTCGCCGCTCACGGTCCGCTTCAGTTGGTCGGGAGTGCCCTGGGCCACGGTGCGGCCCCGATCGATGATGGCGAGTTGGTCGCAGAGGACGTCCGCCTCCTCCAGGTAGTGGGTGGTGAGAAAGATGGTGGTGCCCTGGTCACGCAGCCGCCGCAACTCCTCCCATAGGTTGGCTCGGCTCTGAGGATCAAGCCCGGTAGTGGGTTCGTCGAGGAAGAGAAGCGTAGGCTGGTGCACCAGACCGAGGGCGACATCGAGCCTGCGGCGCTGACCGCCGGAGTAGGTTTCGGTGCGGCGGAGAGAGCAGTCAGTCAGGCCGAAGGCGCTGAGCAACTCATCTGCCCGACGCTCCGCGAGAACCCGGGACAACCCATAGAGGAGACTCTGGAAGACGAGTTCATCGCGCCCGGACACCGAATGGTCACTTCCGCACCTCTGACCCACATATCCGATCCGTCGGCGCACTGTCCGGGGCTCGCGGCGCAGGTCCGCGCCCGCGACCTCCGCCTCCCCGGCCGTCAGGGGCACGAGTGTGGCCAGCATCCGCATCACAGTGGTCTTGCCGGCCCCGTTCGGTCCGAGGAATCCGAAGATCCCGCCGGCTTCGACGATCAAGTCCACTCCGGCGACGGCCTCCACCTGCCCGCTGCGCGCCAGGTAGGTCCGCCGAAGTCCACGGGCCTGAATCGCTGGCCGGGAATGCGGTAGTGTGTGCATGTGCTGATCCTACTATATAGTGCAGTGGCTACACAATTACATGACGACACTATCTCCAGGAGAAGGTGAATCCGGCCGGGCTGACGTAGCGCTCGACCGCTTCTATGAAGTCGGGGCCTACCGACCGGCGACCGAGGCCGTGGCCGCCCTAGACCGGCTCTGGGCTCTAAGCCTGCTTTTGGGCGAGCTCATGCAACGTGGCCTCGCCGAGCGCGGCATCACCCTGGCCCGCGCGGCGGTGATCTCCCTTCTCGCCCGGGGGGGTCCTTCCACCCAGCGCGCGCTGAGCCTCGTGCTCCGGGTCACCCCTCGCAACATCACTGGCCTGGTGGACGCCCTGGAGGGCGAGGGCCTGGTGATCCGGGCTCCCCACCCTTCCGACAGAAGGGCCACCCTCGTGAGCCTTACCGAGGCGGGGACCGCTCTCGCCGCCACCCTGAAACGCGACCAGGACGCCTTTGCCGAGCGGCTCTTCGGGCAAGTTAACCCCGAGACTCTCCGAGCGTTCACGGGCACGGTCGACAGCATCGTCGTGCAGGTGGAGCAGCGCCTGAAATCGGCCCGCTGACGTCCTGGCCCTACGTCCATATGGGCGCACATCTGCCCCCCAGCGCCAAGTGGGCCCGGAAAGGGACCAGAACACGTGGGGAAGCGCACGGCACCGCAGCGGTCCGGTCGGTGCGGCCGCCGCTGCCACCGTAGCCCGGTCGAAGATCTCAGAGGTTGCGGAGAGGCATCCTCGACCGCCGCCCACCAGCTCGGGAACCTCAACTGGGGCAACCTCCGAGCCAGATAGTGCCACCCCTACATGTCGGCGCCCGAACCAGGGTCGGGATTCGTGGCCGTCTCCGGTCAGAATCTCATGGCCGCCGCCATCCAAGCTGGTGGTGCGAGCGCGCAGCAAGGTTGGGCGCTCAGTCGGCCGTTTCCATCGATGTGCGGCCGGGGTCAGGAGCGGAGGGTCCCAAACCTTGGGTCGGGCTGATTCAAACCGACCCACTACCGATTTGACCCTATCCTTGACGGGAGGCCGAGCCGTTCGCACAGGACCGGCCCCTCCCGAACTCCGATCGAACCAGCAGAGGGCCATACCATGAGCGATCCCACCCCGTCTGAGCGGCCGGTCCTGTTCGGTGCCGAGCATGTCCGCCGCTATCAGGAGACGGACGGCGCGGAGGGCCATGACTGGCGCGGCACCACCACCCTGATCCTCACGACCCAAGGTCGGTCCACCGGCGAGCTCCGTTCGACCCCCTTGATCTACAGGGAGTCTGACGGCTCGTACGTCGTCGTGGCATCCAAGGGAGGCTCCCCGACGAACCCCGCCTGGTACCTCAACCTGCTCAAAGAACCCGCCGCCGAGATCCAGGTCCTGGCCGACAGGATTAGGGTCAGGGCACGCACAGCCAAGGGGGCCGAGCGAGAGCGCCTGTGGGAGCTGATGACGCAGACCTGGCCCGCCTACGACGACTACAGGCTGAAGACGTCCCGAGAGATCCCGGTCGTGGTTCTGGACCCTCTGGACCGCCCCTGATCCCCGGGCACCTACCCGCGGGCGGGCTCAGGCCAGCCGGGACTCCAGGGTGATCGTGGTGCCGGTGAGCGCCTTGCTCACCGGGCACTGGCTCTTGGCGTCATCGGCGACCTTGGCGAACTGCTCCGGGGTCAGGCCCTCGAGCCGACCCACCACGGTCAGGTGGATCCCGCTGATGGCGAAGCCACCGGCCGGGTCCGGGCCCAGGGTAACCGCCGCACTGACGTCCAGCGACCCCGGGGTGCCGCCGGCCTGGGCGATCATGGCGGACAGCTGCATCGCATAGCAGGAGGCGTGGGCGGCCGCGATCAGCTCCTCAGGGCTGGTCGTCCCCTGGGCGTCATCGGCAGCCCTCTTTGGAAAGCTGACCTCATAGGTCGCAAGGCCGCTGCTTACCAGCTTCACCTCTCCCGTCCCCTGCTCCAGAGTCCCCTTCCAGGCGATCCGCGCTTCCCTGACCGGCATGCCCATTCCCTCCAGCGCTGCTATCCCGATTGCCCTCGGTCCTCCTGGATGATACGCCCGCAATTCGGCGCCCACCCACTCCCAGCAAGCCCCTCCCCTGGCCTGGTTAGCCTGGGTCATGGCGGTAGACTCGAGCCAGCACCCTCTTGCGAATCGAGAGTGGGCCCATCGGGATTGACGGAGGTGGATCCTTGGCCGCGCCCCAGACCTCGCAAGTCGACGACCTTCTCTCCACTGCCGTTCCCGCCTTCGAGCACTGGGAGGTGCTCAAGGACGTCATCGACGAGGTCATCGACATCTCTCTCAACTACCGGCAGTCGGGGCACCCAGGGGGGTCCCGTTCCAAGGTCCATCTGCTGCTGGCGACGCTGCTGTCGGGAGCGATGAGGTGGGACATCCAGCATCCCTGGCGCCGCTTCGGGGACCGCTTCGTGCTCTCGGCCGGTCATACGGTGCCCCTGGTCTACGCCACCCTGGCAGTGCTCAACGAGGCGCTACGGACCCGCTTCGAAATGGACTCGGATCCCAGATTCTCATTCCCCGACGACGGCCGGTGGGCCCTGACCTGGGAGGACATGCTCTCGCTGCGCCACCGCGGCGGACTACCCGGTCACGCCGAGATGAGCGGAAAGACCCTCTTCCTCAAGTTCAACACCGGGCCCTCCGGGCACGGGATGCCCCCCGCGGCTGGGGAGGCGCTCGCGCTCAAGCTGGCGGGGGCAGACGATGTCAAGGTCTTCTGCGTGGAGGGCGAGGGGGGGCTGACCCCGGGGGCGGCTCACGAGACCAAGAACTCCGCCTGGGGCCTGGGCCTCGACAACCTCATCTTCCTCGTCGACTGGAATGACTTCGGAATCGACCTTCGCAGAGCATCCGCCGTCGTCCCGGGAGATCCCCGGCAATGGTTCGAACCGTATGGCTGGCGGGTCCTGGGGACCGAGCAGGGCATGGAGTGGGAGCCCGTCACCCGCACCGTGCTGCAGGTGGCAAGAGGGGACAACCCCGGCCGCGTGCCGTCCGCCGCCTGGTTCAGGACCAGGAAGGGGCGCGGCTACGGCAAGTACGACGCCCCCTCCCATGGCACCCCCCACGCCATGAACAGCAGCGAGTTCTGGAGCGGCCGCAAGGAATTCATGGCGAGGTATGGAGTCACCTACATGGGGGTCGACGACGCGGCCCCTTCGCAAGCGGAGGCCCTGGTCGGCCAGGCCCACCACAACCTGAGGGCTGCCGTCGGGGTCCTGCGCCAGCGGCCTGGCCTGGTCCGGTACCTTTCGGACAGGCTCCTTGAGATCGCCAGCTCGGTGCCAGATGAGATTGAAGGGTTCAATCTGGGAGATGGGCGCCGCAGAATCTTCGCCGACCCCAGGATCACCGACTTCCGCAGCTACCCGAAGGGTATGTATCGGGCCCCAGGAGAGCGCCAGCCGAACCGGGCCGCCCTGGCTCAGTGGGGCAGCTTTGTCAATGCCCTCGCCCGGTCGGACTATGGGCGCCCACTGTTCATCGTGAGTTCAGCGGACCTTGCCGACTCGACCAACATCAGCGGCTTCGGCAAGGACTGGGACGCCACCCCGGGATGGGGATGGTACGAGCGTGACAGCAACCCCCGGGGCGCCGTCCTCCCCCAGGAGATAACCGAGTTCACCAACGCGGGCATCAGCGTTGGCATGGCCTCGGTGAATCTTGCCGAGGACCCGTTCTCCGACTTCGAGGGATTCTGGACCGCCTGCTCCACCTACGGTTCCTTCAGCTATCTCAAATACGGGGAGATGCGTCTCTTCAGCCAGCTGGCCCAGGACTGCGAGCTCAAGGTCGGCAAGGTGCTCTGGATAGCCGGGCATTCCGGGCCCGAGACGGCGGAGGATTCCAGGACGCACTTCGGGATCTTCTCTCCGGGGGTGACCCAGCTCTTCCCGGCGGGCCAGGTGATCGACCTCCACCCGTGGGAATACAACGAGGTCCCGGTCGTCCTCGGAGCGGCCCTGAGGACCGCAGCACCCATCATCGCCCTGCATCTGACGCGACCCCCCATCTCGATCCCCGACCGAGAGGGGCTGCGGATGCCCTCACATTTTGAAGCGGCTCGCGGCGCCTACCTGATCCGCGCCTATCGAAGCGATCTTCCAGAGCAGGGCACGGTCTTCATCCGGGGCACCCTGCCCACGGCCAACCTGGTCTCCATCCTGCCCGACCTGGACCGCCGGGGCCTCAACCTGAAGATCGTCGCCGCGATCAGCCCGCAGCTATTCGCGCTCCAGGATGAGGCGTATCGCACCGCCACGGTGACTCCGGAGGACCGCATCAACGCCATGGTGGTGACCAACGGAGCACGCCGACTGATGCACGACTGGGCGTCTGGCCCTATCGTTGACCAATACTCTCTATCCCCCGACTGGGACGACCGCTGGCGGACCGGCGGCAGCGTTGAGGAGGTAATGGAGGAGGCGCACCTCACGGCAGGGCACATCCTGGCGGCTCTGGAGCGCTTCGCTGCGGACTCAGACAAGCGACGGTCGCTGCTGCGCCCTCAGCTCTGAGAAGTCGGGTCCGCACCGCGACCGCGGGACAAGAGCATTTTGGCCCCGATCGGTACGGCCCAGGAGAGAGACCATACGGATCGGCGCCTGCGGCCGTGCCGAGAACAGGTGAGGGACAGAAGGGCATCCTGGCCACCGATCGATGGCCCCCTGTCCGAGTCTAACCGCGCGATCGGCGCCGCGGCCCGGTCCGGCTCCGGCCCCACCCGCAATGAGGTGCGTCAGTAGGTGCCGAGGATGCTGAGAGCGGGATCCCCGGGCCCGATCTCGAAGCTCCCCTGGTCCTCCGGGGCGAAGTCCCACAGGAGCTCCCCGACCACCCCCGCCTGGGTCATGGCGTTGAATTTGGCCTGGAACAGGTCGGCGCGCTCCTGCAGAGTGGAGGGCGAAATCGTGGCCGGGTCGATGCCCATCTCGCCGACGAAAATGGGCTTGTTGTCCGCGTGACACATGGTGACCGCGGTCTGCAGGTTGGGCGCGGTCGGGTTCCCCATCGGATCTGTGGGGTAGTTGTAGTCATGGAAGGTGCACACGTCGATGGTGGGGATCGCGTTCAGCGCCTGGTAGTCGCCCGCCCAGTCGCCACAGGAGTCGTCCTGGATTCCGAATGACAGAAGATGGTTGGGGTCGATCGACTTCACCAAGGAGCCCATGTCCTCCCCGAAGGACATCAGAGCGTCGAAGGGCCCGGGCTCGGCGGGGCAGGGCCCGGTGCCGCCCGCCTGGGCCTCGTTCACCAGCTCCCACATCATGACGGTGGGATTGTCCTTGTAGCGCGCCACCACGTCCGCGACATACTGCCGGTACGGCACGATGTCACCGGGGTACACCGTGTCCTTGTACCCGCTTTGATACCAGGCCATCGTCTTGACGCCGCCGTCGCAGTAGTCCCACTCATCGGTAAGGTCCATGATCACCCGCTCGCCGTGAGCCGCCGCGGCCGCGAGCACCTGGTCGAAGGGGGCCCAGTTGAACTGGCCGTTGGACACCACGAACTGCTGGAACGCCCAGAAACGGAAGACGTTCTGGCCGGGCCCGATCTCCTGCAGCGCGGTGTCCGGGTTCAGGTACGGCACGCATCCACCGTTGGACGCGACGTTGTACACGTTCATGCCCTCGAACCGATATGGCTGTCCGTTCAGGGTCAGCTGGGTGCCGTCGCGCTGCACGAAGCCGGTTGGACTCTGAGGCGGTGCGCTGCTCGGACTTGGGGTCGATGTAGGAGAGGCGGTGGGCTGGGCGGTTGGGGTTGGGGTGGGCGATGCCTTGGGCCGCCCCTGACCGCCCGTTGACCCGGAGGCGTTGGCCACCCGCACCACCAGCGACACCTCGGATGACCTGCCCGAGCCCTCAACCGCCAGCGCGGTCAGCTTGGCCGGGCCGTTCGGGTA
The DNA here is from genome assembly GCA_027339635.1 of Candidatus Dormiibacterota bacterium. Classification (GTDB taxonomy): domain Bacteria; phylum Chloroflexota; class Dormibacteria; order Aeolococcales; family Bog-877; genus AG-12. The sequence continues at coordinate 32,247 of DAHWNZ010000022.1, forward strand.
ACGCTCGCTGTCAAAGTTGAGCCGCCATCTCGACACCGAGCGAGTCACCATGGCGCTGGATCCGTTCACGTCCAGCACCAGGTGGGTGTCCTGAGGCGCATGCGTGACCCTACCTGTGACCTCCACCTCCCCCCGCACCGTGCTTCCAGGCGAAGGCGATTGGATGCTGACCTTGAGCGCCGCCGGAGACGACACCCAGGTCGTGGGGTTGGGGGCGCTGGCCAGGAAGGCGGCCGCCGCGAAGAGGGATCCCAGCGAGGTGAGGCTCGCGAAGAGAACACGGATGCCGCGCACCCTAAGCCACACAGCTGGCTCCAGTTGGGTGGGATAGCGATGGACCGCAGGGCTTCATCTTGCTACCTCAAAGGTGATTCAGGCGCGGACAGAGCCCACAAGATGGCCAGGGCCAGAAGGGGCAGAGCCGAATGACCCCAGTATGTCCGAGACCCCGGCCCGGTGCGGCCCATGTTACCGATGCGTGACAAAGCCCAAGCCGCACGACCGTCTCAGCTTGGCATCAGGAAATTCTCAGGGGCCAAACTCCTTGCATAGCTCGGCAATCGGGCCCCGACCACGTTCGCCGCGACCGCGCCGACAAACCCCCTTCCAAACTCTATTTGCGCCAGCGAGAACTCTGATCTCGGGGCTGCCGATCCCCGGTCCGAAGAGGTTCGCGGTTCACCTGGCCCCCCACCCTGTGGACCTTCAATCGGGGAGTCCCCCAAGCCTGCGCCGCTCGCCTTCAGCGCCGCCTCCCGCCTGGTCCAGATCTGACAGAAGCGCAGCGCTCGGTCCGCGTCCGTAGCGCACCGCGCCAACTCCTCGCGGTCCCCTGAGCTGAGCACGGCGATGGCATCGCGGATCTCGCCGGGCTCGCCCGGTACCCGCTCGACGTCCACCCCAACCTCGCAGGAGTTGGCCACCGCCAGCGCCAGCAAGTCATGCGAGTGGGAGATGCTGAACCGGAGCCAAGCTGTCGCGGGGAGGGCGAGCCAGGGCTTGCCGCGGGGTGACACCGAGAACTCGAGGGACCCAGGCATGAGTCCGAGGTAGGCTCCGATCACCGACCTGAGCCACCACCGTGTCTGCATGTAGCGCAAGCGGTCGACGTCGCTACGGAAGCGCCCGGCGCGCTCCAGTTCCTCAGCACTAAGGGCGTCCGTCCACCCACGGGGGAGACCGCCGGGGCCCGGAGCGGTGACCTGCCAGACGTGGACCTCGGTCGGTCGGGGCCGCTCCAGCGAGTACACCGCTTCGCCACCCGGTCAGGAGAGCACGCCGGCCCGTCTCAGGCTCCGGCGCGTCAGGTCGACCGCCTCCGCGGTCGCCCCATCTGCCGAGGCTAGCAGACCGGTCCAGGCCAGCTCATGCGGTGTTATCCGGCCCCGGTGCAACCTCTCCCACCCCAGGGTCGGCGTGCCTGTGGAGCGGAAGAGGTCGCGACTGGCGAAGAGCTCCAGGGGGACCTGGTTGCCACCCAGGGTCAGCGGGAGCCCCGGGTGATCGGCCAAGGCCGAGGCAGATCCAGGAAGCGGGTGCTCGCCGACCGACCCGCCCCGGCCGGGGACCGCCGGGCGAGTACGCGCAAGCCCTGTATCGGGCCTGCGCCACGACCGCCGCCGCCAGCCCGGGGGGCGGCCGAGCACGTCAGGGTGGGGTGCCTCGTAGAGGCCGAGCCACGCCACCTTAGCCCCCGCAGCCTCGAGCGCGGTGGCGACCTGGTAGGCGACACTGCCCGCCTTCCCATACCCTGCGAGCAGGTAGGGGCCCCGCGGTTGCATGCGCCTGATGGTGGCGAGGACCGCATCCGCGCAGGTCCCGTCACCACCACCATCGAGAAGCTCGGGACGGGGAGGCAGGATCACGGCGGGAGGGGTGAGTCCCAAACCCCTACCGAATAGTTCCATGCTGGAGACGGCCTCGACGGTGGGAGCGAGCACATACAGGGGCACGGACTGCTGCGCTGGCGGCTCCTCCTCCCCTCCCCCCTGATCTGGGTCAACCTTCAGCACGGCCTTCCCGGACGAGTTGACCGGCAGGGAATCGACCACCACGAACTCCGACGGAATCATGTACTGCGGCAGCACTTCGCTCAGAGCCGTGCGCAGGTCGGCCGCCGTCGGTGAGGGGCCATAAGCGTGACTCGGAACCACGTAGGCAACCAGCGACGAGTCACCAACCGCGTCGCGACGGACCATCACCTTGGCTTGGGCCAACCTGGCCCGGTGCACTAGCGCCAGCTCAATCTCGGCCAGCTCCACCCGGTTGCCGCGCACCTTCACCTGGCCGTCCACCCGGCCGCCGAACATCAAAGCCCCGTCGCTGCGCCAAGAGCCCATGTCTCCCGTGCGGTAGAGCCGCTCCCCGGGGCGGAACGGGTGGGGAACGAATTGTTGCTCGGTCAATTCGGGGTGTTGGAGGTACCCGCGGGCGAGGCCGACTCCACCGATGAAGATCTCGCCGACCTCGCCCCGGGGCACGCGCCGCATGTCGGAATCCAACACACATACCTGAGTGTTGGCGACCGGCCTTCCGATCGGGACCGGGTCCTCCCCTTCCTGATAGGGCCAGAAGGTGGACACCACGGTGGTCTCGGTCGGCCCGTAGAGGTTGCTGAAGCGGACGCCATCGCCAAACCTGCGGTGGGCTTCGGCGGCGAGCGCACCGCTCAACGCCTCCCCCCCGACCACCACCTCCCGCAGGGACCGACAGCGCTCCGCCTCTCCCTCCTCGAGGAAGAGGCGGAGCATGGACGGCGTGAAGCTCACCATGGTCACCCCGGAGCGCCTTATCGCAAGCCCAATGGCCCGCGGATCGCGCTGACCGCTCGGCTCCAGCAGCACGGTGGCCGCGCCCCGGATGAGCGGGCAGAAAATCTCCCACACCGAGACGTCGAAGCCCATGGGCGCCTTCTGCAGCACCCGGTCGCGGCTGAGCATCCCCAGCCAACGCCCGCGCCAGAGCAGATGATTCGTGATGGACCGGTGCTCGATCATCACTCCCTTGGGCTTACCGGTGGAGCCCGAGGTGTAGATCACGTAGGCCAGATCTCTCCCGCCGGTCGCGCTGGGGGCCAAAGCATCCAGAGGTCCCGGGGCCAGCTGGGCGCGCTCGATGAGCACCTGCGGTGGTCCGGACTCGGGCAATCTCTCTACCAGGCGGCCCTCGGTTATCACCACGGCCGGGGCTGCTTCGTCCAGGATCCCCGCCAGGCGGGCCATCGGCTGCTCCGGGTCCAGCGGCAGGTAGGCGCCCCCTGCCTTCAGGGCCGCATAAAGGGCCACCACGAACTGGCACGAGCGCTCCAGGCAGATCCCGACCAGGACATCCGGGCCTACCCCGTATCGCTGGGCGTCGGCCGCAACCAGGGTCGCCCGGTCCTCCAGCTCTGCATATGTGAGCTGCCCATCGGGGGCGATGACCGCTGGGAGGTGCGGCGTCGCGGCCGCCTGGGCGGCGACCAAGTCATGCAGGAGCAGCCCACCATCGGGGAGGGCCATGCTCTCCCCGTTCTCCAAATGG
>DAHWNZ010000023.1:0-34103 GCA_027339635.1 Candidatus Dormiibacterota bacterium
GTGACGCCCGTGAATGCCACCAGAGCCGTCAGCTTCCAGGGGATCATGGCCCCCCACGGAATCAGAAGCCCGCCCTGCCAGATGGGCACGTTGGCGTTGGCCCGGAACACGTCCTCGTAGCTCCAGGCGAGCGAGGAGGGTGTCGAAATCAGCATCCACGCGCCAAAGGAGAGCACCGTGCAGACGGCGAGCGCTGGGGAGCGAAAGCCGCTGGCCCTGACCCTGCGCCAGAGGTAGAAGATCCCGACGGTGAAGATCGTGCCCAGCAGGAACACCTGTATCAGGAAGGCGACGCTGAGCCCGCCCAGCATCATGTCGTACCAGGAGGCGTAGGCGTGGAGCTGGATCTCCTTGGCGTATTCCCATCCCACCAGCGGCTGCGCGATTGTGAACCCGATCGCCCAGATGAGCCCGTAATGTCCCATCCAATCCAGGTAGGGGCGGACGTCAGGGCGCCTGCCGCTCTTGAGCAGGAGCCGGATTCCGGCCGTCAGGGCGATGATCGCCCCCGCCCAGGCGATGTTCCCGACGAAACGGTGGATCTCAAGGGGTATCTCCGTCGGGTTCATGAGGATGGCCGGAAGGTCGTTGGCCGGCCGCGGGGTCAACATGTATGAGGCAACCATGTTGATCAGCAGCATCTGCAGCTCGGCGTTGATGAAGAGCAGGATCTCGAGCCCGATCCGCAGCCCCCTCACCTTGCCTAGCCGCTCCCACCTGGCGTAGAGCGGATAGAGGCAGACAATCTCGCCCACGAAGGCCGCCGCCTCGGCCACGAATGGCCAGAAGAGCACCTTCTCGAGGTCCACGAAGAAGTGACTCCAGAGGCCAAGGAAGAGAATCATCACGGCGAAGATGGCCAGTGACCCGCCCACGGCGAAGGTCGCCCCGAGGGCGGTGACCAACCCCTTGGAGAAGCGGTCGTAGCGCTCGCTCTTGCGCTTCCAGCCGACGAAGTCGGAGACCGCCAGGATGATGTATCCGCCCTGCTGCCAGGCGGCGAACTGCACATGCGCCAGCATCAGCAGCGCCACCAGGGCGGTGGCCACCCCGGTGGAAATGGGAACCGGGGTCAGCTGGGGGGTGACGGCAGCAAGCATGGGCATATTTAGAGGTTGAAGAGTCGCCCTACGGCCAGCATGGCCTCGAACAGCAAGAACAGGATCGCGAACAGCCCGGGAACCATGACCTCCGGCCGCCGCCAGGGCTCCCGTCCCGGGGTGCGGTCAAGGAAGGGTACCATCATCAGCAGGGTCGTCCCTATGCCTGGCACCACGAACACTCCGACCGGGATCATCCAGGCCTGGGGGAACTGCACCAGGAGCTGGTCCAAAGGCAGGAAGAACCATTCAGGGGTCGGCACGTAGTTGAGGGCCGCGGGGTTGGCGGCACGCTCCAGGGGGGCCCCCACCACCACCGCCATCACGAAGATGAGCAGCACCAGCGCGAAGCTGACCAGGGCATCCTTGAACACCTGGGAGGGGAAGAACTCGTCCAAGTCCACCGGAACCGCATATCCGGGATCGCTGGGGATCGCCGGGTAGGGCGCCTCCGCCTCCGCCATCCGCCGGGCCCGCTCCGCCTCGGTCTCCTCCTCCACCCCTTCGTAGTTCACCCAGGAACCGTGCTCGCCATGGCGACGGAGCAGGATCAGATGCAGCCCGATCATGGGCACCAGCAGAGCCGGCAGCAGCCAGATGTGGATGGCGAAGAACCGGGTCAGGGTGTCCGGGCCCATCTGCGGCCCGCCTCGCAGGATCTCCTCGATCTGAGTTCCGAACAGGGGGAAGTAGCTGATGACGTGGGTGACGACCGTGGCGGTCCAGTAGGCGGCCTGGTCCCACGGCAGCATGGAGCCCGTGATCCCGAGGCCGAGTACGAGGAGGAACAGGACCACCCCGATGATCCAGTTGAGCTCGCGCGGCTTCTTGTAGGAGCCACTGACAAAGGTGCGCACCATGTGCAGCCCGATCACGATGAAGAGCACGTAAGCCCCCCAGAGGTGCATCCCGCGCACTATCGCCGCGAACTCGTCGTGATGCTCGATGAAGTTGAGGCTCTCCCAGGCCTCGGTCGTCGACGGCACGTAGGTCCAAAGCAGGAACATGCCGCTCACGATCTGGAGGACGATGATGATGAGGGTTGCGCTGCCCAGGGAATATGCCCATGCGCCCCGCCGGGGTACGGCCTCGTAGAGCAGCTGGTGGGCCAGGTCAGTCACCCCCAGCCGTTCATCCACCCAGCGGTAGGTGGTGGCCATCAAACCCGAGAACGGTTTGGTCAGCTTGCGCGCCAAGGCGCTGCGCTCCAGGTCCTGCGCCACCCTACTTGCCCTCGGTCAAGACGTTTCGGACGTACAGGGTGGTCCCCACGAACTTGTGCTCGTAGCGGAAGAGGGGCTTGGGTGGGGGCCCGGCTATGTTGGTCCCATCCATGCTGTACTCGCCCCCGTGGCAGGGGCAGAAGAACACGTTGAGGTTGATGTCCCAGTGCACGTCGCACTGCATGTGGGTGCAGACGTTGGAGAGGGTGATCACCTGCACCTGGTTGTCCAGGTTCAACTTGACGACGTAGACCGTCCTCGGCACCGGGGGGACCTGCCAGGCATCGCCACCCTGGTCCAGCATCACCACATAGGCGGTCGGAACCCCCACGGGGACGTGCTGGATGTCGGCCACCAGCACCCACGGCTGCTTGCGCTGGTAGAACAGCGGACTCAGGATCGAGCCCACGATGGGGGCGGCGATCAAAAGCCCTGTGCCTGCTCCCGCGGCGTTGATCCCCATGATCATGAACTTGCGCCTGGACATCCGGCGCTGAGAGATCGTCAGGCGCTCGTCAGCCACTTCCCTGCCCCACGATCAGAACCAGCAGGGCCAGGCACAGGCCGAGAAAGAACAGGAATGTGAAGGTGGTGGCGCCGATGGTCAGCCAGGCCGACATCTCATCCCCCGTCGCGAAGAGACGCCGGAGCCGCTTGGTGGCCATCCAGCAACCGGTCAGCATGATCACGAAGAACATCGTGATCACGATGCCGAGGTACCAGGCCGACTCGAAGTCCTGATAGTTCACGGGAGGACCCCAGGTGGAGCGTCAAAGTTCTGAGCCGACTGGTGCAGACTGAGAAGGCAGGCGCTCTGCCCCGTGGTCTGGTCGATTCCGCAGGGCAGCTTGGAGTTCTCCTTGATCACGCCCATGTAGATCGAGAGGATGGCAGCAGCCAACCCCACCACCACGATCCCCCTCCCCGCCGCAGGGCTGATCCGCAGGGCGAGCGCCCCCTCGGAGCGCAGGGAGCGGATGTAGATCACAAGGTTGGCGGCGGTGGCCAGGAAGGCGATGAAGAGGGCCACGTAGCGCAGAGCGACCACCTGCTGAGGGATGACGGACGCAGGCAGCGCGGTTCCCGCCATGCCCAGGAGGGCGATCACGGTGAGGGTTGCCGCCGGGCCCGCCTCGGCCGTCGCCTGGTTGTGCCTCCAGAAGACCCAGTTGGCTCCCAGCACCACAACGGCCAGGAGGGCCACCTGCCCGATGAACATGGATCCCGACCCGAAGATGAACAGGTTGTCGAAGGTGCCAGGGGCAGCCGTCTTGATGGTGTCCGCGAGAAGAAATCCGGTGATGGGCTGGGCCATGAGGAACACCGAACCGATCGCAAAGTTCACCCTCGCCGCCCAGCGCTGGTAGAGCACCTCCTCCTCCGCCTTGGCCCGCCGCCCGCGCCATACGGCCACCGCCGCCAGGAAGAGGGCAGCCCAGGAGAGCGTGGCACCGGCGTAGTGGAGCAAGAGAGGCCAGTAGCTCGGCGAGAACATCGCGTGGGCGGCGCTGATCGCGGTCCCAGGCGTCAGCACATAGCTGTCCAGCTGGACGATCATGAACAGAAAGAGGAACTGGATCGCGGCAAAGGTGAAGCCCACGGCCAGGTGCAGCCGGGGGTTCATCTTGTCCCAGCGGTAGATGTAGATCAGGAGCAGGGGGACCCCGACGAAGAAGCTGGCGAAGGCGATGGTCAGCGGCAGCAGCAGCAGGTTAAGGAGGGTCCCGATCAGGCGCCCGTAGAGCCCGGTCAGAAGCACCACCGCGAACACCGCCCAGGTGGCCCCGAAGCTGTACAGGTAGAGGATCGAGTGGGCCAGGGTCTTGGAGTAACGCAGGCAGCGCTCGTCGCCCCCGCGACGGCGGCCGGCCAGCTCCATGAACGGAGTTATCCCCGACGAGCCCAGGATGAAGCCCACGATCACGATGTGGATAAGGAAGACGGCCCCTATCGCGATCTCAGCACCGATGGTGCCAAAGGGCAGTCGTGGTTGTGGAACCGGGAAAGCTGACAGCAGCACTGCGCTCCAATGCTGACGGGGTGAGACCCCCTATGGCAACTCTCAATCGTGATCCAGGCCAAGGCGACCATAATTCGACCGTGCTCGAGCCCCTCATCCTGCTTCACGGGGACGACCCCTACCTGGCATTGGCGACCGCCCGGGAGCTCCGCGACGAGCTCTGCCAGGACATCCTTGCGGACCTGAACCTGGAGGAGTTCAGGGCCCCGACCGATCTCGACGAACTGGAGAGGAGCTTGGCCAGCCCACCGTTCCTGTCCATCCGGCGTGTCGTCGTCATCTGGGACCCTCCCCAATTTGCGGCGCCCAAGAGGAAGGCCTCCGCCAGGCCATCCGAGAAGTCCAAGCCAGACCGCCTTGCAGCCTCGGCCCACGCGCTCCTCAAGGTCCTGGCAGCCCGCTCGGACACGACGGCGACCCTGGTCGTGGTGCGCCAACCCCTGGCAGCGAACTCGGTCGCGGTGAAGGGCATCCGCAGCCTTCAGGGTGAGGTCAGGGCGCAGCTGCGACCCAAGGGTCAGGACCTGCGCCGCTACGTGGAGCGCCGCTGTGCCAGTCGCAGCCTCAAGCTGCCTCCCGGGGCCCTGCAACTCCTGGTGGATGTCGCTGGCCGTGACCTGGGAACGCTCGAGGGCGAGCTTGACAAGTTGGATCTGTACCGGGCCGACGGCCGTCCCCTCACTCCAGGGGTGGCGCGCCTCCTCATCACGGCCGCGCCTCCCCAGGAGCTCTACCGGCTCACTGATGCGCTCTTCAGCGAGCCCGCGTCCGTCGGGCCAAGGCTCGAGTCACTCTGGGGCCAGCCGGGGGCAGATCCGCAGGTGATCGTGGGAGCCCTGGCCCGCGTGTTCCGGGACCTCATCGCCTACTCGGACCCTGGCGGGCGCCCGTCCCAGGAATCCCTCCCAAGCTGGCGCCTGGAGAGGCTGGCCGCTCAGAGCAGCAAAGCAGGCGCAGTGAGGCTCCGCGCCTGGCTCAGCGACCTGGCGGAACTGGACTGGAAGACAAAGACCGGCCAGGTTGACGGCAGGGCCGGCCTGGAGGTGTTCCTCGCCTCGATCGCCTGGGAGCTATGTGCCCAGGGTCGGTCGGATCGGTCCTAAGCGCGCTCCGACCCGGTGGCACTCGCCGCCCGGCGGGTTCTGGCGGCGGTCCGCTCCGTCTTGGTCCGCGACTTGGCCGCAGCCGCCTTCTTGGCGGCTGCCCCGCCCTTGGCGCTCTTGGCCGCTGGCGCCCTGCGCTTGGGCGTGGCGACTATGGGCGCGGCCTCCTCCACCTGCCCGACCCTGGCGGCCAGGCGCATCAGCCGTGACTTGCGGCGGCTGGCGTTTCGCGCGTGCAGGACCCCGTGCTCTGCCGCCTTGTCCAATGCCGAACTGGCCAGGCGGACCAGCTCCTCGGCCCCTTCAGGAGCGGCTTGGAGCACCTCTCTCCTCGCCTTGGCGACAGCGGTGCGCACGGCAGAGCGCACTCCCCTGTTCTGCTCGTGCTTGCGACGAGCCGAGCGAATGCGCTTGCGTGCTGAACTGCTGTTGGCCAATTCATCCTCGGTGGCTTGGCGCCCTGGGGCGTCGCTGGCAATCCTGATCGACGAATCAGGTAGGAGTCGAAGTATACCAATCGTGCCCTGGAGGAGATTCGGCGACCGCTAGAGTAGTGCCGATGTTACGTCTGGGGCGCGCCCCTGCCAAGCTCAACCTGGTGCTGGAGCTGACCAGGCGCCGCGCCGACGGTTACCACGAGCTGGCGGCGGTGTCTCATACGATCGATTGGAGTGACCTGGTCGGGGTCGAGATGGAGGATTCCGCCCGCCCGGATTACTGCCGTTTGGTGGTGGTTGGACCCCGGGCAGGCGACGTGCCTCACGACGGCCAGAACATCCTGCTGCGTGCCCTGGACGCGATGCGGGAGGCAGGTTTTAACCCACCCATCACACGGCTGGTCCTGGACAAGCGGATCCCCGCCAAGAGTGGTTTGGGGGGCGGGTCGGCTGATGCGGCCGCTCTGTTGCGGATGGCTCTGGGGCGGACCACTGAAGAACGGGTTCTGGCGCTGGCGAAGCAGTGCGGCGCAGATGTCCCGTTCGCGATTGGTGGTGGTGCCGCCCTGCTGACAGGGATAGGTGAGGTCCTGGAGCCTCTGCGTCCGATCAGCCAGGGGGTCTTCTTGGTCGCCCACCTGGGGGATGTCTCCACCGCCGCAGCCTACGCCGCCGTCGAGCCCCGGGACTTCAGTGATGGCCGCCGCGCGGAGAGCGTGGCTCGGGCCCTCCGGGCGGGGCTGAGCCCCGATCCCAAGGATCTGGGCTCAGCCCTGCTGCCGGCGGCATTGCGGGTCACCCCAGGCCTGGCCGAGCAGCTGCGGGCCCTGCGCGGAGCCACTCCGTGGCTGGACTGGGCGATGACCGGAAGTGGCGGGACGTTTTTCTCTTTGGTGATGACGCCGGAGCTGCTGGCGAGGTCCGCGGCCGCGCTGGCTCGGCTCTGCCCGGAAGTGCCATTTCGCGCGGTCGCTCCGGAGGCCGGATGCCGTCAGGAGACCTGAGGCTCATGGCCGCTCTTCTGGGAGGCAGGGCGGCCGGCATCGCTTCTCGGCGGCTCCACCTCGGGGCGGGCAGCACGCTGCCCGGTGACGTCGGTCGAGCGCTGGACCCGAGAATCCTAGAGAGGCTCACGGCCAGTCTCAGGCAGGGGGTGGTGCTGGTCACCGGCACCAACGGCAAGACCACGACAGCGGCCCTTCTGCGGACCATGGCCGCGGGAGCGGGCACGTCCGTGGCCGGGAACCCCAGCGGCTCCAACCTGATCTTTGGGCTGACCGCGGCGGCCATGCAGGTGGCTGACTGGAGGGGCCGGATCGACCGGGACTGGATGGTTCTGGAGGTGGATGAGCTCAGCACCCCGGGGGCCGTCTCGGAGCTCTCCCCCCGCGGGCTCGTGATCCTCAACATCTACCGCGACCAGTTGGATCGCTCCTTCGAGGTCGAGCAGGTCTTCGACCGCCTGCGCCTGGCGGTCTCACGCTTGCCCAGCGACTCCTTTCTCGTGGCCAACGCGGATGATCCCCGGGTTGCCGAGCTGGCACTTCAGGCGGACCGGGCCAAGGTGAGACAGATCCTGTTCGGCCTGGAGATGGGCCCAGAGGAGCACCGCCGGCTACCGGCGGTGAGCGACGGTCGCACCTGCCCGAGGTGCCGCGCAGAGCTCTCATTCACCAGAGTCCACTACGCCCACTGCGGCGTCTACTCCTGCCCTGCCTGCGGCTTCAGCAGGCCAGATCCCGAGGTCGAAGGTCGGTCGATCCGGCTCAATGGGCTGGAGGGGCTCGAGATGGAGGTTGCGACCACAGGAGGGGCGACGGCGCCAGTCCGGGTCAGCCTGGGCGGGGTGTTTAACGCGGCCAACGTGACGGCCGCGGCCGCGGCAGGCCGCGCCATGGGGCTGCCGCCGGAGAGATCGACCGCGACCCTGGTCGGCTTTCGACCGGCCTTCGGGCGCTTCCAGGTGGTCTCTTGGGGAGCGGCCAGGGTGCGCCTGATGCTCGCCAAGAACCCCGCCGGCCTGGAGGAGAACCTGAGAGCGGTCCTCGCCGCCCGAACGGGTCCAGTTTTGGCCATCGCCCTCAACGATGGCATCGCCGACGGAAGGGACATCTCCTGGATCTGGGACGCGGACCTGGAGGTGCTGGGAGAGACCGAGGATCTGCATGTGGTCGTGTCCGGAACCAGGGCCCACGAGCTGGCCCTCCGCCTCGCCTACGCGGGGTTCGCGGAGGACAGGGTCTTGGTCCGCCCGGCGCCGGAAGCGGCTCTCGACGAGATCGCTCGGCTGGTCGAGGCGGATCTGCCGGCCCCCGCGCTCCTCACCTACACGGCCATGCTCGACTGGCACCGCCGGACGACGTCCGTCGGGCCGGAGGCCGAATCGTGGGCGGGCTAGGAGGGGCGGGATTGGGCAACTCACGGCTTCGGCTCGGGCACCTGTATCCCGACGAGATGAACCTGTATGGGGATCGCGGCAACATCCTCGCCCTCCGGCGGCGGGCCGCTCGGCGGGGAGTGGAATTGGAGGTGGTCTCAATCGGCACCGGGGCGGCCGCCGCCGAGCTCATCCCGACCTGCTCTGGGTACTTCATGGGCGGAGGGCAGGACCTGGACCAGGACCTGGTGGCCACCGACCTCATCACCCTCAAGGGAGACCACCTGCGACAGGCCGTCGGAAGGGGGGCCCCGCTGCTCGCCGTTTGCGCGGGGTTCCAGCTGCTGGGCACCCACTACCTCACAGCGAGCGGGGATGAGATCCCGGGCCTCGGTCTCCTCCCCCTCCACACCGAGGCCTCGACCAAGCGCATGGTGGGCAACCTGGTGGTGATTGCGGATCCTAGGCTCGGCCTTGCCGACCCGACCCTGGTGGGCTTCGAAAACCACAGCGGCAGGACCGTCCTGCATGGGGAGCTGAGGGCCCTGGGGCGGGTGGTGAGAGGGGGCGGCAACGACGGCCAGACCGGCCTGGAGGGAGCTTGGCAGGATACCGTGATCGGGACCTACCTGCACGGCCCCCTACTGCCCAAGAACCCCAGCATCTGCGACTGGTGGCTCGGGGCCGCTGCCCGCCACCTCGAGCTGGCACCTCTCGATGACCACCTTGAGACCCTGGCCCGGGCTGAGGCGCTCAACCTTACCCCAAGCCCCAGACGCTCCTCTCGCTGGCGCCTCCTGGGAAGGGGGCTTGCCCCTTAGAACAGACCGGTGACAGAAGCGGCCGAGGACGGCTGCGGGAGTGCCCCAGGAGCGATGTCGGCAGGCTTGCTGATCGCGAAATGGTGGCCGTAGTCGGAAAAGTTGATGGTCGCTGTGAAGCTGAGGGAGAGCACCCCCTGGACCTTGGGCAGCTGCCCCGCTCCGAGCAGGGAGAGGGCCGCCAGGTTGAAGCTCATGGAGCCGGAGGCCGACTCACGCACCGGCAGCTTGGTGCCAACAGAAATGTAGGAGTCTGCCTGGGCGGGATTGAAGTTGACCAACTGCGCCAGAGCCGCCATAGCCCCGCCGGCCGAGGAACCGGAACCGGTCTTTGCGAACTGGTCCAGAGCGCCGGTGAAGACCTTGTCCAGGCCGCTGCCCGAGACCGTGGCCCTCACGTGGGTGACGGCGACCCCATTCACTGTGGTGTTGGGCAAGGACGAGACGGTCGCCGCCCCCTTGGCCTCGGTCCCAAGGGCCTTGAGCTCGTTGGGAAGGTTGGCCGCCTGCGCCGACAGCCCACCGGACGTGGCGGTCGAAGCGGCGAGCTGGTACCAGGTGGTGCCGTTCAGGCTGGCATATCCGACGCCGTTCACCTCGAGCACATCAAGTTGGGATGTGAGGAAGGGGGGAAAGCTGTAACTCACCTCGAAGTTGGTGGGGTTCTCGAAGTCCAGAGTCCCGGTTAGGGTCGAGGAGTTCAGCTGGCCCTGAGCTGTCTGCAGCTGCTGCATGGTGGTCGCGGGCAGGCCGCTGAGCCCCGACATGGTGAGCTTCGCGGTCCCTTGGAACTGGGCTTTAAAGCTCGTGGAAAGCGCCGTGTTGTTGGCGGAACTCAGCAACTCGGCGGCGAGCGGACGGTGACCCGCCTGGGCCGCTCCGCATCCCGCCAAAGCCAGGACCCCCGCCGCCGCTGCCACCGCTCCCGCCAGGTACGTCCCTTTGATCATGCCAGCATGGTAACTCGGGATCCTGAGAAGTCATCTCAGAAAGTCGATCTCCGATGACAGTCCGACCGAATGAGATCGGGGGAAGGGCAACGGTAGTACGGTAGGCGGCGTGGCAGAGCAATCGAAACGCACCGTAAAGGTGCGGCATCCGAGAGGCCAGGCGCCCCGAACCGGCTCGGGGGTTAGCGTGGCTCGGCCGAAGCGGACCGATGACCGCCTCCTCGATTCGAGCTCCTACATCAACAGGGAACTCAGTTGGCTGGACTTCGACGACAGGGTCCTGGCCGAGGCCAGGGACAAGAGGGTGCCCCTGCTTGAACGCATGAGGTTCCTGGCGATCACCGCCAACAACCTCGATGAGTTCTACATGATCCGGGTCGCGTCGCTCAAACGCCAACAGCAGGAGCACTTCGAAGCCACCCACCCCGATCGGATGACGGCGACCGAGCAGCTTGGCGCCATCTCGGAACGCACCTCTCGGCTGGTCCAGGATCAGCTGGCCTGCCTGGTGGATGAGCTGGTCCCCGCCCTGACGGAGCAGGGGATTCGCCTGCTGCTGGGCGGCGAGCACCTCAGCAAGGAGGAGAGCCGGCTCTGCGATGAGTTCTTTGAGCACCAGATCTACCCCCTCCTGACCCCTCTCGCCATCGACCCCGCCCATCCCTTCCCGTACCTCAGCAACCTGTCCTTGTCCATCGCCGCGCTGCTCGGGGACCCGGGAGACCGGGCCCCGCGCATCGCCAGGGTCAAAGTCCCGTCCTCCCTCCCCCGCTTCTACAGAGCGGGGCCGAGCGGGCCATTCCTACCGATAGAGCGGATCATCTCGGAGCGCCTGGAACGGCTGTTCCCGGGCATGGAGATCCAGGGCACCGGTGTCTTCCGAGTCACCAGGGATGCTGACTTCGATGTCGACGAGGACGAGCCGGACCTGCTCTCGGCGATCGAGGAGGAACTGCGCGGGCGCCGCTTCGGCGCGGTCGTCAGGGTCGAGACGGTCGGCTCGCTGCCTCCGGAGTTGAGCAACATGCTGGAGGCGGAGCTCGGCATCGGCGGCGAGGAGCTCCAACCCGTGCAGGGGCCGCTGGATTTGACAGGCCTGTTCGGGGTGGTCGAGGCGCTCGACCGACCCGACCTCGCCTACCCCGTTTTCAGCGGGACCACCCCTCCACGACTTCTCAGCGTCCAAGACCAAGATCCGGACTTCTTCGCGGTCATCAGACGGGGCGACCTCTTGGTGCAGCACCCCTACGACTCGTTTGCGGCCACCACGGAGAGGTTCATCGAGCAGGCCGCCCGGGACCCCCGGGTGGTGGCCATCAAGCAGACCCTCTACCGCACCAGCGGCGACACCCCCCTCATCGGCGCGCTGACTAGGGCGGCCGAGGACGGCAAGCAGGTCGTGGTGCTGGTGGAGCTGAAGGCTCGCTTCGACGAGCAGAACAACATCCGCTGGGCCCGCCAGCTGGAGCAGGTTGGAGCCCATGTCGCCTATGGGGTGCCGGGGCTGAAGACCCACGCCAAGCTGGTGCTGGTGGTGCGCCAGGAGGAGAGCGGGGTACGCTACTACGCGCATATAGGCACTGGCAATTACAACGCGGTGACGGCTCGCACCTACACTGACTTCGGGCTCTTCACCACGCGCCAGGAGATCACCCAGGAGGTGGCCGACCTATTCAACTATCTGACCGGCTATTCCCGAAAGCGCGACTACAAGAGCCTGTGGGTCGCTCCCATCAACACCATCGAACGTCTCGAGCAGCTGATCGACCGCGAGCTGGAACACCTGCGACAGGGCCGACCCGCAGGGGTGCTCATTAAGGTGAATGGGATAACCGATGAGCGGGCGATCAGAGCCGTCTACAACGCCTCCCGGCAGGGTCTGGAGTTCCGCCTGCTGGTGCGGGGGATCTGCTCGCTGCGGCCCGGTGTTCCCGGGCTCAGCGAGAGCGTCACCGTCCACAGCGTGATTGGCCGCTTCCTGGAGCACGGCAGGGTCTTCACCTTCGCCAACGGGGGGGAGCCAGAGGCGTACCTGGGCTCGGCCGACCTGATGGGGCGTAACCTCTACCGGCGCGTCGAAGCGGTGGTGCCCCTCAGAGCCTCGGGGGCCAGCCAGGAGGTCCTCGAGGTGATGGAGATGATGTGGCGGGACCGGCGGCAGAGTTGGACCCTGAACCGGGACGGCTCCTGGTCCCGGGTCGCCCCGACCAGCACCGACCCCGGGATCCAGGAGTTGTTGATCGAGCGGGCCAGGGCCCGCCCACCACGTTGGGCGACCGACCGTTCCAAAGAGGGTGCTTGAGTGGAAAGGGCTGAGGTCCTGAGGTTTCTCGGGAGCAATCATCGCGGGGTGCTGGCCACCTACCGCAGGGACGCGACAGTGCAGATGTCCCCGGTCGTGGCGGGAGTGGATCACGAAGGGCTGGTGGTGATCAGCACCCGAGAGGGGGCCGCCAAGACCGCCAACCTGCGCCGCGACCCGAGGGCGGGGTTGGTGACCTTCACCGACAACTTCTTCGGCCCCTGGGCCATGGTCTGGGGAACCGTCGAGGTGGTCTCGCTCCCCGCCGCCCTGCCGCTGCTGGAAGACTACTATCGCCTGGTCGCGGGTGAGCACCGGGACTGGTCCGAGTACCGCCGCGCCATGGTGGCCGAACGGCGGGTGCTGCTCAGGATGACCGTCGCAGAGGCGGGGCCGAGGCGCCTCGGTTGACTACCACCGACGGCCTCTTCGAGGCCTCGATCATCCAGGTCGGTCTCTACGCCGCAGACCTCATCAAACCGGGCATGCGCTTGGGCCTGGGGACCGGCCGGACCGCCTCGGCATTCCTGGATGCCCTCGCCAAGAGGCCTGTTGCTGAGATGGGCCTGGTTGCGATGTGCACCTCGAAGCGCACCGAGGAGAGGGCGCGCTCGCTCGGGATCCAAATCCTAGGATCCAGCCAGCCCCCCCTGGACCTCGACCTGGACGGCGCCGACGAGATCGACCCCGAGCTGAACCTGGTCAAGGGAGCCGGCGGGGCCATGGTCCGGGAGAAGATCGTGGCCGAGCGCAGCCGCCGCTTCCTGGTCCTAGCCGACTCCACCAAGCTGGTGGAGCGCCTGGGCGACGGCCACCCGATCCCGCTCGAGGTGCTGGCCTTCGACTGGGAGGGGACGGCGGCCAGGGTCAGAGACGCCTGCCTGGGGGAGCCGCGGCTGCGCGGCCAGGACCAGCCCTTCGTCACCGACAACGGCAACTACGTGCTGGATCTGAGCTTGCCTCCAGGAACCTGGGAGCCCCACCGCCTGGTTTCGGAGCTCGACCGCATCCCAGGGGTCCTGGGGCACGGCCTGTTCCTCTCGACCGCGACCGCAGCGCTGGTGTCTGACGGCAGGTCGGTGCGGGTGCTGGGGGACCTGGAAGCTGAGCGCACGATCCCCTAGAGGGGATGGGGCTGCGGGCTCAGGCGCTCTGTCCCCGTCGGCGGTTGAGCCCCAGGATCAGACCCAGCGGTATCACGACGCCCACAAACCCGGTGATGACCGCGATCCCGTTGGGGAGGTCCTTGGGATTCGACATCCCCACGTAGGAGAAGACCGCGGACAGGACGGCGATCACGATCACGATGAAGACCGCCAGGATCAGCACCAGGTTCTCGTGCTCGGGCCGGCTCAGGATGAAGTCGGGCCAGCGATTGCGCACGTAGCGGTAGACGTTGATGGCGGTGAGGCTGTTGAGGATCAGGGCGCTGATCACCGCGCTCACCGCCACCCCCCACCGGAAGGCTCCCAGCTGCGAGATGACCCAGGCCGAGAAGTTGACCACCAGAAGTCCGATCGGCGTCGCCAGGCCGATCACCGGGAGAACGCACGACCGCCAATCGTTGGGCAGCGGGATGAAGATCCCGTTCTGGACCGCCCGGCCGCTGTTGCGCAGCCGGCTCATCCCGCCTCGTCCGATTCCATCGACACTCACCTTCTTGGTTGCAGCCCCC
The DNA here is from genome assembly GCA_027339635.1 of Candidatus Dormiibacterota bacterium. Lineage (GTDB taxonomy): Bacteria > Chloroflexota > Dormibacteria > Aeolococcales > Bog-877 > AG-12. The sequence continues at coordinate 14,009 of DAHWNZ010000023.1, forward strand.
CGGCGTGTGCCTGCATTGTGAGCACAACACCGCGACTCCACCGATGATCCAGGCATGATGGCAGGAGACCCATGGACCTAGTCGACCTCGTGATCATTCTGGCCCTCTGCTACGCGGCGATCATGGGCTACCGTCGCGGTTTCACCTATTCCCTGTTCTCCCTGCTCGGTTTAGGCGTGGGCTTGGCGCTCGGCTCGTGGGTTGCCGCCACGGTCCCACCGCTGTTCCACGGGTTATCTCAGACCGGCCGGTCGGCCCTGGCGATCGTGCTGGTCCTGATCCTGGCCTTCACCGGAGATGCGCTAGGGGGAGTGCTCGGAGCCCGCGTTCGGGGCACCACGATACGCAGCCATCTGGGCAAGCTCGACTCGGTTGCCGGGACCGCGTGGGGCATGATCGTGGTGCTGGCCGTCAGCTGGTACCTGGGATTGCTCTTCGACCAGGGGCCCATCCAGCCCCTGGCGGCTCAGATCCAGGGCTCCACCATCCTGCGTGACCTGGACCGGGAGCTGCCGAGCGGGCCCGCCTGGCTCGGAGACCTGCAGCATCTCTTCACCGCCGTGCCCTTCCCCGAAGTGTTCGCCAACCTCGTCCCGCCCCTGCCCGGCCCGGTCACCCTGCCTGGGGACCTGCGGGGAGACGCCGCCGTCGCCAGGGATGCCGCGGAAACCGTGAAGGTCGTGAGCATTGGGTGTGGCGGGCTGATTGAGGGAAGCGGCTTCCCGGTCACCGACGACGTCATCGCCACCAACGCCCACGTGGTCGCGGGCGGCCACGGAACCACGGTCCAGGTGCCGGGCCGCCCGGGCTCACTGGCGGCGCGCGTGGTCTTCTTCGATCCCCGCACCGATCTGGCCCTGCTGCTGGTCCCCGGTTTGTCACTCGCACCCCTCCCCGTCTCCGAGAACGGGACCCGCGGCACGGAGGGGGCCGTCATCGGCTACCCGGGCGGAGGAGTCGAGCAGGTCGTGCCCGGCGCCATCCGGGGCCAGATCCAGGCAGTCGGCCGAGACATTTACTCCCAGGGCCTGGTGAGCCGGCAGATCTTCGTCCTCCAGGCCAACGTCATCCCGGGCAACTCCGGAGGGCCATTTGTAAACCTCAAGGGCCAGGTCCTCGGGGTCGTCTTCGCCAAGTCGACCGTGACCAACGATGAGGGCTATGCGCTGACGACGCGCGAGGTGGAACCCGACATCTCGCGGGGACGAGACGACACCAGGGCGGTGTCGACGGAGTCCTGCGTCCAGTAGCCTGCCCGGTTGTTATTAGGACCACTAATTAGGTATCCTAATAACATGAAGCCAGAGTCACGTCCCCCCGCGGACCAGGGCGAACCCCGGGAGGTGGCGTCCTCCGAGCTGGGACAGAGGCTGCCCATGGTCATGTCCAGGCTCGGGCGCAGCCTGCGGGAGGTGTACACGCCGATCGGGGTGAACCTCGGCCAGTACCCCGTCCTCAACTCTCTGCTGGACCACCCCGGGGCAACCGTCTCCGAGCTTGCCAACAGGGAACGGGTCAAGCTGCCATCGATGACCGCGGTCGTCAACCAGATGGAGGCCGAAGGGCTGGCTGAGAAGCAACAGGACCCGGCCGACCGCCGCTGCGTGCGGGTCGTCCTGACCGACCGGGGACGAGAGGTGGCGCAGGCGGCGCGCGCGGCCCGGATCGCCTGGTTTGCCGGCCGCCTGGATCATCTGAGCAAGGGTGAGGTCGCGGCCATCAGCCGGGCGCTTGGGGCGCTCGAGCACCTGGTCGGGGTGGAACCATGAGATACAGCGCCAGAGGGATCACGGGGCGAACCTTCCAGGCCCTGTCGACCCGCAACTACAAGTACTTCTTCAGCGGCCAGCTGATCTCTGTCACCGGCAGCTGGCTGCAGAGCACGGCCCAGGCCTGGCTGATCCTGGAACTCACCCACTCGGCGTTCATGCTGGGGCTGCTGGTCATGGTCCAGTTCCTGCCCAACCTGCTCCTGCAACCATTCGGAGGGGTGGTCGCGGACCGCTTCCCCAAGCGAACCCTGCTCTACTTCACCCAGAGCTCGTTTGCGGTCGTGGCAGGCGTGCTTGGGATCACGGTTGGCCTGGGCATCGTCAGGGTCTGGGAGGTCTTCTTGGTGGTGGCGCTGTTCGGGCTCATCAACGTGGTCGACGGGCCGACCCGGCAGGCTTTCGTGCCGGAGATGGTCGGGTCGGACCAGCTCCCCAATGCGGTGGCGCTCAACTCCACTGTCTTCAACGCCGCCCGGGTGGTGGGACCAGCCGCAGGGGGGATCCTGATCGCGACCGTGGGTACCGCTCTCTGCTTCGACCTCAACGCGATCTCATACGTCGCGGTCCTGGTGGCTCTTTACCTCATGCACCCGGAGGAGTTGCAGCTGGTCCGGCGCGCCACCCGTCAGGTGGCCGGCACCCTGGGGCAGATCAAGGAGGGGGCCCGCTACGCCGTGCGCACCCCCGAGGTGGCGCTGGTGATGGTGCTGATGCTGGTGGTGGGAACCTTCTCCTACAACTTCTCCGTACTCATCCCGGCGCTCGCCAAGGAGGGTCTCCACTCTGGAGCCACCACCTTCGGCCTCCTCAGCGCGGCCCTGGGGGCGGGCGCTCTGCTGGGCGCTTTGGGGGTCGCCTACGCAGGCCGGGCGACCGTCCCCGCTCTTCTGGTCGGCTGCGCCGTGTTCGGCAGCTTCCTCGCTCTTGCTGGTCAGGCGAACTCTCTGGTTCCAGCGATGCTTCTGCTGGCCGTCACCGGGGCCGGCATGATCGTCTACTCCGCGATGTCCAACAGCATCATCCAGCTGTTCACCCCAGCGGCGCTCAGGGGGCGGGTGATGGCACTGTACCTGTGGGTGTTCATGGGGACGACCCCGATCGGAAGCCCGCTGACGGGATACTTCGAGCAGGTCTTAGGCAGCCGTGCCACCATGAGCATCGGCGGGCTGGTGGCCCTGGCGACCGCCATCGGGGGCACGATATGGTGGAGCCGCCGAGCCCACCGCAGAGGCAACTACCCGGCCGCCTCCCCCCCCTTCGCTGAGGCCCCGACCGCGTGATACCCGCCGTCCACATGGACGAGTTCCCCTGTGGTTGCGGGAAAGTAGTCTGAGAGCAGCGCCACAACCGCCTTGCCGACCGGGTCGGGGTCCCGGGCATCCCAGCCCAGGGGGGCCTGGTTAGCGAACACCTCGGGGAATTGGGAGAATCCGGCTATCCCCTTGGCGGCGAGTGTGTACAGCGGCCCCGCCGACACCGCATTGACCCTGATGCCCCGCCCCCCCAGGTACTGAGCCAGGTAGCGAACGACCGACTCCAGCGCCGCCTTGGAGACGCCCATCCAGTCGTAGGTGGGCCAGGCCCTGGTGGCGTCGAAGTCGAGGGTGACGATGCTGCCTCCCCCGGCGGGCATCAATGGCTCCAGGCACACCGCCAGCTGCTTGAGGGAATAGGCGCTTATCCGCAGTGCGGTCGCCACCGAGTCCCAGGGAGTCTGGAGGAACTGACCGCCCAGAGCGTCCTCGGGCGCGAATGCCACCCCGTGGACCACGCCGTCAATCGCCCAGCCGCGTCCCCGCAGGGTACCCGCGAGGGTGACGAAATCCTCGTCGCGGGTCACATCGAGCTCCAGCACCTCAGCCGGTCTGGGGAGCCTGGTCGCGCTGCGCTCGGTGAGCCGCCTGGCCCTCCCGAATGAGGTGAGGACCACCTCCGCACCGTCGGTCTGAGCCTGGCGGGCCACCGCAAACGGCAGCGACGCCGGGGTCAGCACCCCCGTGATGAGGATGCGCTTGCCGCTGAGAAGCATGGTAGGGAAGGTTAGCAACTACGACCCAGGTGGGGCGTCCAGGACCCCGAGGTCCTGGGTTCGCCCGAGGTTAGAATGCCCGGATGTCACGCGGAAGTCCGCCCAGACGGCGCCGGGCGGGGCTCGCCCGGAATCGCTTCCAGGTGGTCTGGGGAGAGCACCGAGTCATGCTGGGCGCCGTGGTGGCACTGGGCTTCCTGCTCTCCGGGACGAGCGGAGCCGTCGCCTACTTCCTCCCTGCCCTGACCACAGCCCTCAGGGTCACCGGCCACGCCACCGAGGGCAAGGGGGTGAAGGGGGGCAAGCTGCCGCCCCAGCCTGCGCCGCCGCCCCCGGGTCAGCCCTTCACGGTGCTCTTGCTGGGGTCGGACAACGATGCCAAGACCCAGGGCGGACCGGTGCTCACCCAGACCATGATTCTGGTGCGGGTCGATCCCACAACCAAAGCGGTCGTGATGCTGTCCATCCCCCGCGACCTCTGGGTCCCCCTCGCGAGCGGCGGCAGCGCCAAGATCGACGCCGCCTACGAGCAGGGCCAGTCCGAGGATGCGGTCCAGACCGTCGAGAGCGACTTCAAGGTGTCCGTGAACTACTGGGCCTGGATAGGGCTCAACGGTTTGGTGGGACTGGTGGACCAGCTTGGGGGCGTGGATGCCATCGCGCAGATGCCCGTCCTCGACGTGCAGTATCCCTACGACCTGACCGGGACCAACCCCTACGCCAATCAGAGGATCGCAGTCCTTCCTGGGCCGCAGCGCCTGGACGGCGTGAACGCCCTCACCTACGTCCGTTCCCGCCACGGGGCCCTGTTGGAGGACATCGCCCGCAACCAGAAGCAACAGGAGCTCCTGGTTGACATTAAGGATTCTGCCAAGCACATGAACCTGACCGACATCCCCCGGATCGCGTCCGCCCTGGGCACGGAGGTGAGCACCGACATCTCGCTTTCCGAGGTCGGAGCCATCGCCGGCCTGGCCCGAGCCTTCAGCAACGGAGATGTCAAGGAGCTGGTGATGCTGGGCAGCGACTACAGCTCCGGGCAAGAGCAGGTCAACGGCGCGACGGAGGACGTGCTGCTGCCCAACTGGCCAGCCATCAACTCGCTGGTTGCCCAGAATTTCCCCAGCTGACCGACGGTGGGTGCCCGGTCTGGCCCCGGGCCAAGAGCGTCGGAGCCCAGGGGCTCGGACAGCCAGCGGTGTCCCCGGGCCAGGTTCGTCTGAGACCGCGCTCAGGTTGGGAGGTTACAATCGCCAGACATGGCTGCCGGGACCAAGCCAAGGCGCCGACGCGCCGGGCTCTCGACCCACCGCTCGTCCTTTTCATGGGGCCGGCACCGGACGCTCCTGGCGTTGCTGGTGGTGCTGGGTTTCCTTGTGTCCGGAACCAGTGGCGTCGTGGCCTACTTCCTTCCCGCGGTCACAACCGCATTCAAGGTGACGGGGCAGGCCACAACCGGCAAGGGTTCCAAGAACCCGAAGTTGCAGGCTGTTTCCAACCCACCCCCGCCGGGGCAGCCATTCACCGTCCTGCTTTTGGGCTCCGACAATGACACCAAGTTCGTTTCCAGTCACGTGCTGACCCAGACCATGATCCTGGTGCGCGTCGATCCCGCCACCCACCACGCTGTCATGCTCTCGATCCCCCGCGACCTCTGGGTCTCGCTGGCGAGTGGGGGAAGTGCCAAGATAGATGCCGCCTACGCCTACGGGGGGGCCCAAGACGCCATCCAGACCGTGGAGAGCGACTTCAACGTGCCCGTGAACTACTGGGCGTGGATCGGCCTTGGGGGACTTGTTAACCTTGTCGACCAGCTGGGCGGGGTGGACACCATCGCCCAGATGCCGGTGCTGGACGTCCAGTACCCCTACGACCTGACCGGGACCAACCCCTACGCCAACCAGAGGATCGCGGTCCTGCCCGGGCCACAGCGCCTGGACGGGGTGAACGCCCTGACCTACGTCCGCTCCCGTCACGGGGCTTTGCTCGAGGACATCGCCCGCAACCAGAAGCAGCAGGAACTGCTGGTCGACATCAAGGACTCCGCCAAACACATGAACGTGACCGACATCCCTCGGATCGCCAGCGCCCTGGGCAACGAGGTGCGCACCGACATGTCGTTGACCCAGATCAGCTCCATAGCCGGGCTGGCACGCGACTTCAGCAACGGCAACGTGACCCAGATCGTGATGCTGTCGCAGTACTACACCAACCAGACCATCAACGGCCAGGATGCGCTGGTCCCCAATTGGAGCGCGATCAACACCCTGATCGCGCAGAACTTCACCTCATGAGTGGTCGCCAGCTGCTGGCCACCCTCGCCACCCTGGCCCTGATGGCGGTGTTCGGCCTGGTGGTCTACAGCGTGCTGGGGACCCTGCAAACCAAGGCCAACACCTCAGTCGATCCCACCCAGGAGCAGGCGCTGCTGGCGCTGCCGGGGACCGTCTATCTGGCCGAGAACGGCTCGCTGTACAGCCTGCACGGGCTCACCTTCACCAAGCTGGCCACCCCGGCCGGGGACTGGTACCAGGTGGCGCCGGGCCCCGGCGGCGACCTCCTTGCTGTGGACAAGGGCAACGGCTACAGCAACCTCTTCCTGCTCAGCCCGACCGGGCAGGTCTTGCGGACGCTGCTCACGGAGAGCTCCTCCCACTACTTCGACAATCACTTCGTCTTCTATCCCAGGCTGAGCGCCAACGGGCAGACCCTCTTCTATTCCTGGAACTGGATAGATCCGTACGCCGACTACAACGTGGACTTCGAGATCCAGTCGGTGCCCCTCTCCAACCCGGGGGCCTACCCCACGCAGTGGAGCATCCCCAACAACTACCAGGGTGGAGACGTGGAGCCCCTGCCCACCCCCAACGGAGGTCTCATCTACGCCAAGTACGCCACCAACTCCCAGACCGGGGCGACCTACTCTCAGCTGGCCTACGTGACCTCCGCCGAGGGCACCATCAACTACCTGACCACCCCCGCGCAGAACTGTTCCGAGCCATCCCTGAACCCGGCGGGGAATGAGATCGCCATGATCTGCATAAACAACCAGCTGCAGAGTGACACCCTGCAGGTGGCGAGCTGGAACGGGACCAGCCTGGGCACCCCGACGGTGGTCTCGCAGGGTCCCATGGCAGCGATGCCGACCTGGTCCCCCACTGGGAACAGCCTGATCTTCATGAACGTCCCGTCGAGGGGAGACCCATTTCAGCTGTACTGGATTCCCAAGGCCAGCAGCGCCAAGCCGGGGGCTCCCCAGGAGGTGACCCAGAACCTCTCCCTGAACGCTCTCTCGGCGCCGGTCTGGGTCTCCTGACCTTCCCGCTCAGCGGGGCCGGCCGGGCACCCAGGGCTTAGCCAACTCGTCGATGAGCAACGCCACCAGGGCGGTCCACCCGGTTTGATGCGAGGCACCCTGACCACTGCCGTCGTCACCGTCGAAGTACTCGTGGAACAGCAGCTTGTCACGCCAGCCCGGGTCCTCCTGGAACTTGGCGGCGGCACCGAAAACGGGCCGGCGGCCGTCTTGATCCCGGCGGAAGATCGCGACCGTCCGCCTGGCGATCTCATCGGCGATCTGGTTCAGGGTCAGAGCGCGCCCGCCCCGACTTGGGAACTCGTGGGTGAATGAGGGGCCGAGACCAACCCCGAGCAACCTCAGAGCCTGGACAAGGAGGTAACCGGTCGGCACCCAGACCGGGCCCCGCCAATTGGAGTTGCCTCCCATGATCCGCTCGTCCGAGGCGCCCGGCTCGTAGCGCACGGGCGGCATGCCCGTCACCAGGCTGGACTGGAAGGGCTCTTCCAGGTGGAGCTTCGAAAGCGAGCGCAGACCATGGGGGGAGAGGAACTCCGCCTCGTCCAGCAGTCCATCGAGGAGTTGATGCAGGCGGTGAGGGCTGACCAGCGAGAGGCAGGCATACGGATCATCGCCCGCCGCCTGATAGTGGAATGCTCGGTCCTGCTGGGCCTGCTCTAGGTACTGGGTCAGACGAGGAAGCCGTTCCAGAGTGTGGCGGTGGACCACCTCGCTGGCGGCGAGAGGCATGAGCCCGACCAGGCTGCGGACCCGCAGCACCTCATCCCGGCCGTCGGCCAGGCGCAGGCGGTCGTAGTAAAAACCCTCCTTCGGGTCCCACAGACCTGGCTGTCCGTCCCGTCCGTTCAGGGCGCTGGCTATGTGCGCGAAATGCCGGAAGAATCGGATGGCCATGTCCTCGTACTGGGTCTCCTCGATGGCGAGCTCTGCCGCCATCCGGAACATCTTCACCGCGAACATCCCGACCCAGGCGGTGGCGTCCGCCTCCCATATCTGCGCCCCCTGCGGCAGGTGGCTCCGGTCGACAGCGGAGATGTTGTCGAGCCCGAGAAAACCGCCCGAGAAGATGTCCCGGGCATCCACGTCGCGCCGGTTCACCCACCACCCGTAGTTGAACAGCAGGGCCAGGAACGCACGCTCCAGAAAGGCTCGGTCCGGAACCCCGGTGCGGTTTCGGTCTCGCACGTATATCTGCCAGACAGCCATCGCGTGGACGGGAGGATTGGAGTCGGAGAAGCTCCACTCGTAGGCGGGCAGCTGGCCGTCCTCCCTGAGATACCCGGGCTCCAGAAGCAGCATCACCTGCTCCTTGGCGAGCCGACTGTCGATCGGCTCCACCGCCATCGCGTGAAAGGCCAGATCCCAGGACGCGAACCAGGGGTACTCCCAACTGTCGGGCATGAGGATCACGTCATGAGCGTCCATCCCCGACCAGCTCGAGTTGCGTCCCTGCCCACGCTCAGGAGGCGGGGTCGGGCAGGCAGGGTCACCGGCCAACCACAGGGAGACGTCGTACTGGTAGTACTGCTGGGTCCACACCAAACCTGCGAACGCCTGCCTTTGGATCAGGGCCGCCTCAGGATCGGTGGGGGCCGGGCTGACCGTCTCATAGAACCGGTCCGCGTCCTGGCGCCTCTGGTCACAGACCTCGTCGACCTGGGCCAGGGAGATGCCGCCCGTATCCGCCAGCAACCATCGGACGACCTGGGACTCTCCCGGCCGGAGCTGGAGCCTGAAGTGGGCGGCGGCCTTCGATCCGGTCCCTTCCTGGTTACACAGGCTGTCGTCCCCGCTGAGGACCGCATCCCCAATCGCACCCTTCGGATGGGCGCTGTGACCTGGGCAGTTGAACAGAGCCTCGTTGTCGGTCTCGTTGTCACAGAAGAGCCAGCGGAAGTCCCCTCCGACCTCGATCCGGTAGTTGGCTAGATCAGGATGCTCGATCGCGAGGCCATTGCCCAGGGCCCGCAGACTGGGCGCGTCGGGGCGAGGTGCCATCCAGCTCCAGGTGTTGCGAAACCAGAAATGTGGCAGCAGGTGCAGCTCCGCCGCCTCCGCGCTGCGGTTGGTCGCGGTGATCCTGGCAACCACCTCGGAGGGACCCCGCTTGGCGAACTCGACCTCGATATCGAAGTAGCGATCGTGTTCAAAGACGCCGAGATCCAGCAGTTTGACCTCCGGTCCCGGGACCGCGTTGCGCTCGCGCAGCTGCTGGTATGGGTAAGCGTCGATGGGGTACCGGTAGACTGCCCTGAGATAGCTTGAGTCGGCCAGGGCGTCAAGGTAGTGCCAGTACTCCTTGACATCCTCCCCGTGGTTGCCCTGCTGGTTGCTGAGACCGAAAAATCGTTCCTTCAGAATCTCGTCGTGGCCGTTCCAGAGCGCCAGTGCCAGGCAAAGCCTCTGCTGGTCATCGCAGATGCCCAGGAGGCCGTCCTCGCCCCAGCGATAGGCCCGGCGATGGGCCGCCTCGAAGGGCAGATAGTCCCAGGCGTTGCCGTCGGCGCTGTAGTCCTCCCGGACAGTCCCCCACTGCCTCATGGACAGGTAGGGGCCCCACGTCCGCCAGGCTCGGCGCTCCGACTCCGAATCCTCTGAACCGTCGACTCCCTCGGCAGACTGCACTCAAGGATTCTCGCAGGGAGCTCAGGACCGGTGCCCGCCCCGCCAGGTCAGGGTTCCACCCTGGTCCTCTGGCGGGGACGGATTCCATCCAGGCGAAGCGCCAGCGCCGGGCAGGCTGCCCTGGCTCTGGCCGCCCTGCGTCGGTACTCCCTTGGTATCGGACCCTCTGGCAGGAGGGGATAGCCCCAGTCATCGACTCCGATCAGCTCGGGCAGGATCTCCCAGCAAAGTCCGTGCCCGACGCACATGGTGGGGTCCACATGTAGAAACCGCTCACTCATGGCAATGCCCTGCTGAACTGCCCGCGGGCAAGTGGGAGCGCCCCTGACCTGGTGGCCGAGCACCGCCCGCGAAGATGGCGGTCCACCTCCTCGCCGAACGTCCGCAGGGTGGAGCGGACGAAGTTGACGACGCCGTCGGGGTGGCGGCAGGCGCCTCTGCCCTCCACCTGGCCGCACCACCTGGAGATGAGTTCCAGATCATTCGGCCCTGAGGAGCCGGGACGCGCGAGCGTGCCCATGGTCTTGGCTATCGCGTACAGCCCGTGGACGCAGGGCCCGCATTGCCCGGCACTCTGGCGAGCCATCCACTCAACCACCAGGTGCCCCTCCGCGAGGCCGCACGCCCCGGGCTCGAGCAGGTGCACCACCCCGGCACCAGGAGCACCTGCGTGGGGTCTGAGCCCGGCCCTGGACATGGGGGCCGAGGCCGCCTCCGGCAGGCGCAGCCAGGCTCCGGAGTAGCCCCCGATCAGGGCGAACCGTGCTGAAGGATCCCCCGCGGCCGCGGCCAGGATCGCTCCAAGGGGTACCCCAAGAGGCACCTCGTAGACGCCGGTTCGCTCGGCCGCGCCGCTCACCGTGACCAGCATGGTTCCGGGTTCGGCCCCGGTTCCCGCAGTACGAAACCACCGGGGGCCAAATCGCGCCACCAACCCCAGGTGGGCAAGGGTCTCCACATTCTGAACCAGGGTCGGCAGGTTTCCCCAGCCCCTGGCAGAGAGTCTGGGCGGCTGCAGTCGAGGTGTGGCCGCCCTCCCGTCGAGCCAGTTCACAACGGACGTCTCCTCTCCGGCGACGAACGCGCGCGATGCGACCACAACCTCGGTCACATCCAGGGCGGATGGGCCAGAGCGCTCGGTCAGCGCCGACACGAGGATGCGCCGCTCCAACTCAGTGGGGACAACCACCGCCAGGGCGCTCGCCTGTACGACTTTGGCAGCCGCCTCCAGGCCATCCAGGATCAGGTGGGGCCGAAGTCTAAGCAGGACCGAGTCCTTGGCCGACGCGGGCTCGGTCTCGGTGCCATTGGCGATCACGGCGGTACGCCGACCGGCGCGAGCCAGGGCCGCCAGCTTGGTGGCGGTCGGGAACGCACCTCCACCGCGGCCGGTTAGCCCCGCCTGGCGGACGTCTTCGATGACCGACAACGGGGACCTTCTTCGGATCTCCGTGCCTATGGGCCCGCCCAGGCGGTCGCAGTGCTCCGCCCACGGCTCCGGGCCTCCACGCCTGGGACCGGCGAGGAGCCGGAGGGCTCCAAGGCCCCCCTGAGGCCGGTCCAGCGAGCGGGACCAGGGTCGAGCGACCGTCAACGGCACCTGGCCACCCCGACCGGCGCAATCGGTAAGGAGCTCATGGCCCTCGCTGATCCTTGGTACCACGGGCCTGCCGTCCCGCGTGGTCGAGCGGCACCCTGGTCCTCGGCCATCATGGGCGGCTCCTGATGATTCGCCGACCCCATGCTCCCGGCGGACCAGGGTCGGGCTCTGGGGCGCCCACCGTCCCCTGTGTTTCCATAGGAGCGGCGCCCGCGGGAGACCGCAGCCAGAGCGCGGAGTCGAGGGCCGGTTGCTCAGCCTCGCCCGCGCCAGACGCGGAGGCCGCCCGCGCCGCAGGGGATCCCGACGCCTTGGCCCAGCCGGCCTGAAGCGGGCCCGAAGCGGCCCACGCGGTTATCCAGACCGGCACGGACGCGGTGGCAAGAATGAGAGCGATCCGGCTCTGGTGGTCGAGGGAGGCTGCCCGGCCGATCCTCACCATCAGGGCCAGAGCGACGGCGGCCACGCAGGCGATCTCGTACCCGAACGCGGGAGCCAGATGAGCATCGGTGCCGGTGCCCAGGGAGTGCAGCACCGCCAGCGGCCAGGATAGGTACACCAGCCAGTGGACAACCCGCCAGCTCTTAGCGCCCATGTGGGCGCGCAGCAGGCTGGTAGCGATCACAAGGACGAATATGTCCAGACTCAGAGTCCCGAGCCCCAGCCACAGGGGCCGGTAGGGACTCAGGAACGGGACGATCAGGGCCCACCACCCGACCGGCACGAAGGGGTCCAACTCGATCGTGAGGACGTGGACCCCCAGCAGCAACACCGCCAGGATGGCGAGATTGCGGTGGATCGCCTGAACCGCGAAGCGGGGCCAGCCCGACGGGTGCCAGCCACCCTGGATGGCTATCCCCAAGATCACATTGACGGTCAGAACGCCGAGCAAAACCAGGCCGCTGCCTCTGGCCAGGTACCACAACCAGCCGGTTGCCGGGTCGGCGGCGCTCATGACCACGGCGCCCCAGGGGCAGCGAGCTGGCTGTCTCCATCCGGCGGCCACCCTCCGAGGTGGAGGGCGCGGCCGCAGTTGTCCACAAGCCGGGCACTGACCGGCCATCTGCCCAGGAACGCGGGCGCGTCTGCCCCTGCCACGATGGCGGCGGTGGAGAGGGCGTTCGCCTCCAGGCAGGTGGGAGCGGCCACGGTGATGGTGCGCCACGGGCCGCAGGCTGGGCGCCCGGTTGCGGGGTCTATCAGGTGGTGCAGGCACACCCCGCCACGGGTCCAGGTTCTGGTTGTGGTCGAGGATGTGGCAAGGCCATGCGCCGAGAGCCGGATGGTCTGGCCGGGAGCATTGCTTGCCCCGCGATGGTCGTCCGCCACCCTCACCACCCAGCCCGATTCTGGCTCCGCTCCCGCCCAGGCGATGTCTCCGCCAAAGCTGACCAGCCCACCCTGGGGGTTGCTGCGCAGGACGATCTCGGCTGCCTCATCGACCAGGCGCGCCTTGGCCGTCGCCCCTAGGTCGATCTGAACTCCGGGTGGCCTGCTCACCAGATGGCCCACGGTCCGCACCAGGCGCCATCCCGGAGCGGCGACGGCTTCTGGGAGATCGGCCGCTCCAGCCTTGCTCACGTGGTCGAAGTCACACGAGTATCCGAGTGACCCCAGAGCCTCCCCAACGGTTGGATCTAGCCTGCCTCCAGTCGCCCTGGCCCAGCGCAGAGCGTCCTCTACGAACTCGGCCAAGCGGGGGCTGACAGCTACCCGGGCCGAGCTCGACCGGTTCAGGCAGGACAGCTCAGAGTGGGGGATGAACCTGCTGGCGAGCAGGTCGGCCTCGGCTAGGAGTTGATCGAGGGCGAGCAGGGTGGCGTCGGCTCCTGCGTCACCCACCAACAGGACTTCAGCCGTGGTGCCCATGGCCCGTCTGCGGTGGAGGTGGATCCCGTGACCCAGTTCACTATGGGTCCAAGAGCCTCCGGCTCTCACGATCCGCCGGAGGTGATGGCAGGGGCGGCGGATGGAGCGGGAACGGAAGGAGCTGTGGACCCGCTCCCCCCTCCGGAGCTAGGCACACTGGATCGGGAGGGCGCACTGCTGGCCGGGGTGGAGGGCGACGGGGCACTGCCCCTGCCCGGGATCGCGACTGCCACGGCGCCCGCCACAATGCCCGTCGCGACCAGGGCAGCGGCGCCCGCCCAGATCGTGACCCGCCGCACCCAGGCCTCTCCCCTCTCCCGGCGCTCCAGCGCCGACTCGGATCGATATGTCATATCGCGATCGTCACAGAAGACCCTGGAAGGTCCCTGTGCCAGATATTAGATTCTGCTTAGGGCTGCCGACGCTGACCGTCGGACGATGAGATCAGATGTCCGCGGCGCAACCCGGTCCGGGAGACGCGGCCCAAGCTGAGGCGAGTGTAATTGGTGGGCGCACGACCCTGGCGACTACTTGACCGCTGTCTCGATCCGGGGCCCACCACTCCCGTGTTCCTGGACCAAGGCTGCGGAGTCTGGCCCAGGGCCCGGCTGCGGGGAGGGCCCTGGCTGGCGCTTGGGAAGCTCGACCCGAAATGTCGCTCCTCCTCCCGGGGTGGGGAGGTGCCTGATCCGCCCGTGATGGGAGGCCACTATGGCGGCCACGATCGCGAGGCCAAGACCGGCACCTCCTCTTGCTCTACCGCGAGCACGGTCGGCCCGCACGAATCTTTCGAAGATGCGATCCTGCGCGTCCGCGGGCACGCCTGGGCCGTGATCCACCACCTCCACCACCCCCAGGTCCCCCTCGTCGCTGACCAGGATCTCGATCTTCGTTCCTGAGGGGGTGTGCACTACGCCGTTGCGGACCAGATTGGTTATGACCTGGCGCAGGCGTGCCTCGTCGCCCGCCACCACCGTCGGCCGCGGGGCGATGACGGTGATGGGGTGAGTGCGGTCCGCCGCCGACTGGTCGGCGGCACAGTCCACACTGAGCTGAGCGAGGTCCACCGGTTGGATCTCGAGTGGTCTGCCCTCGTCCAGTCGCGCCAGCAGCAACAGGTCGTCCACCAACTGCCCCATCCTGACCGACTCGCTCTCGATGCGGTTCATCGCCTTTCCCAGGTCCTCCGGATTGCCGGCCGCGCCCAGGCGAAACAGCTCGGCATAGCCGCGGATGGAGCTGAGCGGGGTGCGCAGTTCATGGGATGCATCGGCAACGAACTGGCGCAGCCTCTCCTCGGAGGCGGAGCGGGCCTCGAAGGCCTGCTCGATCTGGGTCAGCATCTCGTTCAGGCTGACCCCCAGCTGGCCGACTTCTGTCCTCGGGTCGACGTTCTCAACCCTCTGGCTGAGATCACCGGTGGCGATCTTCTGAGCGGTATCCCGGATCCGTCGAAGTGGGCTCAGGCCCAACTGCACCGTCCACCAGGCGACGATCCCGAGGAGAAGAACGATGGCTGCGCTGACCAGGGCCTCCACTACCCTCAACTCGGAGAGAGTCGCGTCAACGCTATTGAGCGGAAAGGCGACCACCAGGGCGCTGGGGACAAGTGCCGCTGGGGGGAGGTCACCAGCAGGTGGAGGAGGCGCCCCCACCACGAGGATCCGGTAATCCCCCGACCCGGAGACGACCCCCACCGTCCGTTCCACGGCGCCAGGCCCGGCTCCGCGGATCAGGCTCGTGGGGATGGCGGGATTGGGACCGGACTTCTCGAAGTGGGCGCTGATCGAGGGCGAACCCCCGCTCTCCGGAGCCAGTTCGGCAAAGCTGCCTGCGGGGATGCCATAAACGTTGAAGCACCTCGGGTTGTTGGTCTCCAGTTCCCGCAGCAGACACTCGTAGACGGACTCGGCAGACGACGTCAGCTGGGTATCCACCTGCTGGGTCAGGGAGGACTGCAACGCCAGGTAGGTCACGGTGTCGATGGCGCTGAGCCCGATCGCGACCAGCACGATGAGGCTGAGCAGCAGCCGAAGCCGGAGGGACACGGTCAGCCGCGGGGCAGCCGCAGCACGTAGCCCATGCCTCGTACGGTGTGGATCAGGGGGGGGTCGAAGGCATCAACCTTCTTGCGCAGGTAGCTGATGTAGGTTTCGAGGATTCCCGCATCCCCTCCGAAGTCGTAGCTCCACACGTGGTCAAGGATCTGAGCCCTGGTCAACACCCGACGAGCGTTGATGAGCAGGTACCTGAGGAGCCGGTACTCGGTGGCGGTCAGGTCGATCGCGGTGCCCGCGCGGCGCACCTCCCGCAGGTCCTCGTCGAGCTCGAGATCCGCAAACGTCAGCACGTTGCGGGTCTCCGCCTGGCGGCCACTGCGACGCAGGATCACCCTCACTCGAGCAATCAGCTCATCCAAGCTGAACGGCTTGGTGACATAGTCATCGCCCCCGACCGTCAGACCGCGAATCTTGTCCTCGGTCCCGTCCCTGGCCGTGAGGAAGAGGATCGGCGTCTCGGAGCTCCCGCCGCCCAACTTCCGCGCCACCTCAAAGCCATCCATGTCGGGCAGCATGACATCCAGGATGATCAGGTGCGGCTGGAAGGCCTTGGCTTGGTCAAGGGCCTCCTGGCCCGTCATCGCAGTGGCGGTGGAAAAATCAGCGTAGCGCAGTGCGGTGGACACCAGCTCCACCAAGTTCAGTTCGTCGTCCACCACCAGGATCTTGGTCTGCTCCGCCATTTCCCTTCAATCATCTGCAAGGAAGCTGTGAGCCTGCTGAGAACCCCCTGGGGCCGACCTGTGACTGCCGGCGCCGAGCGGTGGCGGGACACTCCCAAGAACCTCCCAGTCGAATCTCAGCCACTCCCAAGGTAGCGGTGGGATGCTGATTCTCGTCGAGCGGCCACCCCGAACAGGAGGTCGGCGACGAACCTAACCCTTCCCTCCCCGCAGCGGCCCGGCACCTGCCGGGCCGCTGTACCCTGGGGACCTCCAAGGGCTCACAGAGCGTCAGCCTTGGAGAGCAGAGCGAAGGACTGAGCTCTGGGGGCGCCCCATTGAGCGGTCCCCCGTTCAGGTACCGGCGGGCGGGGCTAGGACGCTGGCCGGCAGTGCCCGACATCTCCCGGCCCCGGTGCTCTGTCGGCCGGGACCGCCTAACTGGTGCCATGGCGCGGCGGTAGCCCCCGTTATCGTCATGTAGGCTGCTCAGCCGTCTCGACAGCTCACCCGGCGTGGGCCCGGAATCCGATCCAACTTGAACTCTAGTAGGACACCGCCGGCGTCCTGGGGTCCCGCGTCGCCAGATCGGCCGGAATGTGGGCTATGGGCGCCCACCACAGGAGCCGGGCCGCTTGTTTCCCCCTCAAGCATCTTGCCCAAGAATGCCCCCCATCCGCGGCCCCAACCTCGCCTGGTCCGCTGGAGCCTCCCCTCCGGCCAGGGCGGCCCCCGTTGAGCGCCCCCGACTCCCGGCGCCCTGCGGCCGCTTACCGTCGGTGGGCCAAGAGCGCCTGCCACCACTTGGCAGTTGACATTTGTCCACTGCCGCAGAGCTGGCCCTGGTCCCCGAAGCATCCCGCACTCCCGCCGCAATCCCACCCGATCGGGAGCCCGCGGAGCGCGGCACGTCAGTCGTCG
Organism: Candidatus Dormiibacterota bacterium; assembly: GCA_027339635.1. Lineage (GTDB taxonomy): Bacteria > Chloroflexota > Dormibacteria > Aeolococcales > Bog-877 > AG-12. Next base: position 30,866 of record DAHWNZ010000023.1, read on the forward strand.
CGGTGAGGCGCGGATCGCTGGCGATGTCCATTTGGGTTGCTGCGGGAGTAGCGGGCCCACCGTGGCCCCAATCCCGTATGCTCAGGGCATGCTCGGAAGTGAGATCAAGGCATTTCGAGAGGCTGCGGGGATGCGTGCCAGAGTCCTCAGCAGGCTTTCGACACCACGGGTCTTGATCTCAGCCTGAGTTCGGGGCCGTGGCGCAGCGGCAGCGCGCTTCCTTGGCATGGAAGAGGTCGCGGGTTCGATTCCCGCCGGCTCCACTCCACGCGTCTTACTCGAACCCTCGACATTGTGCATGAGGGTTCGGGTGGGACGCTTGCCTCCGTTCTGGCACTGGTCCGCCCAGCTCGGGGCTTGGTTCTGGGTGTCGGGATCGAGCAGCAGCCCGAACGATCGGGTCGGCTCGGTGCGGATCGTGTCGTCGGCGAGGCGTTTGACCTCCGCGACGTGCTCCAGCGACCAATACGAGCCGCGGCCCGTGATCGCTCGTGCCGCCTGGCGTCGTGCCTCGCCCGCGTGCTGGCCCGGTTTGTCCTGCTCTGACGGTGCCGCAGAATCTGCGCCACCGTCCGACCGGAATCTGGTAGCCGCCTGGCGGCGGGCCGCGTCAGCGGCGTAGAGCTGCTTTAGCTCGGTGTAGAGCGCGGCGGCCTCGGTCGGAGTGAAGGGCTGGAGGATCGTGTTCTCATCCCGCTCGGCCACTACCTCCGCTAGCCGGGTCGAGACCGTCGCGGTGATCCAGACCTTGACCCGCTCCCATCCCAATTGCTTGACGGCGGCGGGCTCCGCAGACCAGGATGCCGTCGGGCGTGATCGTGATCGGCTGCAACAACCCGAGCTGTCGGATCGAGTCGCACAGCTCGTTGAGGTCTCCGAGGTCGTGGCGGAAGCGGGCGCCGACCCGGATCGAGGCGACCGGCCGGTCCAGCTCCACCCCACCGCCGCTACTCACCGAACTCAGCTCCCGGTGGCAGCCCCGCGTGGAAGCAGGGGCGGCAGGCGAGCACCGAGCGGACCAGGGCGGTGTCGTCCAGCAGCTCGCGGACGGTCTCGCCCAACAACAGCCGCGCCAGGACTCCCTTACGGGTCGGGCGGCCCGGCTGCGGCCGAGACCCCAACAGCACACCGAGCAGGCCGGTCCACGCGGTGCGGTCGAGGTCGCGCTGGGCGCGGATCGCGGTGTCGCGCCGCAACGTCTCATAGGCGGCGGGGATGTTGCCCGCGTCCGTCAGCCGGCCCGCGACGTACTCGACTGCCGCGCCGGCCATGATCGTCGGCCAGCCCAGCAGCTCCAGCAGCCCGGTCGCGTCGGCGATCACCGGCTCGGTCTCTGGCTCCGGCAGCGGGCCGACCGTCGCGAAGGTGAGCGTGTCGGTCAGCTCCTCGGCCCGGACCGGCGCGTCCCGTTCCGCGTGCTGGGCACGCCGCGCCTTCTCGGTCGAGGTCAGGTGCCGCTCGGCGTGATTCTCGGCCGAGAGGCTGACCTGCACCGCACGAGTGACGACCGCCCACGGGTCGGCGGCGCGGCGTACTCCGTCGTGGCGCATCGCCCTGAACGCTGCCGAGGCGGCCTCGCCGGGGTCACGGTGCCAGCTCCGGGCCAGCGGCGCATACCTGTCGATCGTGTACGCCAACAGCGCAGTCGCGTCCGGGTCGGTCCGCCAAGCCCCGTCCCCGGCCTCATGGAGCCGGTCAAGCAGCGCGCGCAATCCCGCCGAGCTGGCGAACGCCGGCTCGGACCCAGCGCCCGGCACGGCGGCCGGCGCGAGAACCTGGCGGGAGAACGAGTGGGCGGGCATGGCAACCAACAGGTGCGCGCCCCGCGCCATCGCAACCGCCCCAAGGAACACCGCTGGCGGTCGCCCGTAGGCGTTAGGTCATCAGCAACATCCCCGGAACGGGCCGCTCACACGGCGGCACGGCAGCACGAGCGCGTAAGCGGTGGACGGTCAACGGCCGACCACTGACCGCTCGACCCTCGCCGGCCCCGTCTTAGCGTGGCGGCCGAACGCCGACAACGGCGCCAACCGCTTCTGTCGGCCACCGTCGTCTCGGCTCAGTCGGACGCGCACGCGGTCGCGGACATGGCGGTGTGCTGCCACATGCGCCGCCACGGCACCCGCCGCGGTTCGGGCCGCGATCCGGGCGGCCAGCTCGGTCGGGCGCAACCACTGGACCGTCACGCCATGCCCGCCACCCATCGCCTGCCGGCCGCGGGCGGCGCCGCGCTTGGACGGGTCATGGACCGCCAGCAGGTTGTGCGGCGACTCGGCCCCGACCGGCCGCTCGTGTTCATGATGTTTGCTCTGCTCGGCCCGTGGCCGATGTTGATCTTCGTTCACCGCTGTCTCCTTTCCTCAGATGTCTCGTGCTGCGCTTCGCCGGGCAGCCCCAGCGGCGTCCGCCCGGCGCCGAGCGCCCCGGCCGGGTGGGGCTTCAGCCAGCGGCCCATGGTGGAGGGATGCACCCCCAGCCGGGCCGCGATCTCCCGGTTCGACAACGAGGTATCCGCCCGCAACCGCAACGCCTCGCCAACCCCGCCGCGCTCACCGGCAGGCGCGGGCGGGGGAACCGGCCGCCGATCCCGCGCAGGCGCCGCCGCGGGCGGCGTCGAGATTGGGCGGCGGGTCAGCTCGACAGTCAAGTGCGTGATCGCGACCAGCACCACCGGCGGGACCGCCGCCACCAGCGCAGCGAGCACCGATGGCACTCTGGCGTCGGCGGCGAGGATCGCGTGACTGGCGTTCGCCAGCACCGACACCGCCGCACCCACGGACAGCAACAGCCACGGGTAGCGGACCGCGCGACGATCCTGGGTACTGCCGCTCATCGCGACCACCGAGACGGTGGCGACGACGATCACGCCGTCCACGATCAGCGGCCACATCCACGCCCTGTCAGCCGGAATCCCACAGCTACGGGCCAGCGCCGACAGCGACGTGAACGACAGCCAGAACGCCCCCAGCGCGATGAACACCGTGCCCGCCACCGCGACCCCGAGCACCAGACGGCCCGACCCTCCCGGACCACCCGCCGCCGTGGTCGCAGAGGTCATCGGCCCAGCCCTCCCGCCGTCATGCCCGCGGTCGGCGCGTCGCTCCGGCGGGTGGTGGTGGTGCGGTAGGCGGACGCCACGGTGGCGTCGATCTCGCGCTCACCCAACCCGGTCCGGGTCGCCGCCGACCCCAACACCGACCTCGCCTCGTCCTGCGGTACACCCGCCTCGGCCTGGCGG
>DAHWNZ010000024.1:0-33557 GCA_027339635.1 Candidatus Dormiibacterota bacterium
CGCGTTCCTGGAGACGCTCGCCCGGTTCCGAGCGGCGCCCCAAGTGGTCCGCGAGCTGGCTGCCATCGACGGTGAGGTAGACGCGATCCTGCCGGGGACGGTGCCGGCGAGCTGGTGCCGACGGCGGACGGTTTCACGGGCCCTCCTGGCCGGCGAGTACGCGGATGTGGGGCACCACGAGTCCCTGGCTCACCTCAACCTGGAGTTGGCACACGAGGTCGCTCCAGCGCTGGCCGCAGCAGGGGTGACGGAGCTCGATGCTGCCGCGATCCGACTAGCCGTGCCCAGACAGATCACCCAGCGAATCTCACGCCACGTGTACGAGGTGTCGAGCGGAGTCGGGCGGCCGCAATTCGCCGGCATCGCATACCTCTCCAGACTCGGGGACGACTTGACCAACTGGGCGGTCTTCAAGCCGACGCCACCTGCGCCCGACAGCCCGATCGCGGTAGTGGCCACGGAGTCGATCGAGGTTGACGACCCTGACTTCCAAGTGGCGTGCGAGCTGCTGGGCCTCCAAGTGGCGGTTGCCGGCTGAACGTTCGTGCTTGAGCGGTTCGGGTAAACCATCGAGGACTTCGCGGCGTCTCAAGGTCATGGACGACTCGCTTCCAACAGTTCCATCCAGATCCGACGCGGGGTACGGCAACTTCGATGGCGTTGCGGCGGCCAACTGGCCCCGCCTCGTCGCCACAGCTTTTGCCATTGCGGGGACTGGGGGATCGCTGAGGATGTGGCGCAGGAGAGCCTGGAAGAGGTGGCTCACACTCCGCGATCCCAGTAAGCGCGAGTCGTGGCTTCTCCAAATCTGCGTGCGGCGGGCTCTAAGCTGGCGGAGGCTCCAGGTCCGCCGTAGGCTCCTCGGTCCGCGTTCGCCGGATGACCCGGTCGCATTGGGGGATGACCCCGGCGATCACGACCTGGCGATGGGATTTGCCTGCTGACGCATCTCCCCGGCCCGGGCTCGCTCCTCCTGCTGTTGGCGGCGGTGCCTCTCAAGTGCGGCTGTGGCTGCCACCGGGAGCACGAGGGTGCGCCGACTGCGGGCTGACTTCGGCTCGACGAGGTGGTACTCCCCCTCAAACCTCTGCAACGCATGGCGGACCTGAAGGCGCCCGGAGACCAGGTCAACGTCGGCCCACTGCAACCCCAGAACCTCGCCCTGGCGCACCCCAGCGTGAGTGGCCACCACGTACAAGGCCCCGAGGCGGTCGTCACAGACCTCCGACAGGAGGCGCCGGACCTCATCGGGGCCGAGCGGCGAAATCTCGTAGCGGGGCCCTCTCGGCGGGCGGACCAGCGCCGCTACGTTACGACTCACCAGTCCAAACCGCATGGCGTCGTTGAGCGCCCCGCGGAGGACACCGCGCAGGTAATCGACCCGCCGCGCCGAAAGGCCCTGGGCCAGCTTGCGGTTCATCATCGCCCGGACGTCGCCCGGCGCGAGCCGGGAGAGGCGGATCCGCCCCAGCTCGGGGACCAAGTGGCGTCGAACAATCGCCTCGTAGCTGATGTAGGTCATCGGCCGGACCGTCGGTTTGGCGCTGACGTCGAGCCAGCTCGCAAGGTAGGTGGCGACCGTTTCCCTCTCCGGCGGTAGGGGATTGCTCTCCTGGACGGACTTCAGCGCCGACGCCAGCTTGGCCGCCGCCTCGGCCCGGGTGCGAGCGTACCGGTACACACGACGGCCCGACGCCTCGGACACGGAAGCCACCCACCTTCCGTCGCTGCGCTGATAGATGCTCCCCTCTCGATTGCCCCGGCGTCGGGCTCGCGCCCGTGGCCCTGCGCGCGATGCCTCCCGGCGCCGCTCCCAGCTGCTGTCAAAACTGCTGTCAACCGCATCCTGTGGGGCGTCGCGCACCGCCACAGGGTGGCACCTGGAGTTCGAAATGTGGTGCCCGCACCAGGACTCGAACCTGGAACCTTGGGATTAAGAGTCCCCTGCTCTAACCAATTGAGCCATGCGGGCGGAGTCAAGAGTTTAACGCTGCTCGCGCCCCGTGGTCAGCGCCAACGCGTCACGGCTCGGCGACAGGAGGAAGCTCATCCGGAAGATAGTGCCCGTCTCAGGGTGGCTCTCCACCGAGAGGCTGCCCCCGTGGGCGCCAACAACCCTATGGACGACCGCCAGGCCCAAGCCGCTGCCTGCGGGCACCTCCTCCCTGGCGCTCTGGAGACGGACGAAGGGCTTGAAGATTCGCTCCCTGTCCGATGGGAGGATTCCGGGGCCGTGGTCCAGGACCTCTATCACCCCCAGCGAGCCCCGGACGGCCACCGACAGCTGAACTGGCCCAGGAGGCGGCGAGTATTTCAGGGCGTTGTCGACCAGGTTCGCCACCGCCCGTGCCAGTAGGCGTCGATCACCCCGAATCGTAGGACCGCTTGCCGGAACGTCCACCATGAGCTGATGGCCCGTTCCCGCCGCCAGCAGTTCAAAGGTCTCGTAGACCTCGGCCGCGACGGAGCCCAGATCCAGGTGTCCCAAATCGGCCTGGGCAGCGGACAACTGGGAGGCCTGCACCAGGTCGGCCAGGCCCGAGAGTACTGTCCCCAGACGATTTATCGCTCGGGCCTCCTGCGTCAGCGTGGCCATGATCTCAGGGCCGACTCCCATGCATCGTTGGGTGAGGCGGTCCAGCGCTTCGCGGACTCCCAACATCGGGGCTCTGAGCTCATGAAGGATCAGGCTGGCAGACGGCATGGTGGGCGCTTGGGATGGGGCGTCCGCCTGGAACACCACGGCGGTCCACCCGGGGACCATGGAGAGTTCCCAGAGATGCACCATGGCTCGGGCGCGCTGCGAGTGGACCGCGGCGACTCCGGACGATGGCGAACTGCCGCTCTGCAAAAGCTGCTGGCGCCGGGCCTCCAGCTCTGGATCGGAAAGGAAGCCCCTCCGATCGAGGATGCGGCTGCCTACGGATCCGGTCGAGAAGGCTGGGTTGGCGAATTCGAGATGCCCGGCGTGATCCAGGACGGCGGCAGGGTAGGGAGCGCGCCAGATGATTTCGCTGGCGAAGTCGCCGATCGGCCTTGGAGTCGACGCGGCTGCCTCCACCCACTCGAAGTTCACAGCCGGGGCTCGAACTTGTAGCCAATCCCCCTGATCGTATGGATGAAGCGGGGATTGCTGCTGCTGTCCCCGAGGAGGCGGCGAAGGTCCACCACGGCGTTGTCGACCGCCCGGTTGTAGACGTCCGAGTTCACCCCCCAGACCAAATAGACCAACTGCTCCTTGCGGAGCACCGTCCCTGGTTGACTGGCCAGGGCCTGCAGCAAACTGAAGGCCCGCTTGGTGAGTCGGACGTCGCGCCCGTCAACCCGGCAGGTCCAGGTTGCGGAGTCGAGGGTGAGCCCCCCGACCTCGATCAGGGTCGGAGCGCGGGTGCCCTGGCGCACGAGGCGCGCCACGGCCGCCCGTAGAACGGACGGGTCCTCGTCCTTGCCGATGTATATGTCGACACCGCTGGAGTATCCGGCCGCTTTGTCGAACGAGTCGCTCTTGGCGCTCAGCATGACCACCGGCAGTGACTCTCCGGCCGTCCGTAGCGCGGCCACCACCTCCAGCCCGCTCATGCCGGGCATTGCGTAGTCCAAGACGAGGCAGTCCTGGGGATGGTGGGCCAGGTGGGCCAGACCCTCGCGTCCCCCCGCGGCCGAGTCCACCCGGTACCCGTCAGGCTCCAAGACCCGTTTGACTGCGGAAACGCTGAGTGGGTCGTCGTCGACCACCAAGACCCGGGCTCGTTCCGGCCCCATCACACACCCTCCCCGGACTTCCCTGCGATTATGCGCCGACACGCCCCGACAAAGACGGTGCAGTTGGGGTGCGAAATCGGGGCCGCCTATGCGCGTGGAGCGCGCATCCTGGCTGCGCGCTCGGATCAAAGCTTCCTGTTCAGGGGTCAGTGGTGACCCTGAAGGGAGGAACGAGGGTGGACGACGGGGACTTTGAAGCCCGCATCTCGGCTCTGCGGCGGGCGGAGCCGGAGGCGGTGGCATGGATGTTCGAGACCTTCAAGGATGACGTGGAGCGCTGCTTCCGCCGCCGCCCGCCGGAGGATCGGGCGGACATGGTGCAGGACGTCTTCGTGACCGCGATGACCCGTCTGCACTCCTTTCAGGGCCAGACCGAGGCGGTGTTACGGGCCTGGCTGCGCAGCATCGCGTTCCACAGGTGGCATCATCGCTGGGAAGCCGACCAGGTCAGGCAGCGGCACGCAGGGATGGCGCTGGAAGTGATGCTCGACATGAATCCGAGCCATCGGGCCTTCTCCGACCCCACCGCGGATCCCCTGCTCAAGGTGATCGAGCGCGATACGGTGGGTGGGCTCTTACAGCGCCTCACGCCGGGCCAGGCTGAGGTCGTGCGCGCGCACGTCCTGGAGGGAAGGACAACTCAGGAGATCGCCGCGGACTGGGGGGTGCCCAAGGAGCGGATCCGGGGCCTGTACAAGCGCGGCATGGCCAGGCTCCGCCACACGGGCGCTGGCCAGGAGCTCAAGGGCGCCGCCTGATGGCGTTCCGGGACCATGGAATTGAGATCATGGGGGTGCTAAGTTACATATCCGTAACAAGCCAGGTGGTTCCCTTGCTCCCTCTGGGTGGCGCAAAATCCATCCACCGGGGTGGGATCCGGTGTGGCCCCGAGGGGGAGGGGCTCCCGTGATGAGGGAGGCGGAGGAGTGAGGCGAAAGCTGGCACTGGCCGTTGGGCTCGCTACTTTCTGTGCGGCCTTAACGGCCTTTCTCCTGCTGGCGGTCGAGGCCGAAACGGGGATGCAGCGGGTCCTGGTGGCCGCGCGCAACATCCCCGCAGGAGAGACTCTGCAGGCGAACACGACCGACCTGCGCCCGGGTGGGGCCCTGGTGCATATGGGAGCATCGGCCCTCGCTGACACCTTCCCTGAGAGCGACTTTCGGAGCGTCCAGGGAGCGGTCGCCCTGGTGGACATTCCCGCCGGCAGTGTCCTCCTGCGCAGCGACCTCGTCGCGGGAGACGGGTCAGCCGACCGCCAGGTGACTCTGACCGTGGCATCAATGCCGTCCGACCTGGTGGCCGGGGACCGCGTGGATTTGCTCGCGGTCGCGAGCGAAACGGGGGGCGCAGCGGCGGAGGACCTGTGCGGTGCGGCGGCCCTTCCCAGTTGCGTCATGCCTCTGGCACAATCCGTAGTCATCGTTGCGGCGAACGCTTCCGCCCACCAGCTCACCCTGGCGGTACCCCCCTCGGAAGTGGCGCCGTGGCTTCTGCTCGACGCCACCCAGTCGATTTGGGCGGTGCCCGCCACTGGTCCCGCGTGTCCGGGGGCGGAACAGCCGATTTCCAACCCGGCGACTGCCCTGCATGCCATCGAGTACCCCAGCTTGGGAAGCAGCTGCAGAGATCCCGGGTCGCCGGGGTGATGAGGTAGCCATGAGATTTCCACCCTTTCGGCGCGACCGGGGCAGCCTCGGTAGCCATCTTGTTGACGGAGACGATGGCACCGAAGTGGCTTCGGGTCGGATCGTCGCTGTCACCGGCGCCGGCGGTGCTCCGGGGCGCACTTTCCTGAGCCTCAACGTGGCAGCTGCCCTCGCAGCTCAGGGGCTCAAGGTGGCTCTTCTCGAACTGGGTCCGGGCCTGGGCACCGTGTCATCCCAGCTCGGGTTGCGGGAGGATCGCTCGCTCTCCTTTCTCTCCCATGAAGCCCAGCTTCGAGAACTCGACGAGCAGCTTTTATTCCGCCACCTGCAGAGTCTTGGATCCCTCAGGATACTCACGGGACTATTCGAGCCGGCTCAGCAGCCGTTGCGAGATCTCGACTTCTTGAGTCGGGTGCTGGACCTGGTGAGCCGTCATCATCAGCTGACAGTGGCGGATCTGGGGCCGATGGATTCTTCCCTCACTTCCGCGCTGGCCCAGAGATGCCATGCAATCTGCTGGGTGGTGGCCCCAACTCCTGTGGGGGCAGACCTGTTCGACCGCGTGGTGCGAGCCTCTCTCGCCGCACCCCTTCGCGGCAAGCCCAATCTCGCGGTGTTGAACGGCGTTGGACCAGGAACCCTCCCAGGAGCGGAAGCAACTCTGCCGCGGCGATACGGCATGCCCTTGGCGGCGACCATTCCCTTTGACCGCCAGGCATGTATGAGAGCCGAGTACACCCACTCACCCGCGGCTATGGCCGGGCCGCTCAGAGCTCCACTGGCGCGGGCGGCTATGGCGGTGTCGGGCTGGGCATTTCCCTCCACCCCCCGGGTTGCACAACCGGACGCCCCGTCCCAGACCACATCGAGTCGTCTAATCGGGACCGGGTCGTAGGGTGTGAGCACCCCAGCCCTCCTCAGCTCCGGCGGTTCCCCCGACTTCGTGAGGAACGTCGAGCTGGGCCTCCTGCCAGAGGTCCAGTCGAAGTTGGCGGGACGGCTGGCCAGCCGTGCGGACCCTGAATTGAAGCCCGACGATCGGGGCTGGATCCTATCGCTGGTGCAGAGCGAGATCCAGGCCTATCACACGGCCGCGCCCCACCGTCACCTGCCGGTCCTAACGGCGGAAGGGTATGAGGAGGTGAAGCGGCGCTTGATCGCCCGGCTGGGTCCGCTCGGTCCGATAGCGGAGCTGCTGTCGGATCCGCTGATCGAAGAGGTTTTGATCAATGGCCCGGAAGAGGTGCTGGTGGTCAAGGACGGGGTGGAACAGGATGCCCAGGTGCGCTTTGAGAGCGAAGACGCGCTTCTGGCGACCGTCCAGCGCCTGCTGGGTTCCGGGGCCGCCCATATCGATCGGGCGAGCCCCATGGTCACCGCCACCATGGAGGACGGGTCCCGCATAAATGCGGTTCTGCCTCCCGTGGCGATGCCCATGGCCGTCACCATCCGTCGCCACCAGCTGGCTCGATTCGGTCGTCTCACCGATCTGTCCCGGGTCGGCACCTTGCCCTGGGAACTCGCTCCTCTTCTGCAGACTGCGGTCCGTGCCCGACTCAACTTGATCGTTTCGGGCGGGACCGGCTCGGGAAAGACCACACTCCTCCGGCTTCTGATCTCGGAGGTGCCCGCCTGGGAGCGCATCATCACGATCGAGGATCAGAGGGAACTCCACCTGCGCACCGCCCGGGGCGGGCGCCGCAACACCATATCGCTGGAAGCACGCGACCCCAACACCGAGGGGACGGGTGAGGTCACGATCCAGCAGCTGGTGCGAAATGCCCTGCGCCAGCGGCCCGACCGAATCTTCGTCGGGGAGTGTCGCGGCCCGGAAGCGCTCGACGTCGTGGACGCCATGGGCACGGGTCACGACGGGAGCGGGACCACCCTCCATGCCAACAGCGCCCGGGACGCCCTGCAGCGCCTGGCAGGGCTGGTTCGCCGGCACCCCGCCCAGGCCCGAGCCGACCCCGCAGCGATTGCCCGGGAACTCGCCGCCAAGGTCGACCTCGTGGTCCACCTGACCCGGATCAGGCGTCCAGATGGGGCGGACCAGCGAGTTATCCAGGCGGTAGGATTCGTCACGGGCCAGGTGGAGGGCGACCTCCCGATCCTCGAGACGCTGTGCCACCACAACCGGGCCAGGGGGACCTGGGAGTGGGACGTGCCCCGCCTGGACGACTTGCCTGCGAAGATCCAGGACAAACTGGACTCTGCCGGGGTCGCGGCCGCTTCCTGGTTCGGAGGGATGCCCGAACCGGGCGTCCGGGGAATGTCGTGAACCTTCCGTTTCCCTATCTGACGGTCCTGACGGTCATGGCCGCGGGAGCCGCCTGCCTTTGTGTGTGGGCTATGTGGACGGCCAGGGTTCAGGAGCCCAGCAGCATTGCGGAGAGCGTCGGCGAGTTGCGGGCCGGGACCTGGCGGTCCAGCTTCCAGGAGAAACTGCGGGGAACGGGCCCGGCTTTGCTCTTCGGGCTTGTGCTCGGGTTCCTCGCGCTGGCGGTATTGGGCCTACCTATACCCGCTGCCGTGCTGGGGATCCTCGGAATCCTGATGGAGCGCTCGCTGCAGGAGTGGCGCCGCGCCCGCGCCCGTGCCTCCTTCAGGGATGCCCTGGTTGGAGCGGTCGATCTGCTGGGGCAGCTTCTGCCCGCCGGTCACGGGGTGCGCCAGGCGCTGCAGTCGCTGGCGGAAGGAGGCCCGGTCGAGCTGCGCGGGGAACTGCAGACGGTAATTGTACGGATGCGCGAAGTGCCCTTGGACCTGGCGCTGCTGGAAGCCGATCGCCGGATCAAGCAACCCTTGTTCAGCCTCATGGTCAGCGCTCTATCTGTCGGGGCGAGGTCAGGCGGGCGAATCACCCCGCTGCTGGAGGAGCTTTCGAGGGCGGCCCATCAGATTCAGACCGCTCAGGACCAGATCCGCGCCGAACAGGCTCAGGGTCGCCTCGGCGCTCTTGTCATCGCTCTGATGCCGGTCTTTTTGATCGCCGTTCTGCGGGTGGTGAATCCAGCCTATCTGCAGCCCTACCATGGCCTTGGCGGCCAGCTCGTTCTGTCCCTTCTGCTCGCCCTGATCGTGATCGGGTACTCCTGGATGCTGCGAATTCTGCGCGCCAGGGACGTGGACCAAATCCACCTCCTGGCGGGCTCGCCCGGGTCCGACATTGAGCAGCAGGCGGGGCTCAGCCACCACGTCGTTCCCGGGGCCGCCCGCTGATGGCTCCGGCCTTGTTGAGCCCGCTCCAAGGGGTGCAAATTCCCCCCCTCGCCGCAGAGGGAGTCATCGGTGCCGCCCTTCTGGCAATGTTCGCGGCCATCATCGCGATCGCCTGGCCAAGGCGGCAAACGTGGGAGAGGCAGTTGGCTAAGCGGGCGCGGGAAAGAGCCTGGCCCGCGCCCGCAAGAGCTGCGGGTCGCAGTTGGCCGCCGCTGCCGTTGCGGACACTGGCGATCCTGCTCCGGCCCGTGCTGCCCGACGGGCTCATGAGCTGGCTCCGCGCCTCGCTGCGATCCGCGGCCTTCGACGTTCTGCCGGAGGAGGTCATCGCCCTCGACCTCCTGCTGACGCTTCTCCTGGTGGGGGGAGCGCTGGTGCTCAGCTCCCTGCAGTTGCTCCCGCCGCCGCTAGCGGGTGCCGCCATTCCTGTGCCGACTTTGGGGATTGCAGCGCACCTGCTTCGGCGTGCCTCCCGACGCCGCGAGGCGATCGCCGGCCAGCTCCCGATCCTGGTCGATCTGATGGCCCTGGAGCAGAGTGGCGGTGGCATTGGGGCCCGCCGGGCGATGGAGCTGGTCGTGAGCCGAGTTGGCGGAGATGCGGCCAGCCTTCTGCGTGGCTGCCTCGCCGGGTCGGCGGCGGCCGGGACCGCTTCACTGGACGATCTCTTGGAGCAGCGGGCCGCCCAGCTTGGGGTACCCGCCCTGGGCGCCCTGGCCGCAGTCGTGCGCCTGCAGCGTCGGGAGGGAATCTCAGCTGCCGCTCCCCTGGGTCGGCTGGCGCGCAGTCTGCGAGACCGCCAGCGGGATGACTTCACGATTCGCGGCAAGCGTGCCCTGGTCACCATGCTGCTGCCTGTGGCGACCTGCATTCTGCTGCCCTTCGTCATCATCATCCTCTACCCCGCGCTGGAACGTCTTTCGAGCGCCCTGTCGTGATGCGAGGCGTCGAGTCCGGTCAGGCGATGGTGGAGTTTGCCATCGGGGTCGCCGTCTTTTTGTTGGTGACCCTGGGTGCCGTCCAGATTGGCCTTCTCGCCCTGGCCGAGGAAGGAGTCCAAAGCGCAAGCCTCGCGGGGGCCCGTGCGGCATCGGTTTCGCCGCAAGGGCTCAACCCGGCCGTGATTCTTGAGAATGGAGCCGAGGCCGCCGGGACATCCCTGAGGACCCTGGTGGCGGGGATGGCGGAGCCGGGACTCTGCCCCGCGGGCGGAACAACCTGCTGGACCAGGCTCGAATGCGTCCGATACCGCGGAGGAGTTGCGCAGCCGGCGACCACCAGGCCCTGCTCGTCGCTGCCCGCGGCCGCCATCGCCTCGTACACGTACGGCCCCGTTCCCCAGGAGCTCGATGGGGCTCAGAATCCAAGCTGCCACGCCGCGCAGTGCTTCGGCGTGGCGGCTTTGATGCAGCCCTGTCGACGGACGGTCGCGACCGGCAGGCTCGCCATCTGCGTGGCCTACACCTCCTGGCCGCCGAAGGCGGTCGATGTCTGGATCACGGGGGAGTTGCGCACCATAATTCCCTGGATTGGATCCGCCGGCCCCGGATCGGTGCCTGTCTCGAGTCGGCTGCGCCTCTCCGTCGAGGCCTTCTCGTGAGCCGCGCATGCGGGGCCGCGAGCGGCCAGGCCCTGGTGGAGCTGGCGCTGGTGCTACCTCTGACCCTGCTCCTGGGATGCGGCGCCGTCGCCGTGGTGCAGCTCGCGCGCACCCAGATGGCGATGCAGACCGCCAGTGATGCCGCGGCGCTGGTTGCCGCTCGGGCCGTGGATGCCAGAGTCGCCTGCAGCCAAGCAGAAGAGGAGCTTGCCACGGTAGTGCAGGAGAGTCAGGGGCTGCTGGCAGGGCAGCTCCACAACATGACCCTGGGCACCTGCGTTGGTCAACCTCCCCTGGCGACAGCGTTGCCGGCCACCCCGGGGTCGGGTTCCTACCAGGTTTGGTTCGGCTACGGCGGCTCCGACGACAGCTTCTGTCGGCTCGGAGGAGCGCCCAACGCCACCGGCCTGACGGACGGGGATGTCGAGGTGATGATGGCGTTTCGCCCCGATCTTGATTGGATCCCGGTGCTGGGTAACTGGCTGTCCCCTGTGCTCCACGCGTCCGACACGGAGAAGATCGCGCCATTTCGTAGCCGCGATCCCAGTCAGGACCCCACCGGCGATGACTGCTGACCCAGGCCGCCGTGAACAGTCGGGGCAGGTGCTGCCGCTGTTCGCCATTCTCCTGGTCCTGCTGCTGCTGCCCGTGACCGCGCTGGCTGTCGACGGGGGTCTTCTGGTCTCGGCGCACAGCCAGCTCGTGGGAACCGCGCAGGCGGCGGCGGAGGCGGGCTCCCAGGCGGTCGACGTCACTGCCCTTGAAAGCTCGGGCAGCATCGTCATCTGCAGCCTGGCGGAACCCGGCACAAGTTGTGGCAATGGCATAGGCGACGTGAGCCAAGTCGTGGGCAGCGTGGTGACCGCGTCCTATCCCGCCGTGACCGGCCAGTGCTCTTTGGTGTCACCCTCGGACCTGGTTCCAGCGTCTGGCACCGCGGCGGGGTGCGAGCTCGCCGTCACCACTCGCTGTCAAGCGGCTTCCGGGCAGATTCAATTTCAGCAGGGAGTGACGGTGCTGCTCTGGCGGACCGCTTCCATTCCGCTCTTGACCCTTGGACCGTGGTCCAAGGTCGCGATGTTGGCGACGGCCACTGCCTGGCTCACCCACGGCTACGGGGCTCCGGTACAAGAGCCCGTGCCCAAGGGCTTGTCCTGTTGAGGGTGAGTGGGAGCCGCCAGAGCCTGCGGTGGAGTGCGCAACCGGTCGTCCCAGCGCCTCCGGAGGCGCCGGGTTCGATGTTGAGCTGGCAGCAGACGCAAGGGCCGGCGCCGGTCCGTCCGCTGGCTCGCCATCCACTGCTTCTGGTGGCGGAACAGGCTGGTGCGAAGGCCGCTGGCAGCGGAACGCTAGTGAACCAGCCCTGGTTAGTCCGCGTCTTAGGTCGCTCGCTCAGGACCACTGCTGGGGACCATGAGCGTTCCGCTGGCGGCGCCCCGAAGTCCCCAAGGGCGGCCCGGTTCGGGCCTGGGAACCCGCTGGTGGTCCTGGTTGTGGGCGGAAAGGGAGGATGTGGACGCACCACCTTCGCTCTTGATTTGGCCGACGCGTTCTGCCACCTCAATGACTTCCGCCAGGTCCTCCTGGTTGACGCCGACGGAGTTGATCCCGACATCGACCTGCGAGTGGGGGCATTCGCCGCCGGACGGGATCTCATGCCGTCCGCCCGTCTCAATGAACTGGTTCTACGCTTTGCCGAACTGCATGAGGGCCGGTTGGGAATTGAGTCGTGCCTTTGGTCGGGCCCCGGTCTCGGCTTTCAGACCCTGCTAGCCCCCCTGACCGAGTCGGGGCGTCCTGGAGTGGGGCGAGAACACCTCGATTATCTGTGGGAGCACTTCCTGGCGCCCCGGTTCGACGCCGTGATAGTTGACGGCGGGCCGGTCACACCCGCTCCGGGCCTGCTGCTGGAATTCTTCGCTGAGCGGTCCGCCCGGGCGCTGGTGCCGGTTGGTCCTTCGGAGGGGCACCTGCGCAGCTGCCGGAGGACCATCGCCGGGCTCGGTCCCAGGGCGGGTCTTGGACGCGCCGACTGGCTGGCGGTCATCGGGACCGACTCCCGTCATGTTGCCCGCTCGCTGCAGCCTAAGCTTGCAGCCGAGGGCTTGGAGCTGGAAGCGGTTCCGTGGGGTGGTGCGAAGTCCGCGCTCGCCGAAGCGCGCCACCTTCCCCGGGCCGCGCTCGACCGGGCCGCGCGCGAGGCCTCGCTGAGCCTGGCTGTCCGGATCGTGGAGCAAGTGGCGCTGAGGGATGTCGTTGGCTGAGGGTCATCACCTCCGCTGGCCCAGAAGCCCAGGGGCTGACGTGAGGAACGAGAACGATCGGCACACCAGTGCCCGGATTCGGCAGCTGATGGACGGCATTGAGGACGCCGTCCGCCGTGGCGATGAGCTGGCGCTGGCTCGATTCTTGGCTCCGCCCCTGCTACGGCAGATGATGATCCAAACCGCCGATATCCGCGCTGCGGGGGGGACCGTCGCCCCGGGTCGTGCCGGGCTTCGATGGATGCTCAGCCGGCGCCGTGCCGACGGGCCGGGGCGCTGCTGGTTGCGGCTTCGATTCGAAGACATGACCGTTTGCCACTATCCCGACGGCCCGGCCAGAGCCCTTGGCCGCACTCACGACTTGGAGGTTGACGTCGAGACCACTACCTCTCCTTGGCGACTACACCGGGTGGTGGAGTTGGACAGTGCCTGACTGCCGCCGCTGGGATGAAGTGGGTGCGCCCGTCGGGGTTGCGCCGAGGGGCAAGTAGCGGACGGTTCATCGGACAACGTGGAAGACGCCGGGGACAGCGAAATGAAGCTTGGTCCTCCTCAGATGTCCTCGAAGCACCAGGGAGCAGGGCTCCACCCGAAGATGCCATTGGCCAGCCGGGCCACGGCGTCAGACCGCGCCCGAGCGCGGCCCGCCAGGACGAGTTGCGGAATGCACTCCTGGCCGAGGCTGATCGCGCCCAAGTCATCTCTCCCAAGTGAAAGATCCGCTGGTCCTTCGGCGGGTTGGCAGTGGCCCCTGCCATGGTCGACGGATAGGCGCAAGGTGGTCGTGGTGGCCGGGCTGTCGCCGCGCACCTCCAGGCTCAGCTGGCCGTCAACTCGGTAACGGCGACGCTCCAGAAACTTTCGGACATCCAGCACATCTGCCCATAGCGTGGTGGCCCTCGAGGCGAGCAGCGCCTGAGGATCTGCCGCCAACCATGGAATCGGGTCGTCCGTGGGGCGCAGCCCGCGGCCGGAGGCCTCGATCCGCCTGACCAGGTCGACCTCTGTGCAGTAGCGCCAAAGATCCCTGGTGACCAAGCCGCTATGCCCGACCATCTCCAGGATGACCAACGTGTTCTCAGGGCCGCGGGCAGACCATTTATTCCTTATGCGATACACGAGATAACCGTCGGGGCGGCCCTCGTCCTCGTGGACCAAGAAGAACATTGGGCCCTCCTCCCGGGTCACGTGCGGATCCTCCTCGGACAGAGCGAAGTCCCAAGCGGCATCATCCCGGGCAATCATGGCCGGGCACCGGTCGACCAGCTCCGCATGCACGGCAGGAAACGCTCGTCGGGCATCGTCGTGGGTGATCAGGCGCATGGTTCCGCTGGCTGGGAATGGAAGTAGGCGCGCCTTGGGGTGCTCCAACTCGACGCGCAGACCCTGGGCTGCTGGTCCGAATCCGAAGCGGGAATAGATGCCGCCTTCAGACGCCCAGAGTACGGCCAGCGAATATCCCCGTCGATTGGCCTCCGCCAAGAGGCGGTCCAGCATGGAGCGCATGATGCCGCGGCGCCGGTGGGTTGGCAGCACGCCCACGGCCGTCACTCCGGCGGCGCGCTCGCGCCCCCCTGGGATCCCCACTTCGACCTCAAACATCATCGAGCTTCCGACCAGAGCGCCGTCGTCGTAGGCGGCCATGGTGTTGGCCGGGATCACGCGCTGCTCGAACCAACTCCGGTGCCAGGCATCCCATTTCTCACCGAAGGCGGTGAGGTTGACCCTCCCGAACCGTTCCAGCTCCTCCGGCTCGATCGGACGCACTTCTAACGCCATCGCAAGAGGATACCCAACGGGTCAGCCCACTGGTCGTAAGGAGGGCCTGGTGGCCGTCCACAGCAGCACCACTCCAACCACGACGGCGCCTGCGGCGATCGCGGTGAATAGCGGCACCACTCGGCTCATGCCCGCGTACGCCAGGGTGCCCAGGGGCCCCCCCGCCGCATAGGCCAGGCTGTAGAGCGACAGGATCCGCGCTCTCATGGCCTCGGGGGCGCTCGCTTGCAGGGTGGTGAGCAGGGCCGTGTTGGCGGCCATGAATCCCAGGCTTATGCCGGCGAGGCAGGGGATCGCGAGTGCGAGTGTCGGAGCCCTGGTAAGCCCGAACAGCGAGGCCATGTACAGCGGCGCCGCCGCCAGCAGCAGTCGGTCGCGTCGCAATTTCCGGCTGACCAGGCTGAGTGCCACCCCTCCGGCCAGGGCCCCGATCCCCCCCACGCTGTACATCACACCGAGCACCTGGCCGCCACCGTGAAGCTGATCCTTGGCAAAGACGGGAAGGTAGGGCATGTAACCGATGCCGAACAACCCCAGGGTCACGCTGCCGATCAGAACGGCGCGGGTGGAGGGGTCGTTGCGACTCCACCTCAGCCCCTCAACCATCCTGCCCATGGCTCCGAGCTGGGCGGAACTGCGACGGACGATCGGCCAGTTTCCGAAGATCAAGATGACCAGGAGAGGCACGACGCAGGCCGTCATGGCCAGGAAGCAACTGGCTGCGCCGAGGGTCCCCAGCAGAACGCCTCCCAAGGCCGGGCCGATGATGCGGGCCGCGCTACCGACGCTGCTGGTCAGCGTGGCGGCACCCACCAGTTGATCTCGGGGCACCAGGTCTGCGACCAGCGCCTGGCGCGTCGGTCCGTTGAAGGAGTCGGCAGCTCCAAAGCAGATCGCCGCCCCCAACAGCACCGGCAGCGAGGCTCGCCCAAGGCCGGCGGCCAGGGCCAGCCCCAGGGATGTCAGCCCCAGGGCGCTGGTGGCCGTGACCAGTATCAGCCGTCGCGGCAGGCGGTCGCCGACCACCCCCGCTGGGACTGACAGGAGGACCGCCGGGATGCCGTCGGCGGCGCCCACCAATCCGACCGCGCTCACGGAGCCTGTTACCTGGAGGGTCAGGTACCCAAGCGCAACCAGCTGCATCCAAGTGCCGAGGGAGAGTGGCCCCAGTCCAACCAGGTAGCGTCGGAACGCAGGCACCTTGAGGGCGTCTGGAACTCGTTCCGAGAGCCATCGTCTGCCGTAGACCCATGGCTCCGAACGCGCGCTCTCCGGGGGGAGGCCGGGCGGGGATGCGGGAACAGGTATTTCTGGTTGGTCTGGCATACTCGCCTACGGGTCTCCCTGCCGTGAGTCGGAGGTGGTCAATGTCGCCGAATCTCTTCTCGGGTCGGTTGGTGCGCCTGTGCGCGCCCCGTGCCGATGACGCCGAGTTTCTTTCGCGGTGGAGCGAGGACGCCACCTATCGTCGCCTGGCCGATACCGATGCGGCGCGTCCACTGCCTCCGGAACACTTCCGGGAGCGGGATGAGGCGATGGCTGACGATCGCGCCAACTTTGAGTTTCGCATCCGCAGCCTCGACGATGACCGGCTGCTCGGCTTTGTGGCTGTGTGCGGGATCGAGTGGCCAAACCGTCATGGGTGGGTCGCCATCGGCCTGGGCGACCCCAGCGACAGGGGTCGCGGCTACGGCCATGAGGCGATGGAGATGGCCATCCGCTACGCCTTCCATGAACTGGGGCTGCATCGCCTGAGTCTGGACGTCATCGCCGACAACCTCCCGGCGATCCGCCTCTATCGGAGGTTGGGCTTTCAGGAGGAAGGGCGTCTGCGGGAGCGAGTTCTCCGGGATGGCGAGCGCACAGATCTGATCTACATGGGTTTGCTTTGCCGCGATTGGGAGGCCTCCCGAGTGGGCGCGTGAAGATGGCAGATCAGCAGATTCCTCCTCACGACCGGCCCCGGCAGACGTCCTTCTTCGAGTTCTCCTTTGGTGGCACCCGCCGAGCCGCTATCAGGGCGTCGGACCAGGACCGGGAACTGACCGCGCAGCAGCTGGCCGATCACCATGCGGCTGGCCGGCTGACCCTGGATGAGCTGCGTGAGCGCATGGATCGCGTCTACGACGCCCGCACCGTGAACGACCTGGACGCGGTTCTGGCCGACCTGCCGGCCACCAGGCTCGTGGCGACGACACCGTGGGATGCGGTCCTCGCGGCCCGTCGACGGGGTCCCTTCCCGGGCTACGCCTACGGCGGATTCTGGGCTAGAGCGGGAGGTCTGGGCGTCGATGTGCTTGCCATTGTGGCCCTCAACTTGGGGCTGGACCCCGCCCTGCACATCCCCGAGCTGTTCTGGCTGATCCCGCCCGTCTACTTCACCACCTTCTGGGGTGCCGTCTCGCGCACTCCAGGGATGTGGCTTGGCGGGCTCAGAGTCGTGCGTGCCGAGGACGGAGGCCGTCTGGGTATCCGGCGGAGCTTCTTGCGCTCCTGCGGATACCTACTGGACCTGGCGTCCTGCTCGATCGGGTTCCTCTGGGCCGCCGCCGACCCTCGCCGCCAGGCCTGGCATGACAAGATCGCCGGTAGCTTGGTCGTGCGCCGCAAGGACTGAAGCGTCCTCGGCCGGCGCCCAGGCAAGTGTGAAACGACGGCTGACCCTTCTCAGGCCGACCAGGATCGGCAAACCGAGGAGGGCGACCATGGCAGCATTTCCCCATGCCCGAAATGAGTCGTACACAAACGAGGTAAGCGCGTAGTACCTGGCGAAGCGGGCCAGGGCCGTCAGAGGCGCCAGCCGAGGGCTCCAGCCCAATTGCGGCGAACCCGCGAAGAAGGTCCAGTTCCACACATCCATCACGGCCCCGAACCCAAATCCGGTCACCACCCCAACCGCGGCCAGGATGACCACGTCCACTGCCCCCGGCCTGCGGCCTCGGCGCCAGCTGCCTGCCAGGCCGGCCACCATCCCCACCCAGCCAAGCGCGAACAGCTGATACGGAATCCACGGGCCCAGTCCCCCGGTGGCCAGGGCCGAGCTCAGCAGCGATCCCGCCCCCACCAGAAAGCCGAACTCAGGACCCAGGGCATAGCCGCCGCACAGCACCAGCAAGAAGATGGGGCTGAAGCCACCGATGCCAGTCACCAGAGCCGCTCTCAGGGCTGCGTCGGCGGCGCTCAGGGCTGCCAGCAGGGCGAAGGACCGCGAGTCCATCCTCCTGGTCCCGACTTCGAAGATAAGAAGCCCCAGGGCGGTGCCGAGGCCGATCACCAGAGCAGGAGTTGTCGCCGGCAGGCCCAGACCCGAGAACGGCCACAGGAAGAGGCCCATGCCCAGCATGCTCAGCAGGACCAGGATCAAGGGCGCTTCCTCGCCGCCACGGTCAGGTGGCGCTCCTCGGCCACCAGGGTGGAGTCTCCGACCTGCCAGGCGAACTCCTCATCGCTGGTAGCGACCATGACCGCGCACCCCAGGTTGGCCAGGTGGTCTATGGAAGTCAGCAATCTTCGCCTAGACGCCTGATCGGCGCCCCTTGTCGGCTCGTCAAGGAACACCATCTCAGGCTCGCCGATCAGGATCGCGGCCAGGGCCACGCGCTGACGCTGGCCGGTGCTAAGGTCGCGGGGGTCGCACATGGCTAGGTCCGCGATCCCGAACTGCTCCAGCATTGCCTCGGGATCGGCTGCCAGATGCAGCCAGCGCGCGGTCTGGGTGACCTCTCGCAGTACGGTCGGCTGGTGCAGCAGCGCCCCCGGATCCTGAGGCAGGTAGGCGCTCCTGCCCGGTCGCCGGTCCACCCGCCCGGAGATCGGCCGGATCAGGCCGGCCAGAGTCCTTAGCAGGGTCGTCTTTCCGGAGCCGTTTGGACCGGTTACGGCCACGACCTCTCCACTCCGGCAGCTGAGGCTGATGTCCTCCAGGACGGGGTCCCCGTGCCCGACGGCAAGCTGGTCCGATGACCATGCCACCTCACCGAAGTTCGCGCTTCGAGCGGCCCGGGACGGCCAGGTCACTGGCGCTGGTGAGGAGCTGAGCCGACCCTTGGCCAGCGCGACGCGTCGGGCGCGGGCGGATGGGAGCCGCTTAGCCCGATGCTCGGCCACCAGAACAGCGACCCCCTGCCCCTCGAGGGCCTCCAGAGCCTTGGTCAGCGCGATGGCCCCTAGGGCATCCAGCTGAGAGGTTGGCTCGTCCAGGATGAGCAGGCGAGGGGCCATGGCGAGGGCTCCCGCGATGGCCACGCGCTGTCGTTCTCCGCCTGAGATCCCAGCAACCGGACGGCCCGCCAGGTGTGACACTTCCATGGCCGCGAGGGCGGTTTGGACCCTGGCTCGCACCGAAGGTGCGGGCAGCCCGAGGTTTGCCGGGCCAAACGCTACCTCCTGTTCCACGATGGGCATCACCATCTGGGTCTCGGGCTCTTGAAAGACCACGGCGACGCGGTCTGCCAGAGATCTCGGGGATTGACGGCGCAGATCCCGCCCGAGAACGACCGCCGTGCCCCCGGCGCGGCCTCCATAGAAGTGGGGCACGAGTCCATTGAGGCAGCGCAGGAGCGTCGATTTGCCGCTGCCCGACTCGCCCTCAAGCAGTGTCATTCCCTCCTCCAGCTCAAGGGTCAATTGATCGAGGGCGGGGCGGCTGGAGTCCGGGTACCAGTAGCTGAACTGACAGAAGCCGGCGATGGATGTCATGCGCAGAAGGCGGCCACGATGAGCAGACATCCTCCTGCGGTCGGGAGCCAGTCGACTCCTGGCAGCTGGAGTGTGGGATAGGGCTCCCACCCTCCCACGAGCCCCAAGACAACTGCCGTCATGAAAAGTGCGCCGGCGGCCGCGGTGACTGCCGCCAGCATTTTGTCCGCCCTGGTCCAGGGCGTCGGCCACACCGAGGTCCGGCGCGCGAGCCCGAACCCCCGGGACTCCATCGCCTCAGCCAGCAGCACCGAACCTTCGATCGCCGACAGCACCGACGGAACAGCGACCGCTCTCCAGGACCTGGGGCCTCGCGGCCGCCATCCCCGCACGCTCTGCGCTTCTCTGACCGCTAGAAAGCTGCTCCGCAGGCGCGGGAGCAGGGTGGTGGTGGCTGCCAGCGCGGCTCCGGTGCGATGCAGAGAATTGGGAAGCGCGTCTACCAGCTGCTGGGGTTCGGTGGCCACCGCCAGGGTCAGGCCGGCCAGAAGACAGGCCGTGAGGCCTAGGGCCACATCCACCCCGTAGGCGGCTCCCTCCCAAGTGAGCTGACCGCCCACAGCAGGCAGCCAGGCGGGCAGGGCAACGACCACATCCTGTCCCGTGTGGCTCAAGAGGAAGTTGAAGCCTATGGCCATCAGTCCGGCCAACCCCACCCAGCGCAAAGCCGGTGTGACGGCCGTTCCCGGCCGGCGCGCCCGCAGCAGCATGAGTGCCGCGGCGACGAGGGTGAGGACCCGGTACACCGGGTCCTCACTCCCCAGCGAGAGCAACAGAACTGCACCCACCCAGATCAGCAGGGCGCGGGGGTTCACTGGGGGTCAGCTGTCCGCCGGGGGCCTCGGCGGAGCGCTGGGTGAACCCGTCCCGAAGTGCCAGCCGAGAGCGTCCCCGGGGCGGAGCTCGATGTCGGAGACACCCACCTGGGCCGCCTTCCAAGGGCCCTTGCCACTCCAGGTGAACAGCGCCCAGTAGGGCTGCCCGGAGGCTAAGCAGCTGGTGTAGGACTTCGGCTCGTGGTCGATCTGGCAGATTGCGTCGCCGTAGCTGAAGTGCTCCTTGGCGAATTCGATGCCACTGCGGCTCATCGCTGTCTCCGCCGGGACTTCAGGTCCCTTGAAGCTGGCGCACCCGTCCACCACCTTCTTGTTGGCGAGCTCCACGACAATCTCGACGTGGTGCCCACTGCCACACTGGGCACTGGTTGTCGCAGCCTTCTGCGAGGTTGCGCCGCAGCCCGCCAGCAGGGCTGCCGCCATCACCGGGGCCAGAATCGCGCTGGCCCATTGAGACGACCTCATCGTCTCCACCTCCCGACGGCCGCTTGGACCCCACGCCAAAACTGGGCCTGCCGTCAGAGGCCTTCCTTCCCGTTGCGCGCGGGGGTGTTCTCACCCGGTCGGGCCGGTCTCCTGGCTCGCGGATCCATGCCCCACACCGCCTTCCCGGACCTGGTTCCGGTGGCACGTTGGCTGGGGCTCCCCGCTCACAGTTGCGCGACAGCTCCGGATTTGGGACCGCGTCCCGCACCGGATTCCCATTCGCCCGAAGGGCTATTCGGTTGTGTCAGCGATTCTACATGGATCGGTCTCATCCGGGGGGCGGGACCGCGGAGGGGGTGGGGCCGTCGAGATCTCGCCATTCATCTCAGTGGGCAAACAAGCTACAGCTCACCAGCAGTCAGCCCCGTGAGGCGGCGGTCGTGAGCCCGCCTCCTCATGGGGGTTAGCCACTATTGGAGAAGTGGGGTATCCCCTTTAGTACCTCGATTTCCCGCCGCGATTGAAGATGCGGTTTTTTTTACCTGGTGACGCCGCTTCGGGCGGCTTCGCGTGCCGCCTTGACACGGGTGATGAGTTCTCCGTATGGCTTCGGGGTCGTGGCCACGACTCCTTCCATCAGCCGGTAGAAGAGCAGCCCGCGGTAGCGGGAGTGCCGGCGGTTGAAGCGGAAGGTGAACTCGTCCATGTAGTAGTCGAGCTGCTGCCAGGCGATGCCGCCCTGGTGGGTACCGAGCAGCCAGCGCTTGAACAGCGAGGCGACCCGGTGGACGTGCGGCATCGAGACGTGCGCCGGCTCGCCGGACTCGGAGAGGTTGCTGACAACGTGCGAGTAGGCCCGCATCCGGTCGAGCTCGTTGTAGCCGCCCCAGGCGTCGGTTTGCACCTCGGAGCCCGGCTCGACGAAGTCCTCGACCACCGGGGTGAGCGACGCCTGGCTGGTGTCGTTGATGCGGCGCATGCGAACACGGCCGGGGCCGCTGTCGCGCGCCTCCACGGCGATGACGACGACGGCCTTGCCGTCGGTCGCGCGCCCGCGCGCTCCACTCTTGACCCCGCCGACGAAGGTCTCATCGACCTCGACGGGACCGGCCAGTAGGTCGCGGCCGGGGACGACCATCGCTCGGCGGAGCTTGTGCATCCACGCCCACGCGGTCTTGTACGAGCCGAGGCCGAGCACGCGCTGGAGCCCGAGGGCGCTGACGCCGTTCTTCTGCGCGACCACGTACCACGCCACGTGGAACCAGGTCTGAAGCGGGTACCGCGTGCCCTGAAGGATGGTCCCGGAGGTCACCGAGCACTCCTTACGGCACGCCGCGCAACGCCGCCAGCCGTCGCGCATCCGCCAGTACCCGCCATCGACTACGCCGCAGTGCGGGCACACGAACCGCTCGCCCCACCGCAGCCCCTCCAGGTAGGTCAGGCAGGCTGCCTCGCTTGCGAAGCGCTCAAGGAACTCCGGGAAGTTGCGCGGGTAGTCCCGGCCGCCGCGCAGGTTCCGCGCCTCACGCGGCTGCCGCAGCACCTCGCTCAGCGCCACCACGTTCTGACCAGTCGGCAGCGAGCAGTCGATAGACGGCAACCCGCTCGCCGAACCGGCCGGTCGTATCGAATTCAAGCGACATCCCCAGCCGCTCCGCCACTCGCGCCGACGCGCGGTTGTCCGGCTGCAGGCGAGCAACGACGCTTGGCGCGCCGACCCGCGTGAACGCCTCCAGACAGATGGCGCGAGCGCCCTCGCTGGCGAACCCGCGACCCCACGCAGTCGGGACCAGCCACCAACCAATCTCGAACTCGTCCGGTTCGAGCCCGGCTGTTCCCTCGCCCAGGTAGTTCAGCGCGGCGAACCCGACCGGCTCGCCCGACTGCTTCTCGACCGCGACGCGCCAACCGAACCCGTTCGCTCGCCAATGCTCGACCATCCCCAGCGACACGTCAGCGGCCTTCTCCGGCGACCAGCACGCTCCGTCTCCGATATACCTGACCACCTTCGGGTCCGCCGAGAGTCGCGCAAGTAGGGCAGCGTCAGACTCACTCCACTCAGGAAGCAGCATCCGTGCCGTTTCCAACTTCTCGCTCACGCCACCGAGGATAGCGCATCAGGGGTAACGAAGGGGATACCCCGCTTGGAGAATTCGATCATCTGGTCAGCGCTGGGGGCAGGTTGACCGAACGTGGCAAAACGCGACCGAGGAACCGGGCCAATGCCACCAGGCCGAGTGACACCAGAGCCCATATCAACCACATCGTGGGGCGCAGAAAGGACCCCACCAAGAGGCCGCCCACGCTGGGTCCGATCAGAAGGCCCACCGACCATGACAGGTTGAACGTCGCCATGTACCTGCCGCGGGCGGCAGGGGGGGCCATGTCGGCGACAAGTGGTCCGATGGTCGCGCTGAGCAAGCACTCTCCGGACGCGAACGTCACAGCGAACACTCCGAGCCATGCGGCCGCCGCCAGGCCGTGTTGCAGGCTCGCGAACTCCCCGATCATCCAGGCCAGCGCCCACACCGTGGCGCACAGTGCCATGGTCTGGGTCCGCGGCAGTCGGCGGACGGCTCGAGCGATAGGCAGCTGAGCCAGCACTATGAAGCTGGTGTTGGCCGCCAGCATCAGTCCGATCGCGGCTGTGGGGACTGCCAGAAACACCCGAGCGTAGAGCGGGACCGCACTGTCGAGCTGCGAGTAGCCGGATATCACCACCACGCCGTTGAAGACCACCACCGCCATGAAGCGCAGGTCGCGCAGTACTGCCACATACCCCGACCTCTCGAGCGCATGTCTGGCGTGGCGTCCGGCTGGGACCATGATGGCGGCCAGCGTGGCAAATGCGACAAAGGTCGCCGCGTCAATCAGGTACACGGCCGTGAACGTGTCTGGTCGACTGGTGGATACGATCACGCCACCGAGGATGGCCCCCAGGCCTATCCCCAGGTTGTTGGCCGCATACTGCAGTGAGGCCGCGGATGTCCGCTGCTCCCTGGTGGTGATGGCCGCGAGCAGGGCGGCGATCGCGGGGTAGTAGCATCCGGCGCCGACCCCGATCAGGGTCATCGCCCCAGCGGCCTCCGGGAGGTTCACCACGAAACCGAGGTACCCGAATCCCGCGGTCTGCAGCAGCAATCCAGCCAGGATCATCACCTTGGGACTGACGGTGTCGACCAGGGAACCCCCCGCGGCCGACATGAGCAGGGACGCCAGGGCGGAGAGGGACAGGATGCCGCCGACTATGGGGATGGGCAGGCCTCGGACCACATGTAGGTAGATCGATCCGTAGGGCATGACAAAGCCGTTTCCAAGCGCCGATATGGCACCGCCCGCGACCACCACCCAGACTCGCGGCGGCAGACTGGGGCGCAGAGCGCTCAGGTATCCAGCGCTTGACCGCGCGACGCCTCCGCCCAACTTCACAGCCATCGTCTCCTCACATCGGCAGCGCTGTCCGGCAGGGCCGCGGGCGGTCGTGCCGGTGCCCCTCTTTCGAAGCGCGGCTGGTCATCGGATGATACAGACGTTCGGGAACCACCATGGTCGATTCACGTTGCCCGTGGCATCGGTCGGACCGGGTGGCAGGCCCTGTCCGGTCGGCCTGATTGAAGGGCCGCCTGGGTGCTGGCGGGATGAGTCGTGCCCTGGGCAGGCGGTGCCACGGGAGGTAGTGCCCGAGGGCACTGGGCACGATCTAGGCCGGGTCGTCCTCGGCCAGCGCGGTGGCGTCCGCAGCGTGGACCCGGAACAGCAGCCGGTGCATCTGGCGGGTCAGCTGCAACCGCTCTTCCTCCAGGCGGTGGCGGCGTCGGGCCTGACGGATGAGGTGGAGGGTGCCGCCCGCGGCGATGCAGGCGCCGATGTCACTCGTGACGTTGGTGTAGTTCCCCCCGATCAGCTCGGCCTTGGCGCTGACCGCGACGCCCACCAAGGGGAGAACCACCAGGTATATGCCGAGTGCCAAAAGAAAGAAGATGTGGGGCTTGCTGGAGAGAATTCGGGGCACATAACCAAGGGCCCGGTCCATCCGCGATTGGGGGGCGGCCAGGTTTGCGAGCGAGTCGAATTCGGGGCTGGGAGCGGGGTCGTGGTCGGACATGATGACCTCCTGGACGGGCTGGACGACATGGCGGCCGAGGACTCATAGAGCGGCAAGGTTGAGCTGATCTCGACCGCAGGCGGAGGTCATGGTAGTGAGCTCGGGGCGCGATGGGGGCGGGGTCAGTAAAACACCTGAGCCAGGCGGTACAGCTCTTCGGGGACCCGTCTCTGCTCCTTCACGACCGTGGCCAGCCCGGTCACCGCAACGTCGTCGCCCCTCTTGACAGGGATAGAGCCGAATCCCGAGGCCACCACCAGATCGTAGGCAGCGGATCCGACCCTGGTCGCCCAGATTCTGTCGTAGGCCGTCGGAGCGCCGCCTCTTTGGGTATAGCCGAGGACTGTCACCCTAGTCTCGAACCCTGTCTCAACCTCAATGCGGTCCGCCAGCTGGGGCCCCAACCCGCGGCGACTGAGGAGGAGGTGGCCAAAGGCGTCTCGGGGCCCGTCCGTGGCCGGTTCCCCGGTGACTCCGCCGACACTGGCTCCTTCGGCAACAACCACGATGCTGAAGTCTCGGCCGCGCTCCCGCCGGCCGCGAAGGTGGGCTACGATCGAATCCAAATCCACCGGGAATTCGGGAATGACGATCAGGTCGGCCCCGCCGGCGAGGCCGCCCATCATCGCCACCCATCCCGTGTCGCGCCCCATCACCTCGACAACCATCACGCGATGGTGGGCGGCCGCGGTAGTGTGCAGACGATCCAAGGCTTCGGCGACGATCGCGACCGCGCTGTCGAAACCGATGCAGTACTCGGTGCCCTGCAGATCGTTGTCCATTGTCTTCGGGACTCCCACCACCGGAAGACCGCCGTCGGCCAGCGCCTTTGCCACTGAAAGGGTGTCGTCACCCCCCATAGCCACCAGCGCGTCCAACCCAGCATCCCGGAAATGGCTTGTCACCGCCGCCATGGCGGTTGGGTCTGACACGGGGTTCACCCTTGAAGTCCCAAGCAGTGTCCCCCCCACTGAGAGAACGCCGGAGACCTGATGCGCGTCCAGCGGCTGAACTCCGCCAGCGTTCACGAGCCCCGCCCAGCCATTGTGGACCCCGAGGACCTCGTGCCCGTCGGCCCACGCTCTCCGGGCCACCGCCCGGATCGCGGCGTTCAGGCCGGGCGCGTCCCCGCCACCGGTCAATATCCCAATTCGCATCCCTGAGTCTCCCGATCTCGCATCTTCGCCCTGAGCCATCTTGAGCATAGCCCTCCCGTCGGGCCGGCGGATATGGCACGCCCCCGGGTGGATCCACCTACGGCAGCCTGCGGTTACCCCCCTTATGCCGCTGCCCGGGCCGACTCAGGATAGATAGCAGCCATCCGGGATTTAGCGAAGGAGTCGAAAGTGATCAGTGACAACCGGCGGCAGCTGGCAACCGAGGGACGTGAGCCGGGCATGTGGGTGCTCGGCGCGGCGATCGTGGCCGTACTCATGTCCGCAGTCGTGCTGATCGGGGGTTATGCCTCCGGTTGGGGCGGCCACCTCAAGATCTCGCAGGCGGCGGTGCCCGCATCGGCGTCGACCGGGACGGCGGCCGCGACCCTCAACCTCTCCATCGTCACCGGGCAGATGATGGGCCAAGGGGCCCTCGGCCCGGCCTACGTGCCATCTGACTTCACGGTTCCCGCCTATTCCACGGTCAAGGTTACGGTCACCGACTTCGACACCGCGACGCCACTGACAGGCGCTCTGGTCAAGTACTCCAAGGTGACGGGGACGGTGGGAGGCACCATGCAGGTGCAGGGCATCAACCCGCAGGCTCCCAACACGACGGTCGGGGCGGTGCACACCATGAGTTACCTCGCCCCCACCCTGGTGGCCCACACCCTGACGATCCCTCAGCTCCACATCAACGTACCCATGGCGGGACAGTCCCGCATAACCTTCGTGATCCACACGGGCAAGCCCGGCTCCTATCAGTGGCAGTGCATGGACCCCTGCGGTAATGGCGCGGGCGGCATGGGTGCTCCGATGGGGATGCAGGGTTACATGGCTGGCACCATGACGGTGGCGGGTTGACCGCTGGCAAGCTCACCCTTCGCGACCGGGCCGGGGAGTCCTCTCTGGAGGCCGCTCCCCGGCCTTCCCGTTTGCGAAGGCAGCCAGTGGATCCTGGGCCGTTCGTCTATCGGGTCGTCGCGAATGTGGCCAAAGGGGGTGCTGCTCGCGCCCGGGGCACCGGCTGGTCGATCGCTCTCGAGGCCGGCCAGGAGGACGCCGCGGGGCTGCCGGGACCGGCCGACATCCTGGCAACGGCGCTGGCCGCCTGCCTTTCCAAAAACGTGGAGCGATTCTCCAGGATCCTCGGATTCGACTACCGGGAGGCGACAGTATCGGTGGAATTCGAGCGCCAGTCCTCGCCGCCGGTCATGATGCGCGCCAGCTACCTGGTCTTGGTCGATTCGGACGAGCCCGAGCATCGACTGGCGCTCCTGCACCACAACATCCGCAAGTATGGAACGGTCACCAACACCCTCGCGGCGGCCGTTGAGCTGCAGGGGGACCTGCGTCGGCTGTGAGGAGGGCGGCGAAGGGATCCCCTAGCGGGCCCCTGCCCGGTCCTCCCCGACAAGTGAACCCACTGCCGCTTCCACCCGCCGGGTCGCGTCGTCCATGATCGGCTGCAGGCGGCTGTCCGGGGCTAGCTCTCTGATCACGGCGGGACGCAACACCACTACCTCGGACACTCCATTGGATTGCCGCACCACCACCGTGCAGGGCAGCATGACCCCAACCTGGGGCTCAACCGCAAGTGCCTCTGAGGCGAGCGTCGGATTGCAGATTCCGTAGATTCGATATGGCTCCATCGCCTGCTGCAGCTTCTCCCTGAGCACCCTTTGGACATCCACCGTGGTCAGCACGCCGAACCCCTGCTCTCCGAAGGCCGCCACGACTCTCTCACAGGCCCCCTCGAACGACTCGCCCAGGGTCACAGTCGACACGAACTTCATCTCGAACCTCCCGCGCTGTCAATTTGCCAACAGCGACCAAGCTCCCTGCTTCCTTGCCCCAGGGCCGGCTTGCGACCGCCCGGCCCTGCAGCCGCGCTCGGACCCCGTGCCCGGCCACCATCATCTCGCACCAAGTGGCGGAGGGCTGTGATGACCTGGAGGTCGCCGTCGCCGAGCTCTCGAGCGGAGCTTGATGGTGGGGCCCACACGGTCAGGCACACGGTCTTCTCCGTGGATCAACGCAGCTGCGGCAGGCGACCCGAGTCCCCAACTGGTCGGTGGGGCCCTGGCCTGCCGGCGACCGCCCAGGTCTGCACCCGGCAGGATGGGGCTGGCGGGACGGCTCCGGCGCTGCGCCCTGCCGACAACGAGGGTCGCTTCCTCGGACGACCACCACCAACGAGTGTCGAACCGGCATCATGTTTTCTCATGGACTCTAGATTGACAGTGGTGGGCCACCCATCTGTGGCCCAGCGCTTGGGTCAGCTGCGGGATGAGGGCACGGGTCGGGACCGCTTCCGAAACCTGATGGCCGAGATCTCAATGTTCCTGGCCTACGAGGCCCTTGCGGATCTGAGCACCTCCGCTCACACCATCCGCACCCCGGTGGGGCCGGGTTCGGCGCTGGCGATCGAGGAGGAGGTCTTGGTGGTACCCATCCTCAGGGCCGGCCTCGGGATGGTTCCGGGAGTGCAGCAGGTGGCACCAAACTGCGAGGTCGCCCATCTCGGGCTCAAGCGCAACGAGGAGACTCTCGATGCCGTGTGCTACCTCGACGGCTTGCCTGCAGACCTGTCCGCGCGGCGCGCCGTCGTCTGTGACCCGATGCTCGCCACGGGAGGATCGTTGGCGCAGGCATGCCGCCTGATCGCCAGCCGCGGAGCAGCCCGCATCACGGCCCTCTGCCTGGTGGCATCGGAGCCGGGGCTGCGCTCCTTCGCCGCCCAGATGCCCGAGGTTCATGTCGTCTGCGCCGCGGTCGATGCCGCTTTGGACCAGAGAGGCTACATCGTCCCGGGACTCGGCGACGCCGGAGACCGGCTGTTCGGACCGCCTGGTGATGGGCTTATGGTGGCCGCCAGGACCGTCCCGCTGTAGAGCCGGCGGCGCCAACCGGCCCGGCCCAGAGCGCGCACCTCGGGCGCTGAGCGGTGGGCGACGGCGCGGCCAGACGTTTGCCCACGGTGCCCTTGGGCCGGTGGTCCTGGCACAGGGGAATCGGGCCGCATGTCTGGGCCAGCTGGCAACCGGGAGGTAAGTCCGTGCGGGGTGATCGGATGGTCCCGCTGCGCCTCCTCATCCGAGCCAAGCCCCAGCTGCCGCCGGACTCGGGCCCAAAGCCGCTGTCGGGTGAGTGCGAAGACGATTGTGCGAGTCACGTAAGTTGAACCTATCGAAGGGGCCGATCGGGCGGTAGTTAGCGGGTCCACCGCCTATCGCGGGCGGAGAAGGGAAGCACTCCACCGCTCGCCCCATTGGCGGGCAGGTTGGTCCCCGCAAACGCCCACGACGGAGGAGCGGTCGACCGACCTCGACGCATGGCCGACCCTCGGAGGTCGGCCCCTGCCATGCAGGCGGATCTGGACCAAGGCCGTTGTCGGCCAACGGAGCCCTCCCAACTGGTCAAACCACTAGTCGCCGAAGTATCGGCGCGAGCGTGAGCGCCACATCGCCGCTGCCGAGGAGCGCCGTGACTGGCCGGATACGCAAGCCGGCTTCAGGCTGGTTGGGGCCCCGCCCGATTGGAGACTGAGCCCGCTCGTGGTCGCGGTGCAGACCAAGACCCGGACCGTGGGCCGCCTCCACTACTGGCGGCGTGATCGTGAGGTCCGCCGTTGCCCGGGCGCGCCAGCTGCACGCGACCTTCCTCATCATGCACGAAAGTGGGCCGTCCCGGTCAGTCCACCAGCTCGCGGGCAGCGGTCTCAGGAAGGAGCCCGATCGTCAACGTCATCCCCAGCAGGCTCGACGCGGCTGCGAGCATCAGCGTTGTCCTGAGTCCCAGGGCCACCACCAGCAAAGGCAGTCCCAGAACGCCAGCCACGGCACCGAGCCGGGAGAACGCGGTTGCCGAGCCCTGGCCGGTCGCGCGCAGTCGGGTCGGGAACAGCTCGGCAGGCACGATCCAGGTGGTGGTATTTGGGCCCATGTTAGATCCGACCTGAAAGCCACCGAAGAGGCCTAAGAGCAGGACAGGGCTGGGGTGGGTGCCGGTGAATGCGATCCCCACCAGGGTGATTGCCATCGCCAGGAATCCAATGATTTGCAGCGGGCGCCGGCCAACCCGATCGATGACGGCGGCAGCGCCCGCAAAGCCGGCCAAGGTGAAGATCGAGAGCAGCACGGTGCCCACAGCGACCATGGGGGGGCTGTGGAAGCCCAGGCTCAGCAAGATGGTGGGGGTGTACAGGCCGACCCCGTAGACGGAGAGGTCCATAAGGAACCAGGGCAGAGTGGCGGCCATGGTCAACCGTCGAAGCGGCCGTTGCAGCAGGACCTGAACCGGCATTGCTGGCTTGTCCCGGGTTCCCGCCCAGCGGGGTGACTCTGGCAGTCTTGCAATCCCGATCAGGAGCAGCGCCAGCAGCGCGGGAGCGGCGCCCGAAGCGAGCATTAGCCGCCAACCCTGGCCGCCGGTGGGTTCGCGAAGCACGAGCCAGCCGATCAGGGCTGCGCAGAATGCCCCCACACCCCATCCGGCGAAGGCGAGGGTCATGAGGCGCCCCCGCCACCGTGCCGGGCTGACGTCAGCTACGAAAGAGGCGCCGATCGGATACCCAGCGCCGATGCCTGTGCCCAGCAAGAAGCGCGCGATTACGAGCTCGGCCGGGGACTGCACCACGGCGCAGGTGAGGGCGAAGACCACGACCAAGGTTAGGTCCAGCCAAAGAGCGGGCCTCCTCCCCAGCCGGTCGGCGAGGCGGCCCAAAGTCAGCGCTCCAACCAGCATCCCAGCCAAGGTCCCAGCGGCCACGGCTCCACTGCTCGAGGCTGCGAGGTGGAACTCGGGGCGAAGCTGCAGCAGCGCCAGCCCGATGATGAAGTTGTTGTAGCCGGATATGAAGAGACCGAGTGCGGCGAGCAAGATGACCCTGGCGCGCTGGTCGTTGCTTGATCGCGCCACCGTGGTGCAGGTCGCAATGATGTCCGCACGTGCCATGGTGATCTCCCCCGACTCAAGAATGCGGCGAGCAGCCCGGCGGCGGCCAATTCAAGCGCTGGTTTGATTACTGGTTCGTCGCCAGTCCGAAGACGGATCAGCGGAGGTTCGTCGGATGGTGATTCCAAGTAGGCTTGGCGGATGGCGACCCACCCTGCCTGGCTGACCCCAGCCATGCGAGCACTCGCGGACCCGGTGCGCAGAAGAGTGGTCTGGGAACTGCGCAATCACGAGGAGTGCGTGTCGGTGTTGGCAGGACAGGTCGGAATCACGACTGCTCTGGCCTCTCACCATCTCCGCACCCTGGTGCAAGCGGGTCTGGTGAGCGAGCGCACCGACGGCCACTGGCACTGTTATCACCTTCGCCCGGACGCGCTTGAGCACCTCCTGGCAGATTTGACCGGCCTGCTGGATCCCGACCTGCCTCCGACCGCTCGCCCCGGGGCCAGCACATGTCGCCCGCCCGTGGCGGAGCGCTCGGCGATCAGGATCAGGCCGGGGAGTGGGCCCGAGGTCTGATACCGGTCCCGGAGCGCAGGCAGAGGGCCTGAGTCACCGAATATTGCTCGCGGGTTGGGCACCCTACCATTTGATCGGGGTTCGGGCCTTTGCCGACCATCGAGGGCATCGTTACCGCGAACTCTGATGCAGCTCGTCGCCGCATCTCGTGTTGGAGGTATGCAACGCGCGGCCGCCGGTGCCACGGCTGGTTGGAGAACACGCGCCACGACCCGGTTCGAATTCTGCACACGACTCCCGATCACGGGACTGGTGGGGCGCCCCGGGGCGGTCCCAGGGACCATCCAAGCCGCGTCTAAAGTACCCCTGCCGGGCTCGGGAGGATCGGCGGGGCGGCCGCGCTCCCTGCAGGTGGGCTGGGCCTGTAAGCGCTCGCCTGCCCCATCGCCAGAGCGCAGGCGTCGATCGCGCGCTGCCCGGGCTGACAGCGTGGTCGCCGCAGGCCGCTCAACTGGTGGATGAGGTAGAGTTCCAACCCGTCACCGGGAGGAAGCGGGGGTCGTCCCAATTCGAGACCGCTCCTCTCGTACCAGCGCATGAGCGCGGTGGTGTCGCTGATGGGATCCCATCCGGGATATCTCGAATGCGCAGGTCTGGACCGGCGCACCAGGGCCCGGCCGGATCACGGTCATTAGGTCTGGGCGGAGCGTCAGCGGGCGATCACTAAGGGCAGCAGCAACCTCCCGCCAACCGCCACGCAGCCAGCTGCGAGGGGCGGTGCATGTCAACCCGGCCAACTTTGCCCCCGAGGAAGCGACCATCCCCTATTTTCACTCTGACTAGAAGCGCTTGGAACTGCGCGCCGACCACGGCGGTCGCGAGCTGTACTTCGGCTACCGCTCGGTTTGGTGCGCTCGTGAAGTCGCAACCGCTGCAGTCCGCGCGCACGCGCTCAGGCCGCCGGGAGCAAGGCATCCAAGTCGGTCGGGTGCACATCCCTGGCGACGCCCGGCACCATGAAGGTGCGAGATCGCCATATTCCGGCATCCGCCGTCGCCATGATGCGGACGTGCCAGCGGTGGGGAAAGGGTCGTCGGTGCTGGGTCAGAGTTGCAGGACTGCCGGTGCCGCGCGCAGCTGCGGTCCGATTTCTCTGAGCCGCCGTGGGCAGAAGCTGGCGGCTCGGGCGGTGCTGGCTCTTAGGGTGCGAGCACATTCGGCCCCAGTCAGTTCGTGCTTGGCGTGACCGGTGCCGAACTGGTCCCATCGAGGGTCGGACACCGTTCTGAGTTCACGCGGTGAGAAATGACTACTATAGTGACCATATGGTAAGAACTATGGGCGCTACCGAGGTAAAGGCCAAGATGCTGGCGCTCCTCGAAGAGGTTGCCGCCGGAGAGCAGATCGAGATCACCAAACATGGGCGAGTGGTGGCGCGCCTGGTGCCCGCCCGGGGGCCTCGCGCGCTGCGGGGACAATTCAGCGAAGTAGCCATGACTGCGGCCGCGGACGACGAACTGTTCAGCACCGACACCCGCTGGGAGCTATCGTGACCACGGTCCTGTTGGACACCCACGTCCTCCAATGGTGGTCAGCCGAGCCGGAGCGCCTGAGTCCTGCGGCTGAACAGGCGGTGCTGGCGGCCGGGGAGCTCGCGGTCTCGGCGATTTCGTGGTTCGAGCTGGCATGGCTCGCCAGGCACCAGAGGATCTCGGTGGCAGTTCCCATCCGATCGTGGCTCGAAGATCTTGCCGGGCTGGTGAGGACCTATGGCATCACCCCGGCCATCGCCGCCACCGCTGTGACTCTACCCCCATCTTTCCCTGGTGATCCTGCGGACCGGCTCATCTACGCGACGGCTATAGAAACTGGCTGCCGACTCGTCACCAAGGACCGGCGACTGCTCACCCACCGACACCCCCGGACAGTAGCGCTGTGGTGAGTTCGTAGTCGTTTCGCTCACATCCGTGAGTCCGCGACCGCTGCGAACCGAGCGCGTAACCGGCGCAGGCACCTGCGGGCATACGGTGGCTCGAGCCGCCAAGACGACGCGGTCTCCCACGCCAACGCCGCCAGCTCAAGCTCGGCGCGCAGAACAGCACGCCCGGCCGGGGGGTCCCAGCCCCGCAGGTCCACCAGGTCCAGGAATGGGGAGTCGACTCGGGACTCATCCCAGTCCAGAAGGACGCAGCGGCCATCCCGGATTAGGATGTTCTCCCGGCGCAGGTCCCCGTGGATGACGCACTGGGGCCTCGCCGGCAGCAGGCTCCAGCCTCGGCGCAGGACCGAGCGGATCTCCTGAGGGACGTCGGTGAGATCCACGTCGCCACCGCAATCTGCCTCAAGGAGGGCGCGGGTAGATAGGAAGCCGGGGCGCTGGTGATGGCCGACAGTGAGTTGGTGGAGGCGGTCGACCGTGGAAAGGGCCTCCGTTGCGTCCCTTCTTGTGCGCGGCGCAGCCCCTTCCACGAACTCCTCCACGTAGACCCGCCCCTCTCGCAGGTGCCGCCGGGCGGTTGGCTGGATGGTTGGGCTGAGGACCCCTTCGGTGCCGATTCGGACGCGCAGATGCAGCTCCCAATCCAAGGCAGCGCCATCCCTTTGGCTCTGGTGGATCACGAGGGGCCTGCCACTTTGCCGAGCCCGC